>JBGVFO010000180.1:0-25294 GCA_045121195.1 Eubacteriales bacterium
AAGACGTTGCGCTGATAAACATCAATTTACAATTTCCTTTACTTTTTTGAAACCTTCGCGTATTTTTATCGTCTATATGGATAGAATACCAAAATTCGGTCGGCTTCCCGACCTTAAATCGGAGGTACATGATGAAACGAAGCAAATTGGTTGTCCTCAGCTTGCTCACCCTCGTGCTGTGTCTGATCCTCGCTGCCTGCGGCGCGGGAAAAGCGGAGATGGACGACGCCTACGTCGAAAACGTGGCAGACGGATACTTTGACAAGATCGAAATGGAAGTAGACGGTGATTTTTCCTACGGTATGAACGGCGGCTACACCGAGGTTCCCGCAGAAATGGAAAGCACGTCCATCGGCACGTCGCAGTATACCGAAAAGGTGATCCGCAACGTCAGCCTGTATTCGGAAACACGGGACTTTGACCGCGCCCTTGACGAGATCCGCGCGACGGTAGCCGCCCTCGGCGGCTATGAGCAATCGGTCAACGTCACGGGAAAAAGCTACCATAGCAGCGCGCAATACTGCCGCACCGCCCGTATGACCCTGCGCCTTCCCGCAGGCGAGCTTGATTCGTTTCTCGGCACGGTTGGCGATCTCGTGAACGTCACCTCGCAGACCACGAGCAGCTCCAACGTCACCGCCGAGTATTACGATATCGAATCCCGCATCCGCGTTCTGGAGAGCGAGCGGGACGCCTATGAGGAAATGCTCAAAAAGTCGGATGACGTCAATTATCTTCTCAAGATCAAGGACCGCCTGTACAACGTTATCGAGGAGATCGAGTCCTACAAAACACAGCTTCGCGTCTACGATAACAAGGTTGCCTACTCCACCGTCACCATGACCCTCGACGAGGTAGTGGAATACACCCCCATTACCACGCCTAAGGACTCCTTCGGCACCCGTGTTGCCTCGGCGTTCCGCGAAAGCTGGAAGAATTTCGCCGACGGCTGCGAGGCCCTCTTTGTCGGGCTGGTGTACTCACTCCCCACGCTCATCGTTATCGCCGTTCTCGGAACAGGCGCCGCGTTCGTCCTTGTCCTTTGCGTGAAAAAGGTAAAAAGAAAAACACCCAAGCAACCCGACTCGGATGACTAAACAATAAAAGTGGAAGACTTCGTCTTCCACTTTTTCTTTATACTTCTCTTGTTTTTCTCTTTTGATTGTACTCCGAACGAGGATTGTAGATCTCTCTCCAGGAGAGATCACCACGGTCAAGAGCGGTGATGATAACCTCTGCCGTCGCAATGTTGGTAGCCACGGGAATGTTATAGAGATCGCACATACGCATCATCTCGTTTTCCACCTCGTCGTAGGTGGTGCTGGGACGGGTATCTCTGAAGTTCAGAAGAACGTCGATCTCGTTATACGCAAGGCGGGAAATGATCTGCTCCTCACCGCCGTGCTCGCCGGTCAGCAGACGCTCGATCTCAAGACCCGTTGCTTCGCTGATATATTTTGCAGTGATGCTGGTCGCACACAAATTATGTTTACTGAGGATTCCGCAATACGCGATACAGAATTCCGTCATAAGTTCTTTTTTGGTGTCATTGGCAATGATTGCTATTTCCATTTTTCGCCTTCCTTTCCTTCTACAGTAACGCCTCGAAAGGTTTCATAAAACTAACTGCACATATTATAGCACAAATCCCTATGTTTTGTCAATTAGTTTTATTCAATTTTATGAGTTTTTCTCAAAAATTTCTTGTTTTTATCGGTTATTTTAAACAATAACTCCGAGAAAAAAAGCAAAAAAAGGATCATTTTCACCAATATCCGCACCTCATAGAAAAAGGACCGAAGTATCGGTCCTTTTTTCCTTTATTCGTCGTCCTTTGCAGCCTTGGACTTTTGTTTCTTGCCATCCTTCTTCCCGTATTTGGAATAAGAGCCGGAGGGTCCGTAAGGCTTGGGGTATCTCATTCTTCCGTTGCGAACCTTGTTCAGAACAACGCCCAAAATATGTACGCCGCTCTTGGCAAGCTGGTTCTTGATCACGTTAGCGCGGCGAAGAGAAACCTTCTCTGCGGCCAATACCATGATCGCGCTATCGCAGGCGTTCGCGATAACCGCGCAGTCGATAACCACGCCAAGGGGAGGTGTGTCGACCAGCACGTAATCATATACCTTAGTCTGCTCCTCGATCATCTTGCCGAATGTGCTGGAGCCAAGAAGCTCTACGGGGTTTGCCGGGAACTGTCCCGAGAAAATCATATGGAAGCCCTCGATCTGAGTCGCAAACAGCACCTCGTCCAGGGTATTCTGACCGGAAAGATACTGGCTAAGACCGCAGATGCCCGCCTCGCTGGCATACTTCTTTACGATAACCGACTTTCTCAGATCCGCATCGATCAAAAGCACCTTTTTCCCTGCCTCGGCAAGGGATTTTGCCACCTCTATTGCCATCGTGGACTTACCCTCGTTGGGATGGCAGCTCGTGATAGCAATTGCCTTTACATCCGTACCGCAGAACTGAATATTCGCGCGAAGGGTCTTATACGCCTCGTCGATAAAGTATTTTTTCGGTTCACCAAAATTTAATTCTACTGTTCTCATACGATCAACCTCTTTTCTTTTCTCTAAGATCAATAGTATTTCTTGATCTTGGTAGCGCCGTTGAACGTGGGGATCTCACCCAACACACTCAAGCCCAGATACTTCTCGACATCCTCGGCGCAATTCACCTTGTTGTCGTTCAGCCTGATCAAAAGCGCAATCGCATAAACCAGAAGACCCGCAAGAATCGCAAGGGTCACGGGAATCAGAATGTTAACCGAGTTGGAGGGGGTGCGGTTGAGGGTTCCCTCATCCAGCACTCGCACCTGGTCAAAGCCCATATAATACTTGATCTCGCTGGCACCGTAGGCACAGATTCTGTCTACGATCTCCTTGGAAAGCTCGGGATCGGAGGTGCGAACCGAAATCTCAAGGACACGGGACTCGGACACGTTGGAAATGGAAATATTTCTCTTCAGTCCGCCGTATCCCATCTCGTCTACCTCTTTTCTCCACGCGCGAGGCAGATCGGTATCATTCAAAATATCCTCAATTACACTGTTCAGCACACGACGGCTGGTAATGATCTGCTCACAGTCGTTCAACGTGTAAAGAGCAATCTCGAGATACGAGATCGCCGCAGAGCCAGATCTTCCATCTTCCTTGTAGAACAGGTAGATGGTGGACTTCGAGGTATATTCCTCTTCATAAGTGTAGGTCAGATAAGCAAAGCACGCGCCGCCTACGATCAATGCCGCAAGCAGGATCAGCCACAAACGCTTCACAAACAAGGATACCATATCCTTGAAGCTCATGGAAATCACATCCATATTTTCTGTCGCATTCATTTGAGTTCTTCCTTTCTCTTTACCGATTTTGGTCGATTTTTTCTCCCCGAAGGATCCGCCCGGGCGTTTCGGAGAACAAGCGAGTAGCATATTCCTCACCGTACTTTTTCCGTACGGTTCCATATGCCGCTTCGAGTGTGGGCGCGCGCATAAGCGTATCGTGTCCGTCGGATGCCACAACGTCAACCCAGCCCTCTGCGAGCAAGCGTCTTGCCGTGCGCCCCGCCCGTGAAAACGGTCCGCCGAGCAGCGATTCCGCATTGACCTGAATGACGGCGCCGGTTTCGATCAGCCGAGCCAGCTCCTTCATTCTTCCGCCGAAGCAATCGTATCGTTCTACGTGAGCCACAATAGGCAGATAGCCTGCGTTTTGCAGATTATCCACGCCGCGAAGGATCGATGCCACGTCGGGAACCAGCCAAAAGTCCACCAATACGTATCGGCTATCGGCTATCGTTCGGCATTCTCCCGCCGTCAGTAGCTCTACGCACCCAAAGCGATAGGTCAGCTCGTTACCAAGATACAGCTCCATATCGGGCAGATTCTCCCGACAGTAGTGGAGCGCCTTGGCAAACGCTGCGTCAACAAGCGCTTGCGGCGGCATATGCTCTGCGCTGCAGTGCGGTGTCAAACACAAGGCTCTCGTTCCGTTCTGATACGCCATACGAAGCATTTCATACATGGTAGCTTCATCGGGAGCTCCGTCGTCAACGCCGCAAAGTGCGTGACAGTGAAGATCCGCAAATGCGTTCATAAAACCCACTCCCCATAAGTATTGATTTTACTTATTTATTGTATCACAGAATCCCTGTCTTGTCAACCTTAAAAAGAAATTCCCTCAAAAAGAAAGGGCGTTGCCCGAGGCAACGCCCTTAAAAAGCAGATTTACTGAATCACTCTTACGCGGTACACACCAGAAACCGCCGCAAGCTTTTCGATGGCGGTTTCGGCGGGAGCCGCCGAAATATCGAGCATAGTATAGGCATTATTGCCCTTGGACTTGTTGGTCAGATTCTCGATGTTGATGCCCTCTGCGGAAAGTACGCTGGTCAGCTGGGAAAGCACCGCAGGAACGTTGGCGTGAAGCACGCAAACGCGAACCGCCGCACTCATGGGCATATCCACGTTGGGGAAGTTCACACTGTTCTTGATGTTACCGTAACGGAGGTAATCGTCAAGCTCAAGCGCCGCCATAACGGCACAGTTGTCCTCAGACTCCGCGGTGGAGGCACCCAGATGAGGAATGGTAACGGCACCCTCTACGCCTACGATCTCCTCGGTGGGGAAATCGGTAACGTACGCCGAGATCTTACCGGAGGCAAGCGCCTCCTTGACTGCCTTGGCGTCAACAAGATCGGCACGGGACAGGTTAATGATCTTCACGCCGTCCTTCATCTTGGCGATGGATTCGGCGTTGATCATATTCTTGGTATCGGGGGTTGCGGGAACGTGAAGGGTGATATAATCGGCAACCTTATAGATCTCGTCGTAGGTCTTTGCCTGAGAAACGTGATGATTGAGGTGCCATGCGCCCGCGATGCTGATGAAGGGGTCACAGCCGATAACGTCCATCTTCAGATGAGTAGCAATGCCTGCCACCATACCTCCGATGGCGCCGAGACCGATAACACCGAGGGTCTTGCCCGCGATCTCACAGCCTGCGAACTTGGACTTACCTGCCTCAACCGCCTTGGCAACGCCTTCGGTTCCTTCAAGGGACTCTGCCCACTTGATACCGCCAACGATGTTACGGGAGGCGAGAAGAAGCGCGCAAATGGCAAGCTCCTTTACGCCGTTTGCATTGGCGCCGGGGGTATTGAACACCACGATTCCCTGCTCGGAGCATCTGTCAATGGGAATGTTGTTCACGCCCGCACCCGCACGGGCGATGGCCTTGAGGTTGTCACCGAATTCCATATCGTGCATTGCCGCCGAGCGAACCATAATGGCATCGGGATTTTCTACGTCTGCGGCGATCTCATAGACCGCAGGATCCAGCTTGTCGGTTCCGACAGCTGCGATTTTATTAAGAAGTTGAACTTTCATTGTATTGCCCTTTCCTTATTTGGGATTTTTCTCTGCGAAATCCTTCATGAAGGCAACCAGCTTCTCTACGCCCTCGTAAGGCATAGCGTTATAGATGGATGCTCTCATTCCGCCTACGCTGCGGTGACCCTTCAGGTTCTTAAGACCGGCGGCGGAGGCTTCACTTGCAAACTTCTTGTCGAGGTCTGCGTTTCCGGTCACGAAGGTAACGTTCATCATAGAACGGCTTCCCTTCTTGACGGGAGCAATGTAATAGCTCTGATTATCAAGATAATCGTAAAGAAGAGCCGCCTTCTTTTCGTTCATCTCCTTCATCTTCTCAAGACCGCCAATGGAAAGGATCCACTCGTACACCAGCTTTGCCATATAGATGGTGTAGCAGGGGGGCGTGTTGTACATGGAATCGTTCTCCGCCATGGTCTTCCACTCCAGCATGGTAGGCATATCCTCCTCCGCGTAATCGAGAAGATCCTCGCGGACGATAACGAGGGTAAGACCGGCGGGTGCCATATTCTTCTGCGCGCCCGCGTAGATCACGCCGAACTTGGAAACGTCAACAGGCTCGGAAATGATGCAGGACGACATATCGGCAACCAGCGGAATATCGCCCGTGTCGGGAATATAGGAATACTTGGTGCCGTAGATGGTGTTGTTGAAGCAAACGTGCACGTAAGCCGCGTCGGGACGGATCATATCACGGGTAACCGTGGGAATGTGATCGAAATTATCGTCCTTGGTGGTAGCGACGCACTTGACGTCGTAGCCCATCTTCTGCGCTTCCTTGTACGCCTTGCCGGAGAACTGACCGGAAACCACGTAGTCGGCCTTGCCGGTTCTCTTAATCAGATTCATGGGAACTGCCGCAAACTGGGTGGACGCGCCGCCCTGAAGGAACAGCACCTTGTAGTTGTCGGGGATTCTCATCAGCTCGCGAAGCTTTGCTTCCGCGTCCTTGATGATCGCCTCATAATCGGGAGATCGGTGAGACATCTCCATTACTGACATTCCCGAATCTCCGTAGCAGACCAGCTCGGATGCTGCTCTTTCGAGTACGGACAAGGGGAGCATGGAAGGGCCTGCCGAAAAGTTGTAAACTCTGTTCATAATGAACCTCCTGAAATGAAACATTTGCATGGTTATGCACCATATTTCATATTATATACACAAACGAAAAAAAGGTCAAGGTTTTTGTGGAAAAAATAGCGTTCTTGGACAATAATCTCCAAAAACGCCATTTTTGCACTAAAATAATTCGGCTGAATTGTCTATTTTTTATAGAATCAGTCCTTAACAAGGATCAGTTCCTTGGCATAAGGCAGTCCCGCGATCCAGTCGCAGAAGGTATGCCATTCTGCAAGTTTATGAGATTTTCTTGCATAATACATATTGATCAGGTTCTCGTAGTTCATAGTTACGGTACGCATCTGATTGTAGCTGGAGGGCAAAAGCTGGATCATATTGTGCCAGCTCTGTCTGTCCTCGCGGTTTTCGTTGAAGTGCTGACGCTCCGCCTCAAGATACGCGATCAGCCCGTCGAGGACCTCAATTCCCTTGGCATCAAGACGGTCGTAGCTGAAATCGTCCCGTTCAAAGGGCTTGGAATGGATCTTATGCATGGTGGAGGTAGAGTTGGCGACCGTACCTACCTTATAGGTATCGAATTCCTTCCACCAGTAAAGAGGAGCGGTAATATCCACGCTGACAAAGATCTGACGGATAAACTTCCGATGATCGCCGCCCGCACGGCAAAGACGCCCGCCAAACTCAAGATCGGCAGGACCGTAGACGTAATTTCCGTCCTCATCGTAGTAGCTGTCGCTCTTCGCCCAGCTATTCATGGGATTGCGCGCGCCGCGCATAGCGTTCTCCAGATTCATCACAGAATCCCGTTCGATCTTCAGCATAATTCCCTCCGTACAACCGTTTTTTTCATTGTACCACAGATTTCAGCAAAAAGCAACAGCAGAGCAGAAATTTCCTCCCCTGCCTTGACTTTCTTTTTTTGCCGTGATATACTGAATAAAGATTCTGTCAAAAGGAGGAGCCGTATGAAACACATTCGCTTATTCGCCCTTCTGCTACTGCTGTCACTGATCCTTTGTGCCTGCAGCGAGTGGCTTCCTGTCATGGTAGACCCCGAAACCGATTCGGAATCAGAATCGGAATCGGCAACCGAATCCGAAACGGAGAGCAAAACCGAGCCCCCTACTCCCAAAAAGCGCGTGGCGATCACCTACGATGACGGACCCGCCTTCGACAACGATGCCGTTCAGCGGCTGACCTACAAGCTGGTGGATGAATTTGCCAAATACGGCGGCGCCGCCACCTTCTTCGTGGTAGGTAACCGCATCAACGCAAAGACGGGCGAGGCGATGCAATACGCCCACAGTCACGGCTGCGAGTACGCCATTCACGCCTACACGCACAGCATCTATTTTGACGACTGCCCCGAGGAGGCGTATCTGAACGAGCTTCGCCAGACCAAGCAAGCGATTCAGAAATACATAGACGCGGACGTCACCCTGCTCCGCGCCCCCGGCGGACATATTACCAAGGAACGGGCGATCCTCGGCGGATATCCCGTTATCAACTGGAGCATTGACACCGAGGACTGGCGCTACAAGTCCCGCGCGGACGCGGCGACTGCGGAGGCAAACGTCAACGCCATCGTGGAAAACGCCCTTCGGGGCGTGGAGGACGGCGACATCATTCTGATGCACGAGATCTATCAAAACACCTACGAGGCGACCTGCATCATTTTAGAGCGACTGGATGCTATGGGCTTCGAATTCGTCACGGTCACCGAGCTGATAGGCGCGAACAACCTTACCGTGGGAGAAACCTATTACCGCGCGCCGTAAAAGACGACCCGAACGGAGATCCGTTCGGGTCTTTTTCTTTATTTTTTCTTGTCGAAGGAGGGGTTATAGGCGTAGAAATTCTTGGAATTCAAGTGATCCTGCGCGATACGGAGGGCATCGCCGAAGCGCTGATAATGCACGATCTCGCGCTGGCGCAAGAATTTGATGGGCTCACGCACGTCGGGATCGTCGGTCATACGCAAAATGTTATCGTAGGTCACGCGCGCCTTTTGCTCTGCCGCACCCTCACAAGAGCAAGCTTTCAGAAATTCCAGTGAATTTCTATCGGCACCTGACGCGTCCCCGGTACGCGCCTTCCGACGCGGATCCTTTCGATCAAAAATTCTACCGTCTCCCGCGTCAGATGCTCCGCGTTAACGTACCTTCGGAGCATTTCCCGACCGTCCCCGAGAGAAATTTCCCCGTCGATCTCGGCGATCTGCCTTTTGCCTTCCGCCACCTGCGCCTCAAGCCTTGCCCTTTGCGCGGTAAATTCCTTGGACAGCGCGATAAAATCCGCCTCGGAAAGAAGTCCCTTGACCTTATCAAGATAGAGATCCCGCACCCCTTTCGCGTACTCGTCCAAGCTGGTTTGATATGCTTTGACCCCGTCCGCAAGCCGTTTTTTCCGTGCGAGAAGAGCCCCGTGGAATTCCACGTTGCGCGCGAGCGTGTCCCAATCCAGATACTCGGCAGATAAGCGGTTCAACTCACCGATAACCGCCCTCTCAAGACGCTCCACCGAGATAAACGCCCCCTCGCAGGCATCCTTGGAAACGTAACGGCTGGGACACTGCAAAAAGTATCTGCCACCCGACTTGGAGGAGCGCAGCGTATACCCGCAGCAGGCGCACCGCGCCTTCCCCGCAAATAGCCCGACGGTGCCGCTTGCAAACGGCTTGGCGCGCTCCCGTAGCATCCTCTGTACCCGTTCCCATAGCGCGCGGTCAACGATGGGCTCGTGAGTCCCCTCCACTACGTACCAGCTTTCCTTCGGACGGGGGCGGTTCACGCGGGACTTGTAGGAAACGCTTTCATATTTTCCCTGCACCATATTGCCGATATAGATCTGGTTATTCAGCATATCCGCGATGGCGGAGTATCTCCAAAGGGTGCCGGTCTTGCCGACGGGATGCTGATAGCGAAGCCCTTGCCTCCGCTTGTACTCGGTGGGGTTGGGGATCCCGCGATCGTTCAGCATCCGCGCGATAGCGGTCTTGCCGTAGCCCTGCGAGAAAAGCGTGAACACCTCCCGCACCACGGCGGCGGCTTCCCCGTCGATGATCAGATGCCCCTTGAGGTCGGGATCCTTCTTATATCCGTAAAGAGCGAAGGAGCCGATGTGAAAGCCGTTTCTGCGACGGCTATCCAGCGCCGCCTTGATGCTCTCCGACATATCCTCCAGATACCATTCGTTCACAAGCCCGTTGATCTGACGGGACTTTTTATTCCCCCGATTGGCGGTATCGGCGTTATCTACGATGCTGACGAAGCGAATGCCCCACAGGGGAAACAGCCCGTGTATGTATCGCTCCACCAGCTCAAGCTCACGGGTAAAGCGGGACTGGGTCTTGCATAGCACGACGTCAAATTTTCGCGCCTCCGCGTCGGCAAGCAGGCGATTGAATTCGGGGCGGCTTCGGTCGGAGCCCGCGTAATCGTCGTCGCTGTAGATCCCGTAGATCTCCCACCCCATAGTATCGCAATAGTCACGGAGCATCGCCTTCTGATTTCCGATGCTTCCCGAATCGTCATTGGCATTTTGTTTGTTTCTGTCCTCCTCGGACAGTCTGCAATAAATAGCCGCTTTCTCCCTCATTTTCCTGCCTCCGCGTGGGGGGAATACGGGTTTTCTTTGATCTGATCGATCAGAGAGATCCACGCGGCGGTATATATTTCCTTGTTTATGATGCCGTTCTTGAATACGCTTTTGCAAATCTCTTCTTGCTTCCTCATACCATACCTCCGTAAGTGCTGTCACTTATCCATATGCAAGGAAGCCCGTTTTTTTTCGCATTCCCCTGCCCCACGGCAAAAAAACCGCCGCAAGCCGAAGCCTACAACGGTTTTTGAATCAAAGGGGCTCAACGCCAATTTCGGCTTGCCCGTTCGCAGATCTCCTCGATGGCTTCCCGCCCGATGAGGGTGTCGCGCCACGCCTCGGGAATCGCCTCATAGCCGTACAGCGCCCCCGCAAGGCCGCCCGCAACGGCGGCAACGGTGTCGGTGTCGCCCCCGAGGTTGACTGCCTTCAGCACACACGCCCGATAGCTATCGGTGGTCAGCAGACACCACGTCGCCGCCTCCAGCGTATCCACCACGTAGCCCGAGCTTCGGATCTCCTCCCGAGGAAGAAGCTCGAAGTCTACCGAGAAAAGGCGCGCATAGCTCTCGTACTCCGCGCTTTTCCGATAGGTATTATTCGCCATAGCAAGGGCTATTCTTACCGACTCCTTGGAGGGAATGTCCAGAAGATGGAGCATCAGAAACGTATAGATCTTACACGCCAATTTCGAGCGCTCGTGGGCGTGGGTCAGCGCGGACGCCTCCTCGATCACGCTCTGCCAACGGCGGCTGACGTCGCCGCAGTAATATGACATCATCGAAAAGGGATGGATCCGCATCAGGGAGCCGTTGCCGTTGGAAAGCTCCTTCGTAAGACCGCATTCGGTTGCCGCCACGCCGCCTCCGCGATAACGGCGAAGCGCCGCAAGACAGGTGCGTCCAATATCAAACGCCTCACCCGCAGGTGTATACCTTCCGTCTTCGATCCACTTGACAAAGTTACCCATAATTTCGTCATAATCAACCCTACCGTCGGCAAGACTGTCCAGCGCCGCAACCGACATACTGGTGTCGTCCGACCACGCCCCTGCGGGCACGTCGTAGGAGCCGTAGCCGCGCATATCGGTTACGGGGTCATTCTCCAGCGTTTCTCTCTTCCAAAATTCCACGGGGACGCCCAGGGCATCTCCCACGGCGTGGCCAATCATAACGGCCTTGATCCTGCTTTGCAAATCTCTCATGCTTCCTCCTTAAGATAGGCGTCGAGATCGATCTTCTCGGCTTGGCACGCTCTTACCGCCGTAATGGCTTCGCACATTGCCACGTAGCTTCTGCCAACGCCCTCCTTGGTTTGACGGTAATTTGCCGCGCGCTCACGGCGAATACCGATGCTTTCCGCCGTTTCCGCCGCGTCGATATTGGCGGCAAGGAAGATAAACTCCCAGCCGTAGCGCTCGGTCTGCCGCCTGATCTTCGCTTGGATGTCCGCCCGCGAATAGCGATGGCTTGCGTTCTCCATTCCGTCGGTGGTGATAACGAAAACGGTATGCTCGGGTACGTCCTCGGGGCGGGCGTACTTGTGTACGTTTCCAATATGATGGATCGCACCGCCGATGGCGTCGAGAAGTGCCGTGCAACCGCGCACCTGATAATCGTTTCGCGTCATCGGTTTGATCTCGTCAATATCCACTCTGTCGTGGATCGCCTCGCTGTCATTGTCAAAAAGTACGGTGGAAACGTAGACCTTGCCATCCTTCGCCCTTTGCCTTTCGATGATGGAATTGAAGCCGCCGACGGTGTCGTCCTCAAAGCCCGACATCGAGCCGCTTCTGTCCAAAATAAATACCAGCTCTGTTACGTTGTTTTTCATGGGAATGCCTCCTTTGTTTTGTACCTGTATTGTAGCACACAAAAAAGGAGGGAGGGTCGCTTGACGGGGGACTTTTACAAAGCCGAGAGCAATGCATCCACAAGCTGCTCAAACCGAAAATCCACGTTTGAGAGCCGATGATCTCCCCCTTCGATCACCCTTACCGTAGCGTCGTCCTTCAAAAATTCAACGTAGCCGTACGATGGATCCAGCGTACCGTACACCATCGTCACACGCCCTTTTTCAAATTTCCTCAATGCGGGGCGGGTTCGGTTTTGGAAGTTGATCATGAGCGGTGCGTTTACCGAAACCAACCGCTTAACGCTTGGCTCCTCCGCGCCGTACCAGCATCCGATCAAGCCACCCTTGGAGAAGCCCAGATAATAAATATCAATATCGTCCGTGCCGCTGCATTCTCTGACCAGCCGCATTTCACGGTCATACTCCTCCCTGCCGTCACTCACCGTGGACGCAACGAAGACCGAGCACCCGTATTTCGTGTTCGCGTAAGTCGCCAGCCTCAAATACCTGTCCCCTTCTCCGTATATCGTTCCGCCCTGCCCCGTTTTGATAAAAAGCACACGGGACGAGCCGAGGATACAGCCCACCCTTGAAGCCTCGTTTGTAAAGATTCTATCAAAGTCCTTCACGGCAGCTCCATTCTTTACAACGCGCCGAGCAAGGGCTGATCAAACTCAAACAGCGCCTCGTTGATCTCAAAAATATCGTAGGTTTCATTCATAATAAAGTAACGGATGATCTTATCGAACACCGAGCTTTGGGACAGCGTAAAGCCTACGGTGGCGAGCAGGGCTTGCGTGTCCTCAAGGTTTAGCCGCAGAGAAATGGCAAAGGCGATGACCGTTTGCCTGGACGGCTTATAGCTCTTGTTGCTTTTGATCTTGGAGAAGGTGCGCTTGTCTACGTTCGCCTTTTTGTAGCACTCCACGTCACTCATTCCGCTGGCGTCGATCAGCTCGAAGAGCATTTCCCGAAAGCCCTTATCCTTCTCGTCAAGATACTCGCGAAGGGACCCGCCGATGGGCGCCTTGGCTTTTTCCACCATAGGAGCCATCATAGGCGCAAAGGGTAGCTCCTCGGCCATTCTTACGCATTCCGAATCGTAAAAATCGTCGTCGTGCTCATCCACGTAGCCGTCGTCAATAAATGCCTTAATATCCGAAAACAGCTTTTGGCTGAAGGAATAGGATTCCCTGTCAAAGACGCACAGATAAACGGTCAGCTCGTGATCAAACAAAAACTCTGTGATGGTGCGAACGGCGAATTTCAGCACCTGATCCTTAGGGAAGCGGTACACACCCGAGCTGATCAGCGGAAACGCCACCGATTCGCAGCCGTGCTCTACAGCAAGCTTCAGGGATTCAAAATAGCAGGAGCGAAGGATCTCACTTTCTCCGTGGGTCCCTCCGTACCACGTGGGTCCCGAGGTGTGGATCACGTATTTGCAGGGCAAACGGTAGCCTCCCGTGATCTGCGCCCGACCGAGACTGAGAGGCGGCAGCTTGGCGCACTCCTCGTCAAGTCCGCTTCCCGCCACCGTATGCACGGCAAGATCCACGCCGCTGTACCCGATCTTTTCTCTGTTGGTCGTGTTGACGATAGCGTCAACACACATTTTGGTAATGTCCTGTCTGATGATCTGCAGTGGCATCCTCTTTCCTTCTCTCCGTAAACTCCTTTTTCACATTATATCATATAGCCCGGTATTTTTCAACGGCAAAATACGATCCTCTCTTTTTCGACACTTTTCCCTATTATGTGATTGCAATCGGTATAATTCTGTGATATAATACTCTCGGACATCGTCCTGCTCTTTTCAGCAAAAGACACCAATGCAAAAGGAGATGATCGTATGGCAAAAGCGCTGGATGCGTTTTTGGAATCCATGGCGTGGCCAATGGAACGGATCCCGTCCTACGGCGCGTTTCACATTTTATATACCCTGATCGGCTTTGCCCTGTGCGCCCTCGTGGCGTGGCGGCTTCGGAAGGTCAGCGACAGGACCGCGGGGCGGATCCTGTTTGTTCTGGGCGTTATTCTTGTCAGCTGGGAGGTCTTCAAGCAGCTATTCTACTTTTTCGTGGTGGAGCGCAACGAATATTGCTGGGGCGAATTCCCCTTCCAGCTCTGCAGTGTTCCCATGTATATGTGTCTGATCGCGCCGTGGCTCAAGCCCGGCAAGCTGCAACGCGGTATGTATAGCTTTATGGTGCTGTACAATCTCCTCGGCGGCGCCATTGCCTTCGCGGAGCCATCGGGTCTGCTCCTTGACTACTGGTTCCTGACCGTCCACGCCCTCGTTTGGCATATGCTGCTGGTGTTTATCGGTCTGTTTCTTTGCTTCTCGAAGCGCGGCGGAAATCAAACCTCCGACTACGTGGGCGCGACCAAAGCATTTCTTGTGCTTTGCGGCGTTGCCTTTGCCGTCAACTGCACCGTTCGGTACGGTCTTGGAGAACACATCAATATGTTTTTCATCGGCCCCGGCAACTCCCCTCTCGCCGTATTTTCCCGGTTTTCCAAGTGGTTCGGCTGGTACGTCAACACGCCGATCTACATATTCGCGGTTTGCCTCGGCGCCTATATCATTTTCTGTGTGATCTATCTCGTTCAGAACAAAAAGCTCCCCTTCCGCAACAAAAAGGCTTGATCATAAAAGGGCTGACCAAACGGTCAGCCCTTTGCTTTTTTATGGACTTTTTATTCTTCGTCCTTCCAGACCACCTCGGGAGCGTCCTTATATCGCTTTTTGAAGATCCTTCTGCGGAACAGGAATACGGAATAGACCGACCACAGAACGAAGAAAATGGCGCACGCGATGATGGCGTTGGTCAGCGACTGCCCCGCGAAATTCAAAAGGAACAACAGGGGTGCGATCATTACCATCGCGGGGAAATTGGAAAGAATATACAGGCTGGAGGTGGGGGTGCGAAGACCGGGATCGACCTCCTTCATCAGGATCATACCGTTGGAGGCGGTACCCGTCAGCGTACCGAAGCTCATAAGGAAGAACTCGTGCTCAAAGCCCTTGAAGCATTCCTTGGAAACGGCGCGGATGTACACGTGGGTGATGACCATTCCCACCAAGCTCAAGATCACAATGGGCAGGATGTAGTTCTTGATATCGTTGATCTCAATGGCGGCAACGCCCGCAACGATCATCAAATCGAAGGAGAAGCCGGAGATTCTGTCCATCTGATAGTTGTTGATATACTCACGGGACATCACCTTTCCGCGGCGCAATCGCTTTACGATGAAGCGGATCAGCATAGCCGCAAGGGACGCCCACAGGAAGTTGAATCCCCACGCGATGCTATTTGTAAAGTCAGAGAGCGCTCCCAGCAGTGCCATAAAGCCAAAGGAAAGGGCGTATGCCAGGGCGACGAAGCCTACCTGCAGGGTAAACTTATCCACCGACTCGTTATCGGGGATCTCGTTGCCCTCGGGATTGGTCTGGTCGACGATCTCCTCTGAGGGATTGGACTTGCGAACGCGGAGTGTGCCGCGCTTTTTCTGGATGTTGATATACAGAACGCCAAACACGGATGCCACCACGAAGCCGATGGACGCCAGGGACAGACCGAAGCTTCCGTTCCCCGCAAACTGCGTCGCGGGAATGTTGGTAAAGTTGATATCCCAGCTAAGAGCATTTCCGGGACCCTGACCGAATGCCAAGGGCAGGATCAGTCCGCAAACGTAGGAAACGATCTTCTCCCCGTGACGGGTCAGAAGGAACAGAAGAATGGTAAGGCCGATACCGACGAAGGCTTGCAGCATATAGGTACCGCCCTGCAAAGCGCCAAACTCGACCACCTGTGCGCGGCTGGTCTTGTGGGTGCTTTTTTCGGTCTTCAGGGACATGGCGGCAAAGCCGATGGCAAGGCAGTGATAGGTGATGACCTGCATCAGCCGATTGTCGACCAGCGGGAAGTTAAAGAACTGCTTACAGACAATATTGACGACCAGCAGAACTCCGCCGCCGAGAAGGGTGGACGGGATCAGACAGTTCCGGAACAGAGGAACCTTGCGGCGAAGAATATTACCCAAAAGAAGGAACAGCAGAAGCAGTCCCAGCTGCACCATAAACGCCCAGACGGCATCATAATTTGCCAATGTAAAATCCCAGCTTGATACGTATTTCATAAATGAAATCACTCCATTCTTGAGAACAGTTCGTCACAAAAATCTGTTTTGCAACGGTAATATTTTACCACAACGGGCTGTTTTTGTCAAGTTTTTTCGGCGGACGGATCCCGCCTGCAGGTCGCTCTTGTGAGATTGCACCATCTGCCGCAAGGTCTTCGTTCAGGTCGGCAAGTACGTCACCCTTCACGCCGATATACTTAGCGTCAAAGGGAACACCGGCGGCAGACACAGGGTAAACGCCCGTGGTATGGTCGACGAAATAGGAAGCGAAAGGCGTTCCCATAATGTCGCACTCCTTGATATTGCGGGTCAGCTGATAGACGATGGCGGCGATCATTTCCCCGTGGGCAAGCTCCTCGCTTCCCACGTCCGTAAGGATCCCCGCAACCTTGTCGTAGGGCATCGAGTATCTCTGGTTGAGGTAACGCGTTGCCGCGGCGCCTTCGCCATCGGGACCGCCAAGCTGCGATATGATCGCCTGCGCCAGGGCAGGATTGGGATTTTTGATCTTTACGGGATACTGCAGTTTTTTCTCATATAGCCACATAGTCGTTCTCTCCTCTCATCCGTTTGCTTCGGCTTCCCAGGGCCAAGGACCTTGCGCCCATTCCCAGCCGTTATTTCCGTTGCCGTACATCGTGAGAGGACCGCACTGGCTCTCGTAGGTGTCAACAAGCTGCTTTCTCTCCGCTACCAGCTTGCGGTAAAAGTCCATTGCCTCGCGGCAGTTGGGATAGGCGTCGAGATACAGCACCGTTTCGGTCAGCGCGAAGTCTACGGCGCGAAGGTGGTCCAGGATCGCGCGGCATCCGCGATCACCGCCGTTTCCGGAGGCGCAGGCGGTGCTTCGGCAAGCACCGACACGGGAATTGCGATTGTTAGGGTTAATCACAGCGGCAACCTCCCTTCCCCGTGGGGGCGGCAACCTCCCACGGCATATCCAGCTCGCGGAACAGCGTTCCTCTCTCCAGCGCCGTATCTACGTCGTAGGCGTTTCTCCACTCCTGAATGGGCGAATAGACCATACCGAGGGGAAAATTCACAAGCCGACGGGTATCCGCAGACGCCGAAGGATTGCAGGGATATCCATCCCCTCTCTTGCATCCGCTTCCCCCGTCGGTCACAGGGCGCGTCGGCTCGCCCGTGCTCCCCAGCATGCGGCGAAGGAAGGAATCGTCCACACGCTCACGGGGCGTTCTGTTATCGTTTTCATCTATATACATAGAGTTACATCTCCTTGAAGTTTACTGAGGTCACGAAGCTCGCGGCCTCAATATCATCATATGAAGAAGGAGATTTTTTGTCAAAAAAAAGGCGGCTCGTCGCCGCCTTGGAAATTGGATTTACGATAGCTTGCGAAGCTTCTCGATAAGAAGCTTCATCTCACGGGGAAGCTCGCTGGTAAAGCGCATTTCCTCCCCCGTTTTCGGGTGAGTCAGCCGCAGCTCGCCCGCGTGAAGGCACTGTCCTTCCATCAGGCTCTTGTTGGCAAGCTCAAATTTGGTCTTGCCGCCGCCGTAGGTCGCGTCGCCCATCAGGGGATGTCCCAGATGCGCCATATGCACGCGGATCTGGTGGGTCCTGCCCGTTTCCAGCTCGCACCGCACAAAGCAATAGCCGCGATAGCGCTCCAGCACCTCGTAGTGGGTCACGGCATGACGGGAATGCCCGTCCGACGCGCCAAGCACCGCCATTTTCTTTCGGTCACGGGGATGTCTGCCGATGGGGGCGTCTACCGTACCCCGATCCTCCTTGAGATTTCCCACGAGAAGCGCGTAATAAATGCGCCCCACCTCGTGGGTCTTGATACGCTCCGCAAGGTAATTATGGGCGTCATCGTTTTTCGCCACCACAAGGAGTCCACTGGTGTCCTTATCGATTCGGTGAACGATCCCCGGGCGAACCACGCCGCCGATGCCCGAAAGCGAATCGCCGCAATGATGCAAAAGGGCGTTGACGAGGGTTCCCCGCTCGTTGCCCGCCGCAGGATGCACCACCATCCCCACGGGCTTGTTGATGACGATAATATCGCCGTCCTCATACACCACGTCAAGGGCAATGTCCTCGGGCTGTGCCTCGGCGGGTACGGGCTCGGGCATAAGGATCTCCACCTCGTCACCGATGCGGAGCTTATAATTCTTCGCCACCGCCTTGCCGTTTACGGAGATCGCGCCCTCCTCGATCAGGCGCGCCGCCGCAGAGCGGGTCAGCTCACCCGTGGCGCTGACAAAGGCGTCAAGACGGGCGCCCACGTCCGTTTCTGCGGCAATCAGCAGAATCTTATCCTTCATTGTCTTCTCCATCGTTCTTCTGCTTTGCCTTTTCCGATTTGATATCCCGAAGGATGTCCAAAAACAGATAGACGAACAGGATCCCCGCGCCTACCACCACAAAGGCATCGGCCACGTTGAACACCCAATGCCAGAGTCTGGGGAAAGCGCAAAAATCGAGGAAGTCCACCACAAGGCCGTTGCCGAAGGAGCTTCCCTCCTCGTAGTAAAACAGGCGGTCGATCATATTGCCGAGTCCACCGCCCGCGATCATACAAAGGGGAACGTACAGCCAGCCGTTTTTCGGTCTGTACTTAACAAGATAGGCGATCATAGCCGCCACGGCAACCAGGGAGATCAGGATAAACACCCAGCGATTATTTTCCAGAATGCCAAACGCCGCGCCGGGGTTCTTCACGTGCGTAAAGCGGAAGACGCCGGGGATGAAGTTCACCGACTCCCCCACGGGAATGGTGTGAAGCACGATCTGCTTGGTAAGCTGATCCAGCAGCACCACCACCGCGATAATCAAAAAATAAATCCACATAACGGTCCTTTCAACAAAGGGACTGCGCCGCGCGGGCGGAGCAGTCCCCTATTTTTAGCCTTCGATAATAGCCTTACACTTGGCGCAGATAAAGCCGCCGTCCTCGGTATGCTCACCCTCGGTGGAGTGTGCCCAGCAACGGTCGCACTTATCGCCGTCGGCAAGCTCTACAAGCACGCCAATGCCCGAAACGGTTTCGGTGAACGCTCCCTCGGGTGCCTTACCTACCACCACCTTGGCGTCAGATACGATATAAACGGTAGCAAGGTCGGCACCGAAGCTCTCAAGAAGCGCCGCCGCATCCTTGTCCTCGGTATAGACCGTGACCTTTGCGTCAAGGGACTTACCGATCAGCTTGGCTGCGCGGGCAACCTCAAGCGCCTTCATAACGTCGTCACGAAGGGCAAACTGGCGATCCCATCTTGCGGCAAGCTCTACGTTGCAGTACGCCTCGTCATAAGCGGGCATATCGTTGAGGAATACGCTCTCGCGCACGTCGGACGCCGCGTGAGGCATTGCCTGCCAGATCTCCTCTGCCGTGAAGCTGATGAGGGGCGCGAGAATTCTCGTAAGGCCGTTCAGAACGGTATACATCGCACTCTGTGCCGCGCGTCTGGGCTGACCGTCCTTCTTGCCAACGTAAACTCTGTCCTTGGTCACGTCGATGTAGATCTTGGACAGATTCACGGTGCAGAAGTTGCAGATCTCGTGATAGATCACGTGGAACTCGAAATCATCGTAAGCCTCGCGGCAGGTCTTGACGAGCTCGTTGAACTCGGCAAGCACCCAACGGTCGATCTCCTCCATGTCGGCAAGCGCCACCATATCGGTATCGGGGTTGAAATCGCTGAGGTTCGCCAGGATAATACGGGCGGTATTACGGATCTTGCGGTACGCCTCGGAAAGCTGCTTGAAGATCACGTCGGAAACGCGAACGTCCACGCGGTAGTCGCTGGAAGCGACCCACAGACGAACCATATCCGAGCCGTACTTTTCGATCATATCCAGAGGATCCACGCCGTTACCGAGGGACTTGTGCATGGCGCGTCCCTCACCGTCAACCACCCAACCGTGGGTCAAAACCGTCTTGAAGGGAGCGGTAGTGCCGCCGTTGGCACCGATATCGGTCAGGAGCGATGCCTGGAACCAACCGCGATACTGGTCGGCACCCTCAAGGTATACGTCGGCAGGCCACTCCTCGTCGCGAAGGACCGAGAAGTGAGAGGAGCCCGAGTCAAACCAACCGTCAAGAGTATTGGTTTCCTTTGTGAAATGGGTCTTGCCGCACTTGGGACAAACGAAGCCCTCGGGAAGAAGCTCCGAAGCCTCCATATCAAACCACGCGTTGGAGCCCTTCTCACCGAAGATGGCGGAAACGCGGTCGATGGTTTCGGGGTTGCAGATCACCTCGCCGCAATCCTCGCAATAGAATACGGGAATGGGAAGACCCCACTTACGCTGACGGGAGATACACCAGTCGGCGCGCTCGCGGATCATCTGCACCATACGCTCGCCACCCCATACGGGAAGCCAACGAACGTCCTCGCACGCCTTGACCGCCTCTTCCTTGAAGGCGTCTACCGAGCAGAACCACTGGGGGGTCGCACGGAAGATGATGGGAGATTTACATCTCCAGCAGTGAGGATACTCGTGCTCGATGTCCTCGGAGGCAAAGAGAGCGCCGCTCTCCTTCATATCCTCAAGGATAGCGGTATTGGACTCGGCGTAGTACATACCGGCAAACTTGCCCGCATCCTTGGTCTGATAGCCGCGGTCATCCACGGGAACGATGGTTTCGATATTGTAACGGCAGCAGGTCACGTAGTCGTCCGCACCGAAGCCGGGCGCCGTATGAACGCATCCCGTACCGCTGTCCATGGTAACGTAGTCGGCGTTGACCACAAGGGACTCACGGTCAATGAAGGGATGCTGTGCCTTCATGTACTCAAACTCACGACCGGGCATGGAGAGGAGCACGTCGAACTTCCCGACGCCGCCCTCCAGCATAGTCTTGTTAGCGAGTGCCTCGGCAACGATATAGCACTCACCGTTCTCCGCCTTGACAACCACGTAGGTCTCGTCGGGGTTGAGAGCAATGGCAAGGTTGCCGGGAAGGGTCCAGGTGGTTGTAGTCCAGATAATGAAATAGGTCTTATCCAGATCGCAAACGCCCGCAAGCTTGCCCGCGTCGTCCTTCACCTTGAACTTTACGTAGATAGAGGTACACTTGTCGGTGCGGTACTCGATCTCCGCCTCGGCAAGTGCCGTTTCATCCTTAGGACACCAGTAAACCGGCTTCATTCCCTTGTAGATATAGCCCTTGCGGAACATCTCGCCGAACACCTTGACCTCGCGCGCCTCAAACTCGGGGGACATAGTCGCGTAAGGATGCTCCCAATCGCCCGTGATGCAAAGACGCTTGAACTGCTCGCGCTGGATGTCGATAAACTTCTGCGCGAAGGCGTGGCACTCGGAGCGGAACGCCGAGACCGACATATTCTTGTGATCCAGCTTGTTCTGCTTGATGATCGCCGACTCGATGGGCATACCGTGGTTATCCCAGCCGGGGATAAAGGGAACCTTGAAGCCCGACATAGAACGGGACTTGTTGATAAAGTCCTTGAGGATCTTGTTCAGGGCGTGTCCCATATGGATATTTCCGTTGGAGAAGGGGGGGCCGTCGTGCAATACGAACAGAGGCTTGTCCTCTCTCGCGGAAAGCATTTTATGATACAGATCGATGGATTCCCAATACGCGATCATCTCAGGCTCGCGCTGAGGAAGACCCGCTCTCATCGGGAATTCTGTGCTTGGCAGATTCAACGTGCTTGAATAATCCTTTGCCATTTCCTTTGTGTCTCCTTATTTTTATGCTGATGCGTGATTATATATATTTGTCCGCCACAAGGCGGTATCTTCCCTTTTTGGTTTGCTCGTCCACACTGCGGACGATAAATTTTCCCACGCGCCGAACGGCGATCACGCTGTCTGCTCCCACGATGCGGTCCACCCGATTTTCGGGCAGATGATCCACCTCGACCTCGTCGGAGCGAATGGCGATCTGCGCCTTCTCGCGGGAAAGATTTGCCAGCGCCGCCACAATACAGTCAAGTCTTGCGGAGGCAACCGTGTCGCGCACCGTCTGAAACTGCCGCTCGACCGTAAAGTCCTTCGGAATATCGAAGGGCACCGTGCGGACGGCGTCATTTCCGATCCTCGTCAACTCCTGCGAGAGAAATGAAACCATTCCCGGAACGCAGAACACGATAGCGGAGAACTCGTCAAGAGGGACGATATCCCCCACAACACTTCGCTCAATACCGAGGGCCAGTACGGAGCCCATATAGTCGCGATGAGAAAGTGTGCGGTAGCCGCTCCCGACGATCTTGACCGCCGCGACGGCATCCTGCGCCACCTCGGAATACTGGGTCAAAAGAAAATTCGCGTCTGTCGGCGCGCCCGTGTCCATATAGGACGGCAGGATCAACAGTCGCGTACGCTCACTGCCCTCGTATCCGCCAAAAAACACGGGAATCCCGTCGGGGCGAATTTTCGCCAGAACCGTTTTCGCAACCGCCGCCTCACCGGGTGACAGAAAATCCCCCGCGCAGGGCTCGCACCGCCGTTCCGCACGGCGGCAAAGGTCCTCGATCCTCGCCTCGAAAAGCGAGTCCTCTCCCTCTCTCCGCATATCAGAACAGCATGGTCGTAAGACTGCCGACAAGTCCTTGCAGGACGAAGATCAGCAGATACGCGATCATAAACGAGAAGTCGATGGGAGAATTCCGAAACCAGCCGAAGCGGTCGGCAAGGGCGCGGATCGGCGCGATCACGGGCTCGGTCACGGTAGCGATCAAATCGCCGAAGGCAGAATCGGCGGCGTTGGGAAACCACGAAAGTATGGCGCGGATCAGCATCGCGATCTCTAAAACCGAGAGCAACGCCATCACCAGCCTCGCGATCATATACACGATACTACCCATTACGACACCTCTTCTGCCTGCGTTTGATTTCGGCATCCGCCGATAAATACCGCAAAACAGCCCCACTTTCGTGCGGCTGTCCGCGAAATGCTCTTATTCCTCGATGTCGGAATCGCCTTCCACGCCAACGTTGTTGGGGGTCACGATCACAGTGGTCTTGGAAACGTGCTTCATGTTACCGTCGATGACGTAGATAACGCCCATGAGGAAGTCCATAAATCTCACGATATCCTTACCGCCGATGTTCTCGATATTCAGGACCACCGAGCTGCCTGCCATCAGGCAATCGGCAACCTTCTTTGCCTCGCTGAAATCCTTGGGAGCCATCAGCTTGAGGGAAACTGCCGCCTCATTGATGCCGCCGAACGCGCCCTTGGTCTCGGGCTGCTCCTCTTCGTCAAGGAACTGGGGTCCCTCGTTTACCTTTACGTCGTCGTCCGCCTCTTCGATATCGTCGTACATATCGCCGTAAACGTCGTCGAACTCTTCATCCTTCTTGTTCAGTTTGGGAAACTTGATAGCCATGTCAACCTCCGTAAATTTTATCTATTTTGAAATTATTTTTCAAACAACCTTCTGCCGACCCTGACGGTCGTCGCACCCGACGCGATCGCCTCGGGGAAGCTTTCGCTCATTCCCATGGACAGGATCGGGTTCCCTTTATTATCCAATGTTTTCTGCCAAATGTCAAGTGCCAACGCGGAAATTTCATCAAAATATTTGCGGTAATCCGCTCTGTTCTCGCACACGGGCGCCATGGTCATAAAGCCGCACAGCTCAACGTTGGGGAGCTTGGCAACGGCAAGGCTGAGCGCTGCCGCCTCCTCGGGCATCACGCCGTCCTTGTTCTCTTCTCTGCCCGAGTTGATCTCCACCAGCACCTTCATTACGGTGCCGTGCTTTGCCGCCTGACGGTCGATCTCCACCGCCAGCCGTTCGGAATCCACCGAGTGGATCATATGGACCTTATCAATAATGTACTTGACCTTGTTGGTCTGCAAATGACCGATAAAATGGATACGCAAGCCTTCCTTGTCCAGCCGGTCATACCGTTCGAGAAACTGCTGCACGCGATTCTCACCCACGTTGTTCACGCCAAGCGCGCGGTGCAGATAGTTGATCTCGTCCACCTCGCCGCTCTTGACGGCGGCGACCAGGGTGATCTCGTCGGTACGTCCCGCCTCGGCTTTTGCGCTCTCGATACGCGCCCTTACCTCGGCTATATTTCTGTCTAGATAGGAAAAGTCCATACAATACTCCATTCTATTTATAGTATTATATCACACTTTTATGATAATTGAAATACTTTTTTCGTTTTTTCTGAAATTTTTTCTAATGTTTTTTCATCGGGCACGCCGTCAATGTCAATGCGCTCGATGTAAGGCTTCGCGCCGAACCAGGTGCATTGGCGCTTCGCGTAGCGCCTCGTTGCCATCTTCAGCAGCTCGGACGCCTCCGTAAGGGTCCTTTCACCGCGGATAAAGCCCAGCAATTCCTTGTATCCAATGGCGCCCGCCGCCGTTTTTGAGCGCTCGAAGATGCCCTCGGCGTCAAGGGCGCGCACCTCGTCAAGAAGTCCCTCCGCGATCATCAGATCCACGCGGCGGTCAATGCGCTCGTACAGCACCGCCCGATCGGCATAAAACAGACCAACGGCAAGGGGCTCGTAAACGCCGTCAAGACGGCTGTTCTCGCGGTCGATCTCGCTCTTTTTCCGACCCGTCACGCGGCAGATCTCAAGGGCGCGGATCACGCGCTTGCGGTTGTTGGGATGAATGGCGTCGGCGCTTTCGGGGTCCACGTCACGAAGAAGCCCGTGGATATACCCGTTTCCCTTCTCTTCGGCAAGGGCGTCAAGCTCACGGCGATAGCCCTCGTCGCAGTCCGCCTCCTCGGCAAGTCCACCGCGCAAAAGGGCGTCCAGATACAGACCCGTGCCACCGCATACGATGGGGGTCTTGCCCCGCGAGATCACGCCGCGGATGGCTTCGTCGGCAAGGCGCGCGTAATCGGCGCAGGAAAAGGATTCCCACGGCTCTACGATGTCGATCATATGATGCCGAACACGGCTTTGCTCCTCGGCGGTGGGCTTGGCAGTGCCTATATCCATCCGCCGATAGATCTGCATGGAGTCGCAGGATACGATCTCACCGCCGACCTCCTCGGCAATTCGCATGGCGAGCGCCGATTTGCCGCTGGCCGTCGCGCCCACGATAATGGGTAATTTTATCTTCTCGTTCACTGTATTTCCTCACGTAGTTAGTTTATAAATTGATGTTTGTCGGTGTGTTATGGCTACGCCGAAAACGAACGAAACCCTCTAACACCGTAGGGGTCGACGTCCCCGGCGACCCGAAAACAACGAAATTTGATTTTGTTCATGGCTACGTTCAAACCCTTATCACAAAAGGCTTTCACCAAT
>JBGVFO010000181.1:0-3802 GCA_045121195.1 Eubacteriales bacterium
GTTCATGGCTACGTTCAAACCCTTATCACAAAAGGCGTTCACCAATTTTATAATCGCAAATCCTTTCGTTTCGGGGCGCCGAGGACGTCGCCCCCTACAAGGTTTGTATGTCGCCATTCCGTCACATCAAACCCACCTATAAATCAAAATTTGAACTCTCAAAAGCACTTGCCGCATTTGCAGTCCTCGGCGGAGCCGCCGCGGTAGCAAAGCTCGTTGGGACACTCGCCGTCACGGAAGAAGCCCACAAGGTTTTCCACCGTGGTTTCGGCAATGTTCGCCAGCGCCTCCTCGGTAAGAAAGGCTTGATGGGAGGTGACAATGACGTTGGGCATAGAAATGAGGCGCGCTAAGGTATCGTCCTCCAGAATATGTCCCGAAAAGTCCTCGAAGAAGAGCTCGGACTCCTCCTCGTACACGTCCAGACACGCCGCTCCCACCTTGCGGGACTTGATTCCCGAGAGAAGCGCCTCGGCGTCCACAAGGGCGCCGCGGGAGGTGTTGAGTATGACCACACCCTTTTTACACTTCTCGAGCGTTCCCTCATCGACAAGATGATAGGTCTCCTCGGTGAGAGGACAATGGAGGGAGATCACGTCACTCTCTCGAAACAGCTCGTCAAGGGAAACGTACCGCACGCCGCAGGGCTCCTCTGCGGGAAACTTATCGTACGCCAGCACCTTCATACCGAAGCCGCGGCAGATGTCAATAAACGCCCGTCCGATGCGTCCCGTTCCTATGACGCCCACCGTTTTGCCGTGCAGGTCAAAGCCGGTCATTCCCACGAGGCTGAAGTTGAAATCGCGGGTGCGGATATACGCCTTGTGGATGCGGCGGATCGAGGTCAGAAGCATTGCCATGGTGTGCTCCGCCACGGCGTAGGGGGAGTAGGCTGGCACGCGAAGCACGTGGATCCTGCCGAAGGCGTGCTTCATATCCACGTTGTTGAAGCCCGCGCACCGAAGCGCCACCACGCGAACGTCCATCTCCACGAGGCGATCGATGACCGCGGCGTTTACCGTGTCGTTGACGAATACGCAAACGCCGTCGAAGCCCCGCGCCAGGGACACCGTGTCCTCGTTCAGCTTGGCCTCAAAATACTTGAATTCTATGCCGTTCTCCGCGCCGAACTGCTCAAAGGACGGCTTGTCGTAGGGCTTTGTATCGAAAAAAGCAATTTTCATTGCGTTTCCTCCTTGATTTTCTGAGCCTATTATAGTATACTATGAGCAGAAAGTCTGTTGAATTTTCAACGAAAGGAGAAAAAGTTGGAAAAATATTTTGGAATTTTGGGAAAATGTCCCCTTTTCGAGGGCATTGCCGAGAAGGATCTCGGACGGATGCTGATCTGTCTTGGCGCGAAGATCGGGCATTTCGATAAAAAATATACCGTCTTTGCGGAGGGCTCCCCCGCCAAATACATCGGCATCGTGCTTTCGGGCTCGGTGCAAGTGGTGCAGGTGGACTATTTCGGCAACCGAAGCATTCTCTCGGTAATGGGACCCTCCGAGGTCTTTGCCGAAGCCTTCGCCGCCGCCGAGACCCCTGCCCTTCCCGTCAGCGTCATCGCCGACGAGCCCTGTGAGGTTATGCTCATCGACTGCTCCCACATTCTCCATACCTGCGAGAACGGTTGCGGCTTCCATCAGCAGCTTATATTTAATTTAATGAAGGATCTGGCGAAAAAGACCCTCCTCTTTCATCAGCGCATCGAGGTGACCTCCAAGCGCACCACAAGGGAAAAGCTTCTGGCGTATCTCGCCATAGAAGCACAGAAGGCGGGCAGTCACAGCTTTGACATTCCCTTTGACCGTCAGGAGCTTGCCGACTACCTTGAGGTCGACCGAAGCGGACTCTCCGCCGAGATCGGCAAGCTGAAAAAAGAAGGGTTCCTTGAGAATCAGAAGCACCATTTCATTTTGTTATAACGAAGCGGCGCAAAAGATTCTCTACCCTATTGTGTTTTTCGTGTTTTTGTGATATAATAATTTTGATTTTTATTTGATACCCGAAAGGAGTTCCGTTATGTTCTTCAATCAGCTTGAAAAATTTGACAAAGAGGTCTTTGACGCGTGTAACGCCGAGCTTGCCCGTCAGCAGGGCAACATCGAGCTTATCGCCTCCGAAAACATCGTTTCCGAGGCAGTGCTTCTCGCCGCGGGCAGCGTCCTGACCAACAAATACGCCGAGGGCTATCCCGGCAAGCGCTATTACGGCGGCTGTATGTGCGTCGACGTGGTAGAGGACATCGCACGCGACCGTGCCAAGAAGCTGTTCGGCGCCGAGCACGCCAACGTTCAGCCTCACAGCGGCGCCAATGCAAACCTCGCCGTATTCTTCGCCCTCCTCAACCCCGGCGACACGGTGCTTTCTATGAACCTCGCCCACGGCGGACACCTGTCCCACGGCTCGCCCGTCAATATTTCGGGTAAGTATTTCAACATCGTTTCCTACGGCGTTGCCGACGATACGGGACGCATCGACTACGATAAGGTACGCGAGGCGGCTCTCGAATGTAAGCCCAAAATGATCCTCGCGGGCGCAAGCGCCTATTCCCGCACCATTGATTTTGCCAAGTTCCGTGAGATCGCCGATGAGGTCGGCGCGTATCTCATGGTAGATATGGCGCACATCGCGGGTCTTGTTGCCGCAGGCGTGCACCCCTCCCCCGTTCCTTATGCCGACATGGTCACCACCACCACCCACAAGACCCTCCGCGGGCCCCGCGGCGGTCTGATCCTCTGCCGTGAGCAGTATGCCAAGGCTATCGACAAGGCGGTGTTCCCCGGCACCCAGGGCGGCCCCCTGATGCACATCATCGCCGCCAAGGCTGTTGCCTTCGGCGAGGCACTCTCCCCCGCCTTCACCGAGTACCAGAAGAAGATCGCCGAGAACGCGCAGGTGCTTGCCGCAGAGCTTTCGGCGCGCGGACTCAATCTGGTTTCGGGCGGCACCGACAACCACCTGATGCTCCTTGACCTTCGCGGCACGGGCATCACGGGTAAGGAGCTGGAGCACAGACTTGACGAGGTACGCATCACCGCCAACAAGAACACGGTGCCCGGTGACCCCGAAAGCCCCTTCGTGACCAGCGGCGTCCGTCTTGGCACCCCTGCCGTCACCTCTCGTGGCTTCGGCACCGAGGAGATGAAGCAGATCGCGGGCTGGATCGCGGACTGTGTGTTTGATTTTGAGAACACCAAGGAAAAGACCCTCGCCGAGGTTTCCGCCCTCTGCGCCAAGTTCCCCATCTATAAGGACTGATAACCTGCAAATAAAAATCCCCGTGGAAATGCTTCGGGCTCTTAAGGACAGTTTCTAAAACTTAAGAACTACGAGCATTGCGAAGGCGAAGAAAAATACGAGAACATTTCGGTGTTCTCGTATTTTTCATTTTTGCACATTTGCAGATTTCCCGTCTTTGTAGTACACTTAAGCCACCAAATGAAAGGACGGTGCAATATATGGAAAAGTACATTGAACAAAACGGAATCACTTATGAACTAAGAGGCGAGCAATATTATCCCTTGCTTGAACTTCCCGAGCAAAAGGAAATCGGAAGATGGGGATTGCTACACTTAGGTTATCTCAAACGTTTTGCAATCGCACGACACAATGAGTTGCTGATGTCGGGCGAGTTGAATACCTATCTCTACAAGCTCAACGAAGAAGCACAAGAACGATACGAGTCTTTGATTGTCGATTTTGCGGAATCCCACGGTTTGACCGAAGAACTGAAAGCAAAGGATCAAATGAAATGGGTACAACTCGCCAATTACGTCGCAAATTCTGCAAAAGAAAT
>JBGVFO010000182.1:0-4381 GCA_045121195.1 Eubacteriales bacterium
ATAATCGCAAATCCTTTCGTTTCGGGGCGCCGAGGTAGCGAAGCGGCGACACGGTAGTGAATGACTGCCGGTGGCAGTCAGAGCCGTGGCGTGACCGAGTCGCAACGAGACCGTCGCCCCCTACAAGGTTTGTATGTCGCCATTTCGTAATTGCAAACTCACCGACAAATCAAAATTTACCCCCAATAAAACAGCCGAGGGCGTGCCCTCGGCTGTTTTGTGTTTGTTCGGTTTTCGTATGCGCGATCTTGACCGTCGCCTTATACGGCTCCCGCAAGACCGGCGATAAAGCCGACCACGAAGGAGAAGGCAAGGATGGCAACTATCACGATGCCGACGATCATACCGATCTTTGCCAGAATGCTGCCTGCCTTGGCGCGGCCCTCAAGCTCGCCCGCGAACGCTACGTACTCGGCGACCTTCTTCTTGGCGATGCCCGAGAAGATAATACCGAGGATCGCCAGCCAGGAGGAGGCGGCGAACACAAGACCGAGGATACCCCATACGAGGGCAGAGCCTGCCATAGCGTCCTTCTTTGCTTCAAATTCGTTGTCCACGATGGGCTCTGCCACGGGCTCGGCGGCTCCCGCCGTCTGCTCCGCGCCACAGTTGGGGCAGAACTTTACGTTTTCTTCCAAATCGGTTCCACAGTGCTTACAATACATAGTCAATTCTCCTTTTCAGATGAAAATTTTTCGATGCTTTTACGCGATGGCGGCAAATTCGGAGGCGATCTCCGCGGCGATCTCGGCGGACAGACCCGCAAGGGCGATGCCGAGGATCAGGAAGTACAGGGTGAAGAAGATGGTGTAGCCGATGCCCACGCCGAAGCCCACGTTGCCGAGGATCTTACCCACGAGAGCGCGACCCGTTACCTCGCCGTATTCCGCCTCATACGCGCGGCGAAGCCTTCTTGCCTTGGCGGAGAAGATCCAGCCGAGGAGAGAAAGAATGCCGGACAGAGAGAAGGCAAGACCGATAATGCCCCACTTGAGGACCCCGCCTGCCGCCTCGTCCTTCTTCTGCTCCTTGGCGGCGTCAACGAGGATCTCAGGCTCGGCAGTGGGGGTCTCCGCAAGGGACGCGCCGCAGTTCTGACAGAACCGAGCGTCGTTCTCCAGTTGTGTTCCACAGTGCTTACAATACATAAAAGTTCTCCTTTCTTAACGAAGCGGTGCTTCGTCTTTTGCAAAATATTGACTTAAAAATGCGTGGATCGCATTGTCATACCGTTCGGGGTCGGTGACACGGAGCATGGAATGGGCGCCGTGCTCAAACCAGACCAGCTGCTTTTTGTCGGTGCCGATGCGGTCAAACAGCTTTTGGGCGTAGTGGGGGACCGAATAGAGATCCTCGCAGCCGTAGAGCATGAGCATCGGTCGGGTCTGCTTGTGAATGACGTCGATGGGGCCGTAGTTCATAGAGTGACCTGTGTAGAGCTTCATCCACATATCGATCATGCCGTAAAGCATAAAAATCGGCTTTTTGCGCTCGATGAGGTGGTTTTTCATAGACTCGCCGAAGTTGGCGAACATACCGTCGGCGACGATGCCCACGATATAGTCGGGACAGTCCTCGGCGGTGAGGGCGAAGGTGCCGCCCGCGGCGCCGATGCAAATGCCGTGAAAGAGGATCTCGCGCACGCCCTGCACGTCGTGCATATACCGCGCCCACGCCAGCCAGTCGCGGCTCTCCTCAAAGCCCACCGTGTTGAACTCGCCGTCGCTGAAGCCGTGGGCGCGGGGGTCAAGGACCAGCACGTTCCACCCCGCGTCGGCGTAGGGCTTTGCGAAATAGTAGCCGTAGCGGAGGCTCTCGGTGCGCCCCGACAGGATAAAGACACAGCGTCCGTATCCGAAATCGTAATACTCGCCGTAGAGATTCAGTCCGTCGTTCACGATATGTACGTCCTTTTTGTAGGCAAGGTTGGCTTCGTGCCACGCCATGCCCTCCCCGTCCATTTTTACTGAGAGGGGATCGTCAAACTGCCGCTTCCGCGCCCATTTGTCGGGGGTCCTTCGGCGGAGGGTGGCGTTGTAGACGCAAAAGGAGGCGATGAGATAGGAGAGGGGCCACATCAAAAGCCCGAAAATGCCCAGCGCCAAGGGGATCCAGAACCAGAAGAGGGACAGCTCCTCGGGGGGCAGAGGGATGAAAACGGTAACGTTAAGCATGGGGGCGACTCCTTTCGGATTTGGGACGTCTTCGCGCGGCCTTGTCAGCCGCCTTGCGGCGTTCCAGCTCCTCGCGGAGCCAAAGAACGTGATGGAAAATGGCGTCGTTGGCGGCGTTCAGCTCCGCGCGGGTGGGGGTGCGCCCCGTGGAGGTGATGAAATCGGAAAGGTTGATCTCCTTGCCCACGATGACGTGAACGCGGCGGAACAACCCGTAGTTGCCGTCGGTGACGATGGGGATGATGGGACAGCTCGCCCGGTGGGCGATGACGATATAGCTCTTTTTGAACTCGTGGATCTTGCCGTCGGGGGTGTTGCGTCCCTCGGGGAAGATCTGCACCAGTCGACCGCGCCGAATGAGGTCGGCGCACTCGTCCATAAAGCGCATATCCTTCTTGACGCGGTCTGCCTTGATGGCGCCGAAGAAGCGCATACCGAAGGTGAGAAGCTTGCTTCGGAAGGGCTCCTCGGAGGTGACGGGATACAGCTTTCGGGGCTGGACCGCGAACATATTGACCATGTAGTCGAAGAAATTGAAATGGTTGGAGATCACCAGCGCCCCGCCTTTTTTCCACGGGCGGCGACGGGCGCCGTCCTCGTAGTAGGTCTTGCGCTTAAAGAAGAGAAGCTGGGCGGGATAGGCGGTGATGATGGCGAACCAACGGAAAAATTCGTAGATCATTCCGCGTCGGTCTGCTCCTCCCGACCCATCTTCGCGATGGACCCGGGGAAGGCGAAGGAAAGGGCGAAGGCGGTCATACAGGCGGCGGCGACCACGATGGGAAGCCAGGAGATACGGGTGTGCGCCTGGGTGCCCTTGAGGAAGACCAGAATGGGACCCGTGGCGAGGCCCGCCGCGATGCCCTCAAACAGTCCATCTACGGCGAAATACATGGAGGAAACGCTCTTGCCCGAGCGCTCGAACTCCAGTCGCGCCAGATGGGAGGGAACGGTGTAGGTCACTGAGAAGAAGGCGCCGATGGCGAAGGACACGAAAATGCCGCCCAGAAGTGCCACCAGGGTGAGCTGAAGCTCGGTAAGGCGCGCCGAGTTGACGTTGCAGATATACATAATGATCATACCCACCGAGAAGATGGACAGCACGTATCGGTAGCCGATGCCAAGACCGTGCTTTTTGACGATGCGGTTATACAGCAGAATGGTAAAGGGAACGGGGGCGAAGGAAGACGCCATGACCACCGTCATATTGAGCCCCGTGGAGGAGAACAGCTCGTTGATTCCGCCGAGGAAGAGCTGCAGTCCGATGTTGGTGATGGAGGCGGTGAGCATCCAGAAGAGGAAGCTTTTGTTTTTGAAGGAGCAGGCGAGGGACTCGCCGAGGGTCAGGGAGCGCACCGTAAGGGTGTCGTCCTCCACGTTGGTGGGCTTCTCCTTCAGAAGGAAGAAGGGGATCACCATGAGGAAGGAGAGGGGGAGGAAGATGAGCGCCACCAGACGGATGTTGATGCCGAGGCTGATAAACAGGGGGATCAGGGCGTAGCCAAGGCTGAAATAAATGACGTCGCACACCGACTTGACGTTGGAGAGGAAGAGCGTGTCGCCCTCGTTGTCGCACACCTCGGCAAAGGTGGCGTAGAAGGTGAGCATCGTGAGGGTGTAGAAGACGTAGAACACGCAAAGCAGAGCGCCGAACCAGAAGGTGTTGGCGAAGGACTGATGGGGATTCAGAGGCACGAGGAAGAGAAGATACGCCGCCAGCATGGGGACAAAGCCGATAAGAAGAGAGGGACGGCGTCTGCCCCAACGGGTCTTCAGTCGGTCGGTGAAGGAGGCGAAGGGCAGGTCGATAAGACCGTCCAGTACCTTGGATACCACGATCAGGATGCTCCATACGGCAGGGACCACGAGGTCGACACCGAGATAGGTCCAGGACGCCAGATGCTCGGCGAAGCCGCCCGTAAGAAGGGCGGAGCAGAGGTAGGAGCCTACCATCAGATTCATCATGTTGACGCCGAGGGCGGAGCAGCCGTAAAGAAGCAATTGCTTTCTGCTTTTGAGTTTTTTCATCGTTGTTTCCTCCGGAGGAGATGATTCAAGGTTGTTTTAAACGATAAGGGGGAAAGGGTTCAAATTTTGATTTATCGGTGGGTTTGATTTGACGAAATGGCGAGCATTGAGAGCCTTCTCCAAGAATGGGAGAAGGTGGCGCCGAAGGCGACGGATGAGGTTGCGGAATTTGTACCAAT
>JBGVFO010000183.1:0-3748 GCA_045121195.1 Eubacteriales bacterium
ACCTCAAGATAAGATATCCCTCAGTATAACTGATAAGGTCACTTGTAGACTACGAGTTTGATAGGTCGGAGGTGTAAGTGCAGTAATGTATTTAGCTGACCGATACTAATAGACCGATTGCTTGAACCTTTGTCGAAAGACGGGTTCTCAGACAATTTACTTGAGTTTCTGTTTTTACTCCCTTCCTTTGTTCGGTTTTCAATGATCATAGGTTCCATATAAATGAACGAGCCTGCGGCTCGTTTTTCTTTACCTTTATGAAGTACAATAAAACAGCACCGACAAACGCGGTGCTGTTTTGCTTTTTGGCGGTCTTTACTCGAAGGTGATTTTTGAAATAGGATTCCAAAGCTCTTCTGCGGTATCTTCGATCATGCTTTTGTCTTTCTTGCTGATTGTTTCAAATAACGTGAACGTCAAATTCTCATTTTTCTTTTTCCACTTGCCGACCACCCTGCCGTTTAGAAGAATAGATGGCATAACGATCCCTGCAAGATTGAAGATCCCGCGCAAATGCTCTTGCGGCAGATAAATACTTTCCTTCTTCTGATAGCCAAGCATCAGTTGGTCAAAACCCGCAAGAAGGAGGCAGTGCGGGATTTCTTTGTCGTAAGACTGCCCATTTGGAATGTAGTAATAGGTTTTGCCGTCACATTCGAAGGACTCTACGGGCAATTGTTTGAGCCAGTTTTTTACCTCGGCTTGCTTGGCACCCGTGTAATACATCGCGTCGCGAACGGTGGCGGGTCCCATATTGCTGAAATATCTGCGGGCAATCTCAAGCTTGGCTTCTTCTTCGGGAAGAGGCTGAAATTCGGGGGAGGCAATGTACGCTTTTTTCTCCTGCACAACATAGTGCATAAAACCGCGCTCGCACAGTTCGCGTATACCACCGCCCCATGAATCAAACATGCTTAACTCTTCCAGGTCTGTCATGCCGTGTACGCGGCAAAGGTCTTTTAACGCGTCGCGTGTATAGGCTTTCTTAGCAACCGCAGAAATAATGATAGTGGAAAAGTATTTTTGCCTTTCGGGTGTCAATGCCCACTCTCTGCGTTGATTCCAAAAGGAGTAGCCGCTCCATTCGTTTTTGCGGTAAGATGCTCCGTTGCCGCAGCGGATAAAGAGCGGAAGATCGCTCTCCGCGAACACGTGAACCGTACCGCGAACCGTCCAGTTTTTAACAAGACCATCGGCGACGGTTTGCTCATTGTAATCGTCACAACGAATTTTAAGTGAGTGCATAGCGTTCGGGAAGAACTGTGCTTGCACGCCGCAAAGATCGCGGACGACTGTTAGCTTGTCCGTTGGCGAAATAAGGTGTTGGTTGGTCAATTGGCGGATTTTAAGTTCTTCGATCGTCATTTGTATACTCACTGTTTTCCTTGCTCTTGAATTTTTCTGATGCTATCCTCCCTGAGCTGCTCGCGGAGGGCTTTTGTCCACGGCGACCACTCAGCGTTTTCTGCGCCGTAGACCAGATTTTCCTCATATTCAAAAGGAATCCACGTGGAAAGGTCGGCTTCGTTGTGAGAAACCACCGCCTCCATATTGTCAAGTGCCTTGAAAAGCTTTGCCTCGGGCGTTTCTTTTGCGTTCATTTCCGCAAAGAGGGCCTTCAGCTCGTCGCCCAGCGACTTGGGAAGGGTCGAGAGCAGCTCCTCGACGGCGCGCTCCTCGTCCGCTTCATTTTCCTCGGTCTTATAAAAAGAGGGAATATCGCCCGTGATCGCCTCGCCAAAATCGTGGATCAGGCACATTTTAATGACCTTATTCATGTCGAGATCGGGGTATTCGTCGGCGCACAGCATTGCCATGACGGCAAGACGCCAGGAATGCTCCGCCACCGATTCTTGCGTGCCGCACGATGTCCACGAATGACGGGTGTTGCATTTCAACTTCTCAATTTTTCCTAAAAATTCAATATATTCTGTAGGTTTCATAGGTGCCTCTTCGGTTTCGTTTTTTTCATTATAGCATATCTTGATAGGGAATGCAACTCGTGTTTTTGCGGATGAAAAAACAAAGCGCCTCCGTTTCATTTCGGCGAAAAAAGAGGGAGGAAAACGGGGGGAAAGTAGCGTTCTTGTATAAAATATGCAATTCGAGAATGAAAAACTTGCAAAAAATATGCGAAGAAAATATTGACAACCGTGTATAAAGGTGCTACAATAAAAAGGTATTATTGAATTTCCTTTTCAATGAAATTTATTATCTGGAGGATATGATTATGAGTTTTAAGAGTGCATACCTCAACGACCTGATGGAGCGCGTGATCAAGCGCAATCCCGGTGAGGCGGAGTTCCACCAGACGGTCAAGGAGGTTCTTGAGTCCATCGAGCCCGTGCTTGAAGCACGCCCCGACTACATCGAGAGCGGCGTTGTCGAGAGAATGGTCGAGCCCGAGCGTATCATCAAGTTCCGCGTTCCGTGGGTAGACGACAACGGCAAGGTGCAGGTCAACCGCGGCTTCCGTATTCAGTTCAACAGTGCCATCGGTCCCTACAAGGGCGGCATTCGTTTTCATCCCTCTGTAAACGAGAGCATTATCAAGTTCCTCGGCTTTGAGCAGACCTTCAAGAACTCTCTCACCTCGCTTCCTATGGGCGGCGGTAAGGGCGGTGCTGACTTTGATCCTCAGGGCAAGTCGGACATGGAGGTTATGCGCTTCTGCCAGAGCTTCATGACCGAGCTTCAGAAGTACATCGGCGCAGACACCGACGTTCCTGCGGGTGACATCGGCGTTGGCGCCCGTGAGGTTGGTTATATGTTCGGTCAGTACAAGCGCCTTCGTGACGAGTTCACCGGCGTTCTGACCGGTAAGGGCATTCCCTACGGCGGATCTCTTATCCGTCCCGAGGCTACCGGTTTCGGTGCAGTTTACTACACCTGCGAGATGCTCAAGTACTTTGGCGACGATATCAAGGGCAAGACTGTGGTTGTATCCGGCTTCGGTAACGTGGCTTGGGGTACGGTCAAGAAGGTTACCGAGCTTGGCGGTAAGGTCATCGCGATCTCCGGTCCCGACGGATACGTATACGATCCCGACGGTGTTTCCACCGAGGAAAAGATTGACTATATGCTGGAAATGCGCGCCTCCTGCCGCAACCGCGTGGAGGATTATGCTGACAAGTTCGGCGTAAAGTTCTTCAAGGGTGAGAAGCCTTGGGGCGTGAAGGCCGACATTCTTATGCCTTGCGCTACCCAGAACGAGGTTGATATGAAGGAAGCTGAGCAGATGGTTGCCAACGGTCTTCGTTACTACGTTGAGGTTTCCAATATGCCCACCACCAACGAGGCGGTTGCGTACCTCAAGAAGAACGGCGTTATCGTGGCGCCCTCCAAGGCGGTTAACGCAGGCGGCGTTGCCGTTTCGGGTCTTGAGATGTCCCAGAACTCCATGCGTTACAGCTGGAGCGCAGAGGAGGTTGACGCCAAGCTCAAGACGATCATGAGCAACATCTTCAACAATTCCGTAAAGGCTGCCGAGCAGTACGGTCTTGGCGCGGATCTTGTCGCCGGTGCGAATATTGCGGGCTTCGTTAAGGTTGCCGAGGCAATGAAGGCACAGGGCGTGGTTTAATCTACATATGGAATACAAAGCACCGCAGGGAACTGCGGTGCTTTTTTGCTTTGTTACATTTCAAATTTTGATTTATCGGTGAGTTTGATGTGACGGAATGGCGACATACAAACCTTGTAGGGGGCGACGTCCTCGGCGCCCCGCGACGAACGGATTTGCGATTAT
>JBGVFO010000184.1:0-4930 GCA_045121195.1 Eubacteriales bacterium
TCCAGCTCGGTGCGAAACACTTCAATATATATAATGTCGTCCACACGGAAGCCGTACTTGCGTCCGTCGTCGCCTTTTAATATAATGGAAGGTTTTCGTCCGTTCCGTTCGGCGATAAAGGTCACCGCCTCGCACAGGTCGCTTCCCGTGCAGGGTTTTAATATGTAACCGCTTGGGTACGCCGCGTACGCCTCAAGGGCGCGGGAGGGATCTGCCGTGCAGAACACGATATCCGCCATGCAGCCAAGCTTTCGGAGCTGCTTCGCGGTCTCTACGCCGTCCTCGCCCTCCACCTCGGTTTCCAAAACCACAAGGCGATAGCGGGTCAGCTCGCGACCGATCGTTTTCTTCAGTTCCGAAAGGGTAGAAAAGCAGTCTATGGCAAAATTGGTGCCGCCGCCGCTGACAATGCCCGAGCGGATCGCCTTCGCCATCTGCTCCGACTGCGCCAGGGTTCGGTCGCATATCGCAATTCTAAACATATCATCCTCGTTATCCGACGGAAACGTCCGTCTCTTTATCGTCGGGTTCATTATATCACATCTTCTCACAGATTGCAACAGTATTTTCATATTTTTACAGAGGAAGATGTTTGGTTTTCTTACAATCCTTGGGGATAAGCGCATCGCAAAACCGCATTATTTTGCATTTTTCAAATCAATTTATATATAACAAAAAGGAACTGCAACAACATTTTATTGCAGTTCCTTATTGGATTATTCCTCGGCAGGCTCCTCGTAGGATACGTCCTCGGAAAGGGTGGCGACCGCCTCCTCCTCGAAGTACTCCAGAGGGTCTACCGCAATGCCGCCGACCGTCATTTCAAAGTGGAGATGCGGCTCCTCGGCGATCTCTACCATCGCACTTTCTCCCACGTAGCCGATGGTCTGTCCCAGCTTGACCTCGGCGCCCTCCTCGATGCCTTCGGGCAGGGTGTCGCCAAGATTCTTATACACGGTGCAGGCGTCGCCGCCGTGAACCACGGCAATGCAGTTGCCCATCAGCGCGTCCTCCCAGATCTGGGACACGGTGCCGTCCGCCGCCGCGACCACCGCCGCGTTTGCCTCGGTGGCAATATCAACGCCAAGATGGACGCGATAGTCCTTCATGGTATTGGAGAACACCTGGGTGGTGGCGTCGTGGCGTTTGGAAAGGGTGCCGCTCACGGGAAGGCTAAAGGCGGGCAGCTTGCTCGAAACGTCGGTGGAATCGGGCGCCTCGGTATCGGTGCCGGGCGCGGGCGTTCCCGTTTCGGTTCCCGTATCCTCGGTATCCACGGGGGGCTTGGTTCGATTGGCAACGGCGGTTACCGCAACGATCACCGCAAGCGCCACCAGAAGGGTGATGGCGGTCACGTAAACGGCGCGGTTTTCCTTGAGATTCCTATAAAATTTGGACTGCTTGAAATTGTTTTGCATTTTTGTAACTCCTTTGATGGTTTCGTTGCTGTTACTATTTTTGCCCCCTTTACGGCAAATATTCAAGAGTTACAAAAAATTATTTACTTTTTGAAAAAAATGGTGTATAATGAAGCCAACACCCGAAAGGAGGGCGACTATGGCAAGGCTGGAAAGCAAGGAAGGACGCGTGATGGGCGTGGATTTTGGGGACACGCGAACGGGACTCGCCGTTTCGGACGAGCTTCGTTTTTTGGCGTCCGGCATCGGGTACATCAGCCCCGGCGGCATTGAGAAAACCGCCTCGGCGGTGGCGGAGATTGCTCGTGAGCGGAACGTGGTTGCCATCGTCGTTGGGCATCCTATTAATATGAACGGAACCGAAGGCCCCCGCGCGGCGCGCGCCGCCGAGTTCGCCGCGCTCTTACGCGAGCGGCTCGAGGGCGTAGAGGTGGTTTTGTTTGACGAGCGCATGACCACCATGGCGGCGGCGCGGTATCTCAACGAGACCAACGTTCGCGGCAAGAAGCGCAAGGGCGTGATCGACACCCTTTCGGCGCAGATCATTCTTCAGAATTTTATCGATTCGCTTGGTTGATCGCCGTTTTAAGCACCCTTCGGGGTGCTTTTTTTCGTTTTTCGGGGGGCAGGAAGGACAGGTCTGAGGGGCGCAGGCGCTCCCGCCGCTCCGTTTCCTCGATCACGGCGCCTCGTGCTCGAGAAAGCGTGGTTTTGACGCAAAGCTCCGCCGTTTCCTCGGCGGTGAGAGCAAGGGAAAACGCAACCGAATACTCAAAGCGGCGGAAGGAAAAGCGTTTGTCGCTCGCAGGATCGTTATCGAAAACGCGCTTTGCGTACGGAACCAGACATTCGTCCATCCAAGAAAGGGCGTTTTCAATCCACGGGCTGGCAAGGGCGACAAGCTCTTCGGCGCAAAAAACGGTAGCGCGGACCAATTCGATGCCGTCCGTGCGGCGGCTGTACGTGCGACGTATTCCCATCGACTTCAAGGCGAGCGCCTCCTTGCATCAATTTTATAATAATTATATGAAAACAGGCAAAAAATATGATCGGGACGGTTATTCCGTCCCGATCTTTCGTTTTACTTACTTTCAGCGCTCGCTTTTCGGTATTCCGAGGGAGAAACGCCGTAGTAGGTTCTGAATTTTTTGCTGAAATAAAGCGGATCGTCAAAGCCGAGCATCTCGGCGATCTCGTTCATGGGAACCGCGGAAATGCGAAGCAGCTCCGCCGCCTTCTGCATCAGCAGATTGGACTTATACTTGGAGGGGGAGCAGCCCTTGCACTCGGTGAAAAGATGAATAAAATGGTACTTGCTGATTCCGCACATTTTTGCATATTCCTCATTCTTGTACCAAACGGCGTAATTCTGCTCCATCGCCTTGAGAGCGGGAAGCAAAACGTCATATTTCTCGTTGCTTTTGATGGCGTGATCCGTCAGGCGCGCCATCTCGGAGAGCAGCATAAGGAACAGAGAATTACATTTTGTTATGTAACAATATTCTCCATATGTATATTCCTTAATGATCAGGTTGAGCAGCTTGCAAACACCGCCGTCCACGTCGATGAAGCAACGGGATCTATCCAAGAATCCGCAGTCGCGAAGCACGTCCTCCACCGAGGTGCCGGAGAAATGCGCCCAGTAATACGACACCGAGTCACCCTCGTAGCTTCCGTAAACCTGTGCCTCACCCGGATGGTAGAACACCAGATTGCCCGCGCCCAACTCCACGCGCTTGCCCTCCAGCTCAAAATACATGGTGCCGTCCATCACGTAAACGAACATATAATCCTTGCGACCCGCGCGGTTTTCCACGGAGATTCCCGCCGTGGCGTCGGTGCAGAGTCCGCAGTTGTTGATCTTCAAATATCCCTCGTAAGCAATATCCTTTGCGGAGGAATCGGTTTGGAGAATTTTCATAGTCTTGGGCTTCCTTCCTTTTTCGACCTTTTTCATTCTGTAAAAATAATAGCACACGCCAAGGCGGGTTGTCAATAGGTTTCCGCAATTTTTTCCATAACTTTTTCGAAGAATTCCTTTTTTTGCCATTGTGAAGTAAAAAAGGACAGGCAAGAATATCAATATGATGGGGGCAGACAGGCAACAAAAAACGGGACATCGCATACAATATCAGCATACAAAGTGAAGGAGGGTCCCTATGTTCTGGCAAGTCTTTTTGCTCATTTCAAAGTTTATGCACGTGGTTCTCGGGGTCAGCACCCCGCAAAGCTTCCCGCCGCCCCTTGACAAGGAGGAGGAGACCGCTTGCTTCTACGCCGCCGCCGAGGGGGACGACAAGGCACGAGAGCGGCTGATCCTGCACAATCTCCGCCTGGTAGCGCACATCGTCAGAAAGTACTATCCCACCGCCAAAAATCAGGAGGATCTGATCTCCATCGGCTCTATCGGACTTGTCAAGGCGGTAGATTCCTTTCGCATAGAAAACGGTGCCCGATTCGCCACCTACGCCGCCAAATGTATTCAGAACGAGATCCTGATGCATTTTCGCTCGCAAAAAAAGCTGTGCGCCGAGGTTTCTCTCGGGGAGACCATTGACGTGGATCGGGACGGAAACCCTCTTACCTACATAGACATCGTGTGCTCGGACGAAAACGTGACCGAGGAGGTCAATACCAAAATACAGATCGAAAAAGCCATACGGCTGGTGGAGACGGCACTGACCCCACGGGAGCGACAGATCATCGTGCTTCGGTACGGTCTGTACGGAAAACGCGCCGCCACGCAACGAGAGATCGCGTCCATGCTGGGTATCTCCCGTTCTTACGTGAGTCGAATAGAAAAAAGTGCGCTCGAAAAGCTGGCAAGCGGCTTTCAAAAATAATAAAACAAATCCTATCCTGTTATTTTTCGCCAACTCTTTCCGATTGGAAACGGCGTTTCAATCCTCATTTTTCACAAGGAAGTATGATATGAATCAACTCAGAATTCAAGATCTTTTCGATCTTTCCCACACCGCGGCACGGGACTTTCTTCTCGCCTGCGAATACCCGTGGGAGGTGCTTTCCGTCCTTCCACAGGCGGTCGTCGCCCTGGGGAACACCTTACCTACCGAAAAATACGATCAACCCGCCGAAGCCGTATGGATCGCAAAAAGCGCCCATGTCGCGTCTTCCGCTTGTATCGGCGCGCCCTGCATCATTGACGAGAACGCCGAGATCCGCACGGGTGCCTATATCCGCGGCGCCGTCATCGTTGGCGTCGGTGCGGTGGTGGGAAACTCCTGCGAGCTGAAAAACTGCATCCTCTTTGACGGCGTGCAGGTGCCGCACTTTAACTACGTAGGCGACTCGATCCTCGGCTACAAAGCCCATATGGGCGCCGGCTCCATCACCTCCAACGTAAAAAGCGACAAATCGGAGGTCGCCCTCCGCATCGGTGAGGAACGTATCCCGACGGGAATGCGAAAGCTGGGCGCCATTCTCGGGGACGCGGTGGAGATCGGCTGCAACTGCGTCCTCAATCCCGGCACGGTGATCGGTCGCAACACCTC
>JBGVFO010000185.1:0-2823 GCA_045121195.1 Eubacteriales bacterium
ATAAGGGTTCGTGCGTAGCCGTTAAGAAAATTAAATTCGTTTATTTTCGGGTCGCCGAGGACGTCGACCCCTACGGTGTTGGATATTATCGTTCGTTTTCGGCGTAGCCGTGACACACCGATAAACATCAATTTATGATCCACAACCAATCTTTCCATTCCTTGTAAGGAGAATATTATGGGACTTACTATTGCACAGAAAATTATCAAAGCACATTTGGTTGAGGGGGATATGACCCCCGGCAGTGAGGTTGCCCTCCGCATCGACCAGACCCTCACCCAGGACGCGACGGGTACTATGGCGTACCTCGAATTCGAGGCAATCGGCATTCCCCGCGTCCGCACCAAGCTGTCTGTGGCGTACATCGACCACAACACCCTGCAGTCCGGCTTTGAGAATGCCGACGATCACCGCTACATCCAATCGGTTGCCAAGAAATACGGCATCCGCTTCTCCCGTCCCGGCAACGGCATCTGCCATCAGGTGCATCTGGAGCGCTTCGGCGTCCCCGGCATGACCCTCATCGGCTCGGACAGCCATACCCCCACCTGCGGCGGTATCGGTATGCTGGCTATGGGCGCGGGCGGACTTGACGTGGCAGTCGCCATGGGCGGCGGCGCCTACTATATCACTATGCCCAAGATGATCAAGGTCAACCTGACGGGCAAGCTCTCCCCCTGGGTCAGCGCCAAGGACGTGAGCCTTGAGATCCTCCGCATTCTGTCGGTCAAAGGCGGCGTTGGCTACATTGTCGAATGGGGCGGCGAAGGGATTAAGACATTGAGCGTCCCCGAGCGCGCTACCATCACCAATATGGGTACCGAGCTGGGCGCCACCACCTCCATCTTCCCCTCCGACGAGGTGACCCGTGCGTTCCTTGAGGCGCAGGGACGGGGCGACGATTACGTGCCCCTTGCCTCCGACCCCGACGCGGTCTATGACCGTGTCATCGACATCGACCTGTCGACCCTCAAGCCCCTTCTGGCTTGCCCCCATTCCCCCGACAACATCAAGACCGCCGAGGAGCTTTCGGACATTCAGGTCGATCAGGTCTGCATCGGCTCCTGCACCAACTCCTCCCTCCGCGATATGCTTCGCGTGGCGGCGATCCTCAAGGGCAAGAAGATCCGCGATTCCGTCAGCCTTTCCATCTCCCCCGGCTCCCGTCAGGTGCTGACCATGCTCTCCGAGTGCGGCGCCCTTTCGGATATGATCGAGGCGGGCGCGCGTATCCTCGAATGTGCCTGCGGTCCCTGCATCGGAATGGGCTTCTCCCCCAACTCGGCGGGCGTATCCCTCCGCACCTTCAACCGCAACTTTGAGGGACGAAGCGGCACCCGCGACGGCAAGGTTTATCTGGTTTCTCCCGAGGTAGCGGCGGCAAGCGCCCTTACGGGTCACATCACCGACCCCCGTACCCTCGGCGACTATCCCGAGATCGTGATGCCCGAGAAATTCCGCGTCAACGACAGCGCGGTGCTTCTTCCCGCCACCCCCGAGGAGGCGGACGGCGTAGAGGTCCTTCGCGGTCCCAACATCAAGCCCTTCCCCGACGAAAATCCCGTCACCGACACCGTAGAGGCGTGCCTGACCCTCAAGGTGGGCGACAACATTACCACCGACCACATTATGCCCGCAGGCGCCAAGATCCTGCCCTATCGCTCCAATATCCCCTACCTTTCCAAGTTCTGCTTCGGCGTTTGCGACGAGGCGTTCCCCGAGCGCGCCAAGGAAAAGGGCGCCACCATCGTAGTGGGCGGAAGCAACTACGGACAGGGCTCCTCCCGTGAGCACGCGGCGCTGGTTCCTCTCTACCTGGGCGTGCGCGCCGTGGTCGCCAAGAGCTTTGCCCGTATCCACGCGGCGAATCTCATCAACGCGGGTATTCTGCCTCTGACCTTTGCCAACCCCGACGATTACGACAAGCTGGAGCAGGACGACGAGCTTGCTCTCGTGAACGTGTTTGAGGGAATGGAAACGGGCGAGATCACCCTCGTGGACAAAACGAAGGGCGTCGAGATCCCCCTCGTCTGCGCCTTCACCGAGCGTCAGCTCGCCATCCTCCGCGCCGGCGGCCTCCTGCCCTATACCAGAGAGGATAAGTAATATCATGACGCCAACGGAAATGATTGCGCAGGGATTCGGCATTGCGGCAATGGCAATGAACTGCCTATCGTATCAACAAAAGAGCCGCCGCACGGTGCTTCTGTTTCAGCTTATCGGATCGATCCTGTTCGCTGTGAACTTCTTTATGTTGGACGCTTTTGCAGGCGCGTTGCTCAATGCCGTAGGTATCACCCGTGCCCTGGTATTTATCAACAAGGAAAGACTGAACGCCCGCCACCCCGCGTGGCTCATCGCCTACTCTTGCCTTTATATTCTATCCTACGTGCTGGTCTTCACCGTCTTCGGCAAGGAGCCGACCGTGGGCAACCTGATCGTGGAGCTGCTTCCCGTCGTCGGTATGGTGCTTACCACCATCAGCTTCCGATACGACGATGCCCGTGCCATCCGCCGCTTCGGTCTGTTCAACTCCCCCCTGTGGCTTGCCTATAACCTGTTCTGCTTCTCGATAGGCGCTATCATCTGTGAGTCTATCAGCATAATTTCTATCGTCGTCGGAATCCTCCGATTTGACCGTCAAAAATCCAAAGTTTGATTTGTCGGTGAGTTTGATGTGACGGAATGGCGACATACAAACCTTGTAGGGGGCGACGTCCTCGGCGCCCCGAAACAAAAGGATTTGCGATTATAAAATTGGTGAAATCCTTTTGTGATACGGGTTTGAACGTAGCCATGAACAAAATCAAATTTGGTTGCTTT
>JBGVFO010000186.1:0-7577 GCA_045121195.1 Eubacteriales bacterium
TAGTTCTCGGCGTGGATCGCGCGGTCGGTCTGGGTCTTTACGATCCAGCCCGCGTTGGTGGGGTAGTGGCGTTTTGTGGCGGGCCACCAGGGGAGCCCCCTACAGTGTTTGTGCGACGCCATTTAGATATCTAAACTCCCCGACAAATCAAAATTTGAACACGTTGGGTTCATTCTTAATTTTCCGCTTTCGTTCCCCGTTTTCACGCCCTTCTCCCTTGACACTTGCGATAGAAATGTAGTATAATAAAGGCAATAAACAGTCTTGCCAACAAGAAAGGATCAGACTATGAAGAATATTCCCAAGGATTTCAGTTGCTTTGACAAGCAGGTAAACGAGCTGCTTTCCAAGATGACCTTAAAGGAAAAGATCGGTCAGCTCAATCAGGCGTCCGCGCCCCGTAACGAGGCAGACCGCCAGAAGCAGGAGGAGATGATGCGCCGCGGCGAGATGGGCGCCCTCATTCTTGCCACCAGCGCCACGGCGGGCAACTGCGACCAGCCCTCGGTGGACACCGAGCATTACGACCGACTTCAGCATATCGCCGTGGAGGAGAGCCGCCTCGGCATCCCCATGATCTTCGGACGTGACGTCATCCACGGTCACCATACCGTGTTCCCCATTCCGCTGGCGTCCGCCTGTGCCTTCAACCCCGAGCTTCTGACCCGCTGCTACCGCACCGTAGCAAAGGAAGCGCGTGCCGAGGGCATTCACTGGACCTTTTCTCCCATGGTCGACCTGTCCCGCGACCCCAGATGGGGACGTATCGTGGAGGGTCCCGGCGAGGATCCCCTTGTGGGCGAGAGCTTTGCCGCAGCCGCCGTCCGCGGCTTCCAGGGCGAGGATCTGACCGCCCCCGACTCCATGGTCGCCTGTGCCAAGCACTTCCTTGGCTACGGCTTTTCCGAGGGTGGACGGGACTACAACCACACCGAAATTCCCTCCTATACCCTTTATAATTACGTGCTTCCCGCCTTCCGTGCCGCCCTTGATGCGGGCTGTGCCACGGTAATGGGCTCCTTCAACAGCCTCAACGGTCAGTCTATGGCGGCGACCCCCAGATACCTCACCGATCTGCTCCGCGGCGAGCTTGGCTTCGAGGGCTTCGTGGTATCCGACTGGGGCTCTATCCGTCAGCTGAGGACCGAGGGACTTGCCGCCGACCTCAAGGAATGCGCCGAAAAGGGTATCAGGGCAGGCATTGAGGTGGATATGGATCTGTCCTGCTACGCCGACAACCTGGAGGCACTTGTAAACGAGGGCAAGGTTTCTATGGAGACCATCGACGAGGCGGTACGCCGCGTGCTTCGCATCAAGTTCGCTTGCGGTCTCTTCGATCACCCCTTCACCACCCGTACCGATCCCGACCGCGCGCCTCACCGAGCCCTTGCCCGTGAGATCGCGGGAGAATCTATGCTGCTTCTCAAAAACAACGGCGTGCTTCCCCTTGCCAAGGACGCGTCGGTCATTCTCGGCGGCGATTACGCCGAGGAGCGCCGCGCCCTCAACGGCACCTGGGCGGCCGACGGCTACGTCAACGAGGTCACCACGATGAAGGAGGCACTCTCCGAGGTGCTGGACGCCCACGGCGGCACCCTTACCCCTGTTCCGAGCCGTCCTCTTTACGACGACGCGCCCCTTACCTTCTTCAAAAATAAGGGCGTCATCGTGCTGGCACTGGGCGAAGGAAATCTGGTGACGGGCGAGGCAAAGAGCCTTGCGCGCATCGAGATCGCCGAGGAGCAGGTGCGTATCGCCAGAGAGGCTCACGCCTCGGGCAAGAAGGTGGTCGGCGTCATCTTCGCGGGACGTCCTCTCGCCCTTACCCCCATCGAGCCCTATCTTGACGCCATCCTCTACGCTTGGCACTGCGGCACCGAAACGGCGCACGCCGCCTGCGATATTCTGTTCGGTGACGTCAATCCCAGCGGCAAGGCCGTGGTTACCTTCCCCCGTGACACGGGTCATATTCCGATCTACTACAACGCTATGATCCCCTCCAAGAAGGTACACACCTACTACGGCGACGGTCACGGCTACCTCGACGTACCGGGTCTTCCCATGTACCCCTTCGGCTACGGACTCTCCTATACCACCTTCGCCTTCTCCCCCGTGGAGGTGCGCCGCGACGCCCTCTCGGCAGAGGCGCTGAAGAACGGCGAAACCGTCCGCGTTGCGGTCAAGGTCAAGAACACGGGCGACCGCGCGGGCAAGGAAACGGTTCAGCTCTATCTCCACGATAAGGTCGCCTCGTACGTGCGCCCCGCCCGCGAGCTGAAGGCGTTCCGCAAGATCGAGCTTGCCCCCGGCGAGGAGCAGGAGATCGAGTTCGAGCTTGGCTACCGCGACCTGGGCTTCTACGACGAGTACGGCAATTACCTCCTGGAGGAGGGTGAATTCGACCTTTGGATCGGCGACGATTGCACCACCGATAACGTCACCCGTATCCGCATCGTCTGATTTCTTTCACTATCAAAATCAAATGCCCCCCACCGCATCGCGGTGGGGGCTCTGTTTATTGATGTTTGTCGGTTTGATGTCTTTATCGTAGGGGCGAACAGTGTTCGCCCGCCATATACGGAAAAGACCCAACGAACGGGCGATCAATGATCGCCCCTACGGGTTTGTGCGTCGCCGTTTTGTCACATCAATCACACCGATAAATCAAAATTTGAACCCTTTATTTCGTTTCGAGGCAAAGCTTTACGAAATAGGAAAAGGCGCGGGGAATGGCGTATTGGCGAGTCAGCTGATGGGGCGTGGCAAGGGTAACGCCGCGAGGCGGTGTCTTGCAGATCACCCGATAGCCCGTCATATGCCACTCCACGTGGGTAAAGACGTGGACGGCGTGACCGATGGGCTCACAGCTTGCCGCTTCCCCGCCCCATGTCCGAAGGAGCGCCGCAACCGCCTCGGGAGCAAGGGTCCCCTCCGCGCTCGGAAACTCCCAAAGCCCCGCAAGGAGCCCCTCCTCGGGGCGCTGACGTAGGGCGTAGGCGCCCTCGTATTCCATCAGCAGGACCGTCTTTTGCTCGATCCTGCGCGGCTTTTTCGGTGTCTTCTTTGGAAGCTCGTCCACCGTATTCGCCGCAAGCGCCGCGCAATAGGGGGACAGAGGGCAATCGATACAACGGGGCTGACCGTTGGGAATACACACGTTTTCTCCCAGCTCCATGATCGCCTGGGTCAGGATGCCCGCACCCTCCCCGCGTGGGTAGATCTCGCGGAGCGCCTCGGTCACCTGCTTCTTGGTTTCGGGCAGGGTGATGTCGGCGTGGCAATCGCACAGCCGCATGATCACGCGCAGAACGTTGCCGTCCACCGCAGGCTCGGGCAGACCAAAGGCAATAGACGCAATGGCGCCGGCGGTATATTCGCCAATGCCGGGCAGGGACAAAAGCGCCTTGTGATCGGCGGGCAGTTCGCCGCCGAATTCCTCTACGATCCGCTTTGCCGCCGCTTTAAGATTGCGGGCGCGGCTATAATAGCCAAGCCCCTCCCAAAGCTTCATCAGCGCCTCGTCCTCCACCTCGGAGAGCGCGGTAACGGTGGGAAGCGCCGCAAGAAAGCGGTGATAATACGGAATGACCGCCGCGATTCGGGTCTGCTGCAGCATGACCTCGGAGAGCCAGACGTGATAGGGCGTCGGCTCGTCGCGCCACGGAAGGGAGCGCCGATTTTCCAGATACCACGCCGAAAGCGGCGCAACGGTATCCGCGAGATGCGAGGATTGCAAGGGCATCCTCTTTTCCGTCTTCTTCACGTTCTTCCCTCCTCTCTTTTTCCCTCAAATTGTACCACATCTCTCCCGTTTTGTCAACGGAGCAACGGGGAGACGGGCGGTCAAAATTCGCCATCTATGGAATTTATGCTTGACGGACGGAGATTTTTCTGCTATCATAATAGCGAATCTATTCTATAAGAAAAGGAAGAACGATTATGAGCGATATCAAAGACATTTCCCTCGCCCCCTCGGGTCACGATAAGATCGAGTGGGTGCGCTCCTATATGCCGGTGCTGAATCGCATCCGCGCCGATTTCGAGGCGACCAAGCCCTTTGCGGGCCTTACGATCTCCATGTCCATCCATCTTGAGGCAAAGACCGCCTACCTTGCCAAGGTGCTTCGCGCAGGCGGCGCCGAGGTGTTTGTGACGGGCTGTAACCCCCTCTCCACCCAGGACGACGTGGCGGCGGCTCTCGCCTCCGAGGGCTTCACGGTACACGCCCACCACGGCGCCTCCGAGGAGCAGTACAAAAAGGACCTCATTGCCACCCTGTCCTGCTGTCCCGATCTGATCATTGACGACGGCGGCGACTTCATTTCCCTTCTTCACGGCGAATACCGCCATCTGGGCAAGAACCTCATCGGCGGCTGCGAGGAGACCACCACGGGCATTCACCGCCTGGAGGCGCGTGAGGCGCAGGGGCTTCTCGACTACACCATGATCAACATCAACGACGCCGACTGCAAGCATCTGTTTGACAACCGTTACGGAACGGGTCAGTCCACCCTTGACGGCATTATGAATTCCACCAACCTGATCCTCGCGGGAAAGACCGCCGTCGTGGCGGGCTACGGCTGGTGCGGACGGGGCGTGGCTATGCGCCTCAAGGGCATGGGCGCCCTCGTGATCGTCACCGAGATCGACCCCGTCAAGGCAATCGAGGCGGTCATGGACGGCTACCGCGTTATGCCCATGGACGAGGCGGCGCCTTTAGGCGACCTGTTCATTACCCTGACGGGCACCAACGACGTGATTACCCGCCGTCACTTTGAGGTGATGAAGGACGGCGTCCTCCTTGCCAACAGCGGACACTTTGACGTGGAAATCAACCGCCCCGAGCTTGAGGCGCTTGCCGTCGAGGTCAAGCAGAGAAAGCCCAACATCGTGGGCTACACCATGGCCGACGGACGAATCATCAACCTGCTTGCCGAGGGCAGACTTGTCAACCTTGCCGCAGGCAACGGACATCCTGCCGAGATCATGGATATGTCCTTCTCCCTGCAAGCGAAGGGGCTGGAGTATCTTGCGGCAAATCGCGGAAGCCTCGCGCATAAGCTTTACGCCGTCCCCCGCGAAACCGACGTTGCCGTGGCGCGTCTGAAGCTGGAATCCCTGGGCGTGTCCATCGACGCGCTGACCGACGAGCAGATCGCATACCTCGCACGGGTCGAATAACCATACAACCGCAGAGCTCTCCCCTCTGCGGTTTTTCTTATGCGAAACGGGAAATTGATGTTTATAGGGGAGTAAAGTTACCAAGAGTTCAATTACGGGAGAGGTCAAAACCTTCTTGTAAGAAGGTTTTAACAATTCCCAGAACTTTTGGGCAGGGGATAAAAAAACAAGATGATATGCCTGCATAGACATAACAATCGCTCCCGCCAGTTCTCAGGGACCACCACCCTGAGAACTCTACAGAACGATTTGTAGCCGACAGAGGAATGGGACGCCCTAAAAAACGCTTATTGATAGCGAGTCTTTGCCGAAGGCAAATGCGGGGCGCGTCTGCTCAACAAAATGGGGTTCACCTTGTTCGCTCATACTCTATAAAAACTTTTTCCAGAAAAGTTTTTTTGCGGAGCTTTTTTTCCAAAAAAAAGCGACCTCCCCCGTAACCGTTCTCCCCGATCAATCAAAATTTGAAGCACAAAAGAGCCGCAGACCTTCGTCTGCGGCTCTTTTATTTTCTTTTACAGTCCGCGTCTTGCGCGCATCTGCGCCTTCATGCGGAGCTCGGTATTGAGGATCTTCTTGCGAAGACGGATGCTCTTGGGGGTAACCTCAATCAGCTCGTCGTCGTTGATAAACTCGATTGCCTCCTCCAAGGTGAAAATGATGGGCGGCGTGAGAAGCAGCTTCTCATCCGCACCCGCGGAGCGGATGGCGGTCAGGTGCTTTTCCTTGCAGGGGTTGATGGCAATATCGTCGTTCTTGGGATTCTCACCCACGATCATACCCTCGTAAACGGGGGTCTGGGGTCCGACGAACAGATTGCCGCGATCCTGAGAATTGTACAGACCGTAACGGGTGGTCACGCCGTCCTCCGACGCCACGAGGGAGCCGGTAAAGCGCATGACGATCTCGCCGCGGTAGGGCTGATAGTCCTCGAAGACAGAGTTCATAATGCCCTCGCCGTGGGTCGCCGTCAGGAACTCGGAGCGATAGCCGAACAGTCCGCGGGCGGGGATCACGTACTCGATACGGGTGCGGTTGCCGATGGGGGTCATCTCCACAAGGTCGCCCTTGCGGCGTCCCAGCTTCTCGACGACGGCGCCTACGTATTCCATAGGAACGTCCAGGGTCACGCGCTCCATAGGCTCGCACTTGACGCCGTCAATTTCCTTATACAGCACGCGGGGATTGGAGCAGCAAAGCTCAAAGCCCTCGCGGCGCATATTTTCAATGAGGATGGAAAGGTGCATCTCTCCGCGCCCTGCCACCTTGAATTCCTCGGTAGTGTCGCCGTCGGAAACGCGCAGGGACACGTCCTTGAGAAGCTCGCGATACAGTCTGTCGCGAAGCTGACGGGAGGTAACGAACTTGCCCTCCTTGCCCGCGAAGGGGCTGGTGTTGACCGAGAAGGTCATCTCAAGGGTGGGCTCGCTCACCTTGACGAACTCCAGAGGCTCGGGAGCGGCAAGGCTCGTGACGGTATCGCCGATGGTGATGGATTCGGCGCCCGAGAAGCAGACAATGTCGCCGACCTTGGCGTTCTCTACGGGTACGCGCATAAGACCGTCGATCTGGAACAACGCCACGATCTTGGCGCGCTTGGGCGCCTCCCCCGTATGGTAGTTGCAGATATAGACGTCCTGATTCTTGCGGATCGAGCCGCGCTCTATGCGACCGATACCGATGCGTCCCACGTAATCGTTGTAGTCGATGGAGGACACCAGAAGCTGAAGCTCGCCCTCCTCGTCGCCGCCGGGAGCGGGGATATAGTCAATGATCTTGTCAAAGAGAGGCTTGAGGTCGGTTCCCTCCACGAGGGGATCCTCGGTGGCGGTACCCGCGCGACCCGAGCAGTAGAGCATGGGGCTGTCAAGCTGCTCGTCGTTGGCACCCAGATCAAGAAGAAGCTCCAGGATCTCGTCCTCTACCTCGCCGATGCGGGCGTCGGGCTTGTCGATCTTGTTGATAACGACGATAACGCGGTGATTGAGCGCCAGGGCGCGCTGAAGAACGAAGCGGGTCTGGGGCATGGGTCCCTCTGCCGCGTCAACCAGCAGGATAACGCCGTTGACCATCTTGAGGATACGCTCCACCTCGCCGCCGAAATCGGCGTGACCGGGGGTGTCGATGATGTTGATCTTCACGTCACCGTAGTGTACGGCGGTGTTTTTGGCGAGAATCGTGATACCGCGCTCACGCTCCAGGGCGTTGCTGTCCATAACGCGGTCCTCGGTCTCCTGATTCTCGCGGTACGCGCCGCCCTGCTTCAGAAGCTCGTCCACCAGTGTGGTCTTGCCGTGGTCAACGTGGGCAATGATGGCTACATTGCGAATGTTTTCCTGTAGTGCCATTTACGATTTCTCCTTCAATATGGAATAAAACAAGAATTGATATATCAC
>JBGVFO010000187.1:0-3225 GCA_045121195.1 Eubacteriales bacterium
GAAACGAGGGATTTTGCATTTCAAAATTGGCGAAAGCCCTTTTAGAATAAGGGTTCGTGCGTAGCCGTTAAGAAAATTAAATTCGTTTATTTTCGGGTCGCCGAGGACGTCGACCCCTACGGTTTTAGATGGTTTCGTTCGTTTTCGGCGTAGCCACAACTCACCGACAAACATCAATTTATCCTCAAGAAAGGCTTATTTATGCTTCGTTTACTTGATCTGCAAAAGCAGTTGATCCTCACCCATTTAGGCGAGGGCGATATTGCCGTGGACTTTACCATGGGCAACGGCTACGACACCGAATTTCTCTGCCGCACGGTAGGCGAGAGCGGACACGTCTACGCCTTCGACATTCAGGCACAGGCGGTGGCGTCCACCACGGCGCGGCTTGCCGAGGTAGACTGTCCCCGTTGCTACACCCTCATCCACGATTCCCACCACAACGTAAAGAATTACGTCACGGGCCCCATCAAGGCGGGAATGTTCAATCTCGGCTATCTCCCCGGCGGTGACAAGAGCATCACCACCATGCGTGAGACCACCATGCCCGCCATCAAGGCGGCCCTCGAGCTGCTGGGTCCCAAGTCCATCCTGTCGGTTGCCATCTACCCCGGTCACGAGGAGGGGGACGCCGAGGGCAAGCTGGTCAGCGAATATCTTTCCACCCTTGACCGCTTCCGCTACAGCGTGGCGCAGATCAAGATCATCAATTCTCCCACCTCCCCCTATTTTATGGTGGTGGAGACCAAGTAAAGGAAACCGTATGGAAATCTTTCGCAAATACAAGCTGCTGCTTCCCCTCATCATCTGCGCGCTGATCACACTTGGTATGGGGATCTATCTTCTGACCTCGGGCGGCGGCGATCTGCCCGATACCGACACCGAGTCGGAAACCGAAAGCGACACCGAAACCGAGGCACCCGTTATGGAAAGCCCTATCTTCAAAACCGATCTTTCGGCGTACGAGAGCTATATGGACGCCCCCTCGGGCAGTCATCTGCTCCTTGTGAACAAGCAGAATCTGCTGGACGCCGACTACGTGCCAGCCGACCGCGTTTCGGTCAAGGACACCCACAAGGACATCACCCTCGTCCGAGCCGCCGAAATGGCGCTGGAGGCGATGTTTATCGAGATGCGCGCCGCGGGCTACGCCAACGTATTCGTCACCTCGGCGTACCGCTCTTATTCCTATCAGAACAGTCTTTTCAACACCTATATCAACAACGAAATGGCGGCAGACCCCTCCCTCACCGTGGCAGAGGCGCGGGAGAAGGTGCTTCGCTACTCCGCCTTCCCCGGCACCAGCGAGCATCAGACGGGGCTTTGTGTCGATCTGATGGTGAACGGTATGGTCGAGCTTGACGAGAGCTTCGCCGACTATCCCGTATACGATTGGCTGCAGGAAAACGCGTGGAAGTTCGGCTTTATCCTCCGCTTCCCCGAGGACAAGGTCGCCATCACGGGCTACGATTTCGAGCCCTGGCACTACCGCTTCGTCGGTCGCTACGACGCCTATATGATCCACACCCAAGGGTTTTGCCTTGAGGAGTACGTAGCACAAATGGAAGATAGATAAATTGATGTTTGTCGGTGTGTTACGGCTACGCAGAAAACGAGCGAAAATATCTAACACCGTAGGGGTCGACGTCCTCGACGACCCGAAAATGATGAGATTTGATTTTGTTTATGGCTACGCTCAAATCCTCATCACAGAAGGATTTCACCAACTCTGCAATTGCGAATTCCCTCGTTTCGGGGCGCCGAGGACGTCGCCCCCTACAAGGTTTGTATGTCGCCATTTCGTCACATCAAACTCACCGACAAATCAAAATTTGAGCCACTAACAAAAAATTTCCCCACGGTCGGCGGTGCCTTCCGTGGGGTTATCTTTTTTTACTTACAAATGGTACGGGAGAGCTCGTACATATGACGGATCTCCTCGGTGCGCTGTGCGCAGATCTCCTTCATCTTTTCGATCTGCTCGGCGCTGAAGGCATCCAGATCGCCGTCCTTCAGCTTGTTCTTGTACATACGGTCAAGAATCAGGGAGAAGTTGATCTCGATGGGCTTGATCACGCCGTCGATCTCGCAGATAACCACGTCGCTCTGTCCTTCAAGCAGTACCTCGACTGCCTTGGCGCCCATCTGGGTCGCAGTCAGTCTGTCGCGCAGGGTGGGCGAGCCGCCGCGAACGATGTGCGCGAAGCGGGCAAAGCGGGTCTCTACCCCCGTTTCCTCCTCGATATAGGGAGTGAGATACTCGCCAAGAGGTCTGCCGTCCACTGCCTTTACACCCTCGCTGATCACCACGATCATACCGCGCTTGCCCGAAACCTTGACGCTTCGGATCTTGTCGATGGCGTGCTGAATATCAAAGCCGATCTCGGGAATGGCAATGGCGACCGCGCCTGCCGCAATACCCGAGTTGAGAGCGATGCAACCGCAGTCGCGTCCCATAACCTCAACCACCTGGCATCTCTTGTGAGATTCGCATGTGTCGCGCAAGTCGTCGATAAGGGAAAGAACGGTGTTCATCGCCGTATCGTAGCCGATGGTGTAGTCGGTGGCGGTAATATCGTTGTCGATGGTACAGGGAATGCCGATGGTGGGGATGCCGTGACGGGTAAGGTCGGTGGCACCGCGGAAGGTTCCGTCGCCGCCCAGGGCAACGATGGCGTCAATGCCGCTCTCACGGCAGGTTCTCATGGCTCTTGCCATACCCTCCTCGGTCTTGAACTCGGGACACCGGTCGGAGTACAGCATCGTACCGCCTCGGGTGATGATGTTGGACACGCTACGGGGATCAAGGGGGATCAGATCACTCTTGATAAGACCGCTGTAGCCGCCACGAATACCCACGACCTCAACGCCCTCCTCGATCGCCTTTCTGGTGATCGCACGAATACAAGGGTTCATACCGGGGGCGTCGCCGCCGGAGGTAAGAACGCCGATTTTTCTGAACTTTTTCATATCTTCTATTCCTTTCGGGGATCATTTTTGTCATTCAAATGATTATTGTAATACAAAATGAGAAAAAAATCAAGAGGTTTTCGTTTTTTTCTTACCGTTCCGCCGTCATTTGACAAAATCGGACGCTTTTTGTTTCAAATTTTGATTTGTCGGTGGGTTTGCAATTACGAAATGGCGAGGTGCAAACCTTGTAGGGGTCGACGTCCTCGGCGACCCGAAACGAACGGATTTGCCATTATAAAATTGGTGAAATCC
>JBGVFO010000188.1:0-2350 GCA_045121195.1 Eubacteriales bacterium
AATCTACTTGTCTAAAATCAAGAAATATTATATAATAGATATGTATACCCAAAATCAGGATGGTAAATTTTGATTTATCGGTGTGCTTGATATGACAAAACGGCAATGTATAAACCCGTAGGGGCGATCATTGATCGCCCGCCACAAACGGCAAGAACCCCACGAACGGGCGACCACTGGTCGCCCCTACAAAGAAGACATCAAACCGACAAACATCAATTTACTCAACAAAAAAGGATCCCGGGGAAGGGGATCCTTTTGTTTTTTATAAATGATTCTTATTTTTTATTCTTCTTCTTCTTCTTCTTCCTTCTTTTTCTCGGCGATCTGCGCCTTGTGCTTGCGTCCGATGCGTCCGTCGGCGTTGAGGGTGGTGCCGCGGCTGATGGTCGCCGAGCCGAATTTTCCGCGAATACTGTCCACCGCGCGGTCCAGCTTCCGCGATCGCTCCTTCTTCTCGTCGGGGAACAGGCTCATCTGCTCCTCTCCCTCCTCGGCAATGCCCGTCATGGCAAGCCCCATGAGGCGCAGGGGGGTGCGTCTGTCCCAAAGCTCGGCAAAGAGTCGCTTGGCAACGGTGTACACCTCGTCTGTGATGTCGGTTGCCGTATCCAGGCGCCGCTGATGGGACTTGTCGCGGAAATCGTTGCCGCGGATGGTCACCGCCACGCAATAGGCGCGGGCGCCGTCGGCACGCATTCGCGAGGTCACGCTGTCCGCAAGGGCGAGAAGGATCTTGTGCGCCTGCGCTTCGTTCACCACGTCCTCCTCCAGGGTAATGGAATTGCTGTAGCCCTTGGCGCGCTCGGGCTCGGCAAGGACGGGAGAATCGTCAATGCCGTTGGCAAAGCGGTGCAGATGCTCTCCCTGCTTTTCTCCCAGATAATCGCGAAGCCACTTGGCATTCGCCGCCGCAAGAGCGCCGATGGTCTTAATATTGGCGCGCTCCAGCCGCTCGGCGGTGGCACGTCCTACCGTAAAAAGCTCCCTTACGGGCAGGGGCCAGAGCTTGTCCGCGATCTCCTCGGCAAAGAGGGTGTGGACGCGGTCGGGCTTCTCGAAGTCGCTCGCCATCTTGGCGAGGAGCTTGTTAGGTCCGATGCCCACGTTCACCGTAAAGCCCAGCTCCGCGCGGATCTTGTCCTTGATCTCGTGGGCGGTGGCGATGGGGTCGGGATAGACTCGCTCGGTGCCGCTCATATCGAGAAAGCACTCGTCGATGGAGTATTTCTCCACTACGGGGGCGTAGGCGCGGCAGATATCCATAAAGGCGCGTGAGGACGCCTCGTAGAGCCTGAAATCGGGTCGGGCAATGACAAGCTGGGGGCACTTGCGGAGCGCCATGGACACGGGCTCGCCCGTCTTGATGCCGTACGCCTTTGCGGGAATGGACTTGGCGAGGATGACCCCCGTCCGCTTCTCGCGGTCGCCGCCCACCGCCGAGGGAATGAGGCGAAGATCCTCCTCCCCGTTTTTGACGCGTCGCGTCGCTTCCCAGGAAAGAAAGGCGCTGTTGACGTCGATGTGAAAAACAAGAGGCTTCATCATCGGGATACCTTGGTGAGGGTGGTCGCCGAGGCGTTGTAGAAATGACAGATGCGGAGCGCCTTCTGGGTCGCCTCAAAGTAGACCAGTCCGCGGGTGCCGTCCTCCCGCTCGAAGGCGGCGAAATAGGCGTCGGGGGCGTCGGGCGCGGAGAGCGCCGAAACCGTTTCGTCGGCGCGGAACAGCTCTGCCTTCTCCGCCCACAGGCGGTGGGTGGCGGGGGCGATCATGGTACAGTCGCGAAGGCGAAGGGACACCAGCTCCCGACGGGAGCGGCCGCCAAAGATCTTGGACACCGTCAGCTCTCCCGAGGTGAAGGAGCACTCGAATTCCACCGAGGTGTACCGCCAGGTGAAAAAGACGAGCAGGGCAAGCCCGAAGGGGGTGAGCGCCACGATGGGGGCGCCGATGCGGGTGGCAACGGCGAGGGCAAGCATACCGACGGCAAAGAGGACGTAGGACAAAAGGAGCAGGACGCGCCGCGCCCGTACCCCTCGCGTGCGCCTTTGCGCCACCGCGTATTCGTAGGTTTCAAATTCGTTCATATCGTTCCTCCGGACGTAAATGGAAAATGGAAAGTGAGAAGTGGAAAGTGGAAAATGAAAGATGGGTGTGATGTTTTATGTATTGTTCAAATTTTGATTTGTCAGTGGGTTCGATGTGACGAGATGGCGAGCATAGAGAGCCTTCTCCAAGAATGGGAGAAGGTGGCGCCGAAGGCGACGGATGAGGTTGCGGAATTTGTACCAATGTACGGCACCGTGCCATTTTGCAACATAAAAAGGCGCAACCTCACCACCCGCTT
>JBGVFO010000189.1:0-4627 GCA_045121195.1 Eubacteriales bacterium
ATGGCTACGCCGAAAACGAACGAAACCATCTGAAACCGTAGGGGTCGACGTCCTCGGCGCCCCCAAAAAGATGAAAATTTATTTTTTTTAATGCTACGCTCAAATCCTCACCACAGAAGGCTTTCACCAATTTTATAATCGCAAATCCTTTCGTTTCGGGGCGCCGGGGACGTCGCCCCCTACAAGGTTTGTATGTCGCCATTTCGTCACATCAAACTCACCGACAAATCAAAATTTGAATCAATAGAAGGTAGCGATCTCCTCCTCGGGGGGATCGGTACGGACAGCGGAGAGGACCTTGAGAACAGGTCCTTTATTTTGATAAAGGGGGTGCTTCTTGAGCTGGATCTTTGCCGTAACGATCAGCCAGGAGCCCTCGGGAAAGAAGGCGGCGCCGTCATATTCACAGACAAGACCCGTATAGGTAATATCGTCGGCGCAGCAGGTCATAACCTTGCGTCCGATGGCCATTTCATTTTTGCGGAGATGGGGATTGCTTACCGTCATACCGCGGAATTTTACCGTCTTGCCGTCATATTCCGCAAGCTTCTCGCCCATATCACGATACCAAAGGGCATAGTCGATGTCGGCAATTTCGATCACGGGGGCGTTTACGTCAAAGGGAAGGGGATCCTCGATCTCGTCGCGCTGGGTGGTGCCGTCGGTGTAGTCGTAGACGATGGTGGCGTTTCGGGAGATGCCGCGCACCAGCTTGTGATAGGGCATTACGTCAGCGCCCTTTTCCACGCGGTTGAAAACGGCAAGATCGCAGCTTTGAAGCTTATCTACCGTTTGTGCGCGCATATTGGCGTTGTATACCAGAATGTTCGACGCGTCGAAGAACGCCGTTTCCTGAGCAACTACCCACCCCTCCGGCATATTGCGGTAGAGAGAGTCCAGCGCCCACATACCGTTGTACTCCACGAGAACAAGGTCGATGTCACGCCCCTCTGCCAGCTTGCCGAGGGTGACGGGAGAGAGCTCCTCCTCCTTTTCCACCCTTCCGCAGAACACGTTGCTCGTAAGGAACAGAGAAGGCTCGTATTCCTCCTCACCCTCCTCGCAAAGCAGAAGAAGCACGCTTCTGCCTTCGGTGAAGCGCTTGTCGCCCATCAGCGTGTCGTTGATGAATTTGGTCTTTCCCGCGTCAAGGAAGCCTGTGAACAGGTACACGGGAATCTGTTTCTTGGGAAGCATAGAAGTCTCCTTTTCAGTTGATGCCAAAGAGGGAAGCCAGCGCCTCCGTGTCAATATTTGTTCCAATCACGCAGAGGCGACCGATAATGTCGGCGCCGCCCAGACGGACGTTGACCTCCTCGGGGACGTAGTCGAAGTGGATCCATTGACCGCCTTCGCCCGCTACGATGCCCTTGGCGCGAAGAATGACGCCGTATTTTCCGCTGTCAAGAATGTGGAGAGCGTCGCGGATCTCCCGCTCGGTGAAGACCTTGGTGGTTTCACGGCCCCAGTTGGAGAACACCTCGTCGGCGTGGTGATGATGCTCGTGATCGTGATGGTGACAACCGCACTCCTCGCCGTGGTGATGCTCGTGATCGTGATGATGGCAACCGCATTCATCATCGTGATGATGGTGATGATGGTGCTCGGCTTCTTCCGCCAGCTTTTCCAGCTCGTCTGCAAGGGTGTTTCTTTGCTCCATGGCGGCAAGGATGGTCATTCCGCTCAGCTCTTCCCAAGGCGTGGTAATGATGGTGGCCTCGGTATTGTGCTCGCGAAGAAGCGCTACTGCCGTCTTCAGCTTGTCCTCGTTGATCCCACGCGTGCGGCTGAGAATGATCGCACTGGCGTGCTCGATCTGGTCGCCGTAAAATTCGCCGAAGTTCTTGAGGTAGACGCGGCACTTGGTGGCGTCCGCAACCGTGGTGAAGCTGTTGAGGACCACGTCGTCGGTCGCCACGCCCTCAACGGCGCGAATGACGTCGGAGAGCTTGCCCACGCCCGAGGGCTCGATGAGAATACGATCGGGGTGGAACTGATCCAGCACCTTGCGGAGCGCCTCGGTAAAGTCGCCCACAAGACTGCAGCAGATACAGCCGCTGTTCATTTCGGTGATCTCGATGCCCGCCTCGCGAAGGAAGCCGCCGTCAATGCCGATCTCGCCGAACTCGTTTTCAATGAGGACCACCTTTTCGCCCACGTACGCCTCGGACAGAAGCTTTTTGATGAGGGTGGTCTTTCCGGCGCCGAGGAAGCCGGAGAATATATCAATTTTTGTCATAGTGTTATCCTTTCCGTGAAAATCTTACGTATCTATTTTAACACTTTTGCGGTGATATTTCAATCCTTGGGAGAAAGTTTTTCAAAAGATTTTGACGGAAGAGGGAACAAGCCCTTGACAGACCGTGATTTTTGTGGTATACTCACGATAAAGGCAATGACGGAACGAGTAACCGACGCCGCGCCGCAAGAGAGAGGGAACCGTGGCTGTAAATTCCCTTCGGCAGAGATCGGTGAAGACCACTCCCGAGCCGCCTGCGAAAGCAGAGCCGTTTTCCGCGTTAAGGAGCGTTGAGTAAAATAACAAGGTGGAACCGTGCGCACGCACCCTTGGGACGAAGGTCTTGGGGTGTTTTATTTTTTGTCAAGATATCCCGCAAAAAACAGGAGGTTAAACATATGAAGATCATTATGCACGACGGCTCCGTTGAGGAGCATTCCTTTGAAGAAGAGGTAGGCGCAGGCGCTCTGCGTCATACGGCATCCCACGTTTTGGCACAGGCGGTCAAGCGTCTGTATCCCGACACCAAGCTTGCCATCGGTCCCTCGATCAAGGACGGATTCTACTACGATTTCGACCGCGATCATCCCTTCACCGAGGAGGAGCTGGCGGCGCTTGAGGCGGAGATGAAGAAGATCACCAAGGAAAATCTGAAGCTGGAACGCTTCACCCTTCCTCGCGCCGAGGCGATCGCTCTTATGGAGGAGCGCGGAGAGCCCTATAAGGTAGAGCTCATTATGGATCTCCCCGAGGACGAGGAGTTGTCCTTCTACCGCCAGGGCGAGTTCGTTGACCTTTGCGCAGGCCCTCACGTAACCTATACCTCCGCGGTCAAGGCGTTCAAGCTGACCTCGGTGGCAGGCGCGTACTGGCGCGGAAGCGAAAAGAACAAGATGCTGACCCGTATCTACGGAACGGCGTTTGCCAACAAGACCGACCTTGAGGCGTACATCACCCGAATCGAGGAGGCAAAGAAGCGCGACCACCGTAAGCTTGGCCGCGAGCTTGGTCTGTTTGCCATTATGGACGAGGGACCCGGCTTCCCCTTCTTCCTGCCCAACGGTATGATCGTCAAGAACACGCTGATCGATTATTGGCGCGAGATCCACACCCGTGAGGACTACAAGGAGATCACCTCTCCCATTATGCTGAACAGACAGCTCTGGGAGACCTCGGGTCACTGGGATCACTATAAAGAGAATATGTACACCACCGTCATCGACGAGAACGACTTTGCCATCAAGCCCATGAACTGTCCCGGCGGTATGCTGGTCTATAAGATGGAGCCTCGCTCCTACCGCGACCTGCCCCTGAAGCTGGGCGAGCTGGGTCTGGTGCATCGTCACGAGAAGTCGGGTGCGCTTCACGGTCTGATGCGCGTTCGTTGCTTCACCCAGGACGACGCTCATATCTACATGACCCGTGAGCAGATCACCGAGCAGATCAAGGGTGTCGTTCGCCTCATTGACGAGGTTTACAGCCTGTTCGGCTTTAAGTATCACGTTGAGCTTTCCACTATGCCCGAGGATCACCTTGGTGCCCTTGAGGATTGGGAGATGGCTACCGACGGTCTTCGCAAGGCTCTTGAGGAGATGAATATGCCCTACGTGGTCAACGAGGGCGACGGTGCCTTCTACGGTCCTAAGATCGACTTCCATCTGGAGGACTCTATCGGACGTACCTGGCAGTGCGGTACCATTCAGCTTGACTTCCAGCTTCCTCTGCGCTTCAACGCCGAGTACACCGGTGCCGACGGACAGAAGCACCGTCCCATTATGATCCACCGCGTGGTATTTGGCTCCATCGAGCGTTTCATCGGTATCCTGATCGAGCACTTCGCCGGCAAGTTCCCCACCTGGCTTGCACCCATGCAGGTCAAGGTGCTTCCCATCACCGACCGCAATAACGAGTATTCCGACAAGATCATTGCGGCGCTGAAGGCGGCAGGCATCCGTTGCGATTGCGACAAGCGCCAGGAGAAGACGGGCTTCAAGGTGCGCGAGGCACAGCTTATGAAGATCCCCTATATGCTGATCATCGGCGACAAGGAGCAGGAGGACGGAACGGTTTCCATCCGCCGTCGCGATTGCGTACAGAACGAGGTCATGAAGATGGAAGACTTCGTTGCTATGGTCGCTAAGGAGATCGCCGAGAGAGGCTGATCTGTATCTGAAATTGAAGGCGCAGGAACATCGTTCCTGTGCCTTTTTCGTTTCAAATTTTGATTTATCGGTGGGTTTAATGTGGCAAAACGGCGAGCATTGAGAGCCTTCTCCAAGAATGGGAGAAGGTGGCGCCGAAGGCGACGGATGAGGTTGCGGAATTTGTACCAATGTACGGCACCGTGCCATTTTGCAACATAAAAAGGCGCAACCTCACCACCCGCTT
>JBGVFO010000190.1:0-15959 GCA_045121195.1 Eubacteriales bacterium
TGCTTGGTCATCATATCGTTTTCCAGACTGTCGTAATCGTCACGGAACTCACGGAGCTTTGCCGTTACCTCGGCAAGCTGCATACGGAGGGTATCCTCACGGGTTCCCGATGCCATACGCTCGGCGTTTCTGGCGGTGCGCTCACGCTCGGCGGCACCCTTGACGGTATCAAGCTCGGCGGAAAGCACGCGAATGCGATTCTCCTTATCGGAGATCTCCTTGTCGGTCTGACCGCGGAGGGACTCCAGCTCGGTCTGGGTTCTGGCGAGATCGCGGGAAAGCTCTCCCTCTCTCTCGGTGAGGGTCGCAAGCTTTTCGTTCTTATCGTCGATCAGCGACTGAAGCTTCTCCAACGTATCGTTGAAATCGGCTTCCTTCTCGGCAAGCTCGCGTTCGGCGGCTTCCTTTTCCGACTTCTCGGCGGCAGCCGTTGCAGTTGCCTCGCGAAGCTGCTCTACAAGCTCGGCTACGCGGGCGTCAAGCTCTGCCTTTGCGGCGGCGGTGCCGTCGGAGCTCATAAGAGCCTCGCGCAGACGGCTGTTCACGGTGTCCAGCTCGTTCTGAAGCGCCTCGCGCTGGGTCTCGGAATATGTAAGTCTGCCCGCAATGTCCTCAAGCTCCTCGCCACGCTTGGCGATCTCGGCGTTAAGTGCCTCCACGTCGGTGCCGGCACGCTCCGCCTCCAATTTATTTACGGTCTCCTGAAGCTTGGTGCGCTCGGCGCAATAGTCCAGCGCGCACAAAAGCGCCGCCTCGTTCTTGGGGCAACGGTTTCCGCTCTTCATGGAGATCTCTCTCATCTTCCGATCCAGAATTCCTACGACGGTTTCTACCGCCTCGGGAGCCTCGTCGGTGATGATGTTCATCTGCACGTCGGCAATGGTTATGGTGTACTTCTGCTTCATTTGGCACCTCCGGATGTGTTTTTGAAACAAGCCGCAATTCCCGTGGGAAAATTGCAGTTTGTATGAAAATATGCTTGAAAAATCCTACTGAAAGTAGTATAATAGATTTATACATCATATATTATAATACATTTGGCGCAAAATGAAAAGGGCTTTTTGAAAAAAATTTTATTTTTTGACACAAGTTCTCTGCCCCGTCCCCCGATTTTTGACGTTTTTTGCGCGTTTACTATAGGAGGCACTATGTCCGAACTTCTTTGCCGATGGTTCATCAAGGATCACACCCGTGTATCCGACCCCACCGTCCGCCGCAAGCACGGGACGATGGTCAGCACCGTCGGAATTCTTCTCAATCTTCTTCTCTGCGCCGGCAAGCTGATCGCGGGCTTTTTAACGGGTGCCGTTTCTATGACGGCGGACGCCATCAACAACCTGTCCGACGCAGGCTCGCAGATCATCTCACTGATCAGCTTCAAGCTTTCCGCAAAGCCCGCCGACCGCGACCACCCCTTTGGGCACGCGCGGATCGAATACGTAGCCTCTATGGCAGTTTCTTTTCTTATCCTTTTGGTTGGCTTCGAGCTTCTCAAAAGCTCCGTCACCAAGGTCTTCCACCCCGAAAAGACGGCGTTCAGTCTTGTGTCTGTCGTCATTCTCGCCGTTTCCATCGGCATCAAGCTCTGGCTGTGCCTGTTTAATCGGCAGATCGCAAAAAAGATCAATTCGGAGGTAATGCGCGCCACCGCCGCCGACAGTCTCTCGGACGCGGGCGCTACCGCCGCCGTCCTCGTATCCTCGCTGATCCTCCGCTTTTTCGGCGTTGATATCGACGCGTACATCGGCATTGCCGTCGCCATCCTCATTATGATCGCAGGTATAAAGGTGCTGGGGGAAGCAAAGAATCTTATTATAGGGGAAGCCCCCGACGAGGACGTGGTACGTGCCATCAAGGACATCATCGGCGAATATCCCGAGGCTCTCGGCATTCACGATCTCATCGTCCACAATTACGGCGTGGGCGCTATCATCGTTTCCCTTCACATCGAGGTAGACGGCTCGGTGGACGTTTTCAAGACCCACGACACCATCGACAACATCGAAAAACGGCTCAACAGTGAGCTTGGCATCCGCGCTACCATCCATATGGATCCCATCGTTACGGGTGACGAGGAGGTTGCCGCTACCCACGCGTGGGTCAGAAGCGCTATCCGGGAGCTGGATCCCGCCTGGGACATTCACGATTTCCGCTTCGTTCGCGGCGAGACCCACACCAATCTGATCTTCGATCTGGTGGTTCCCTTTGAATGCAAGCGCTCCGCCGACGATATTCTGGATGCGGTGGAGAAGAAGATCAAATCCGTAGACGAGAAATATTTCACCGTGGTCACCATCGACCGTGCGTGACCGCACATACGCATAAAAGGAAGGAAGTACAGTATGGCAAAAACGATCGGCATCGACCTCGGCACCGCATATACCCGCTTTTGTCTTGGCAAGGAGGGTATTGTTCTGCGCGCCCATTCGGTCCTCTCCATCGAAAATAAGAACAATCAGGTTCTCGCCGCAGGCGCGGAGGCAAGACGTATGATCGGGCGCACCCCCGCCAACATCTCCGCCATCAAGCCGATTCGCGGCGGCATCGTTTCCAACGTGGAGCACGCCTCCCTTCTCATTGAGGCGTTTATGGATCAAGCCGAGCTGTCCTCCACCTTCCGCCGTCCCACGGTCTTATCCGCCATACCCTTCGGCGCCAGCGAATCGGAGCGGCGCGCCGTTGAGGACGCCATCTTTGAGGCAGGCGCCTCCACCGTGCTTCTCACCGAAGCCCCTCTTGCCGCCGCCATCGGCGCAGGCATGAAGGTAATGAGCGCCCGCGGCGCTATGCTGGTGGACATTGGCGCGGGTACCATTGAGGTTGCCGTCATCAGCCACGGCGGTATCGTGATTTCCAGCGCCCTCAAAACGGCGGGCGAGGCAATGACCGATGCCGTCATTCGCAGCGTCATCGAAAATCATTCGGTTCTCATCGGTGAGATCACCGCAGAGAGCCTCAAGGTAAAGCTGGGCACCCTCTCCACCGCCGACCGCGGCAGTATAGAGGTCTGCGGAAAGAGCACGAGAATGGGAAGCGCCGCCAAGGCGACCGTCTCCTCGGGCGAGCTTCGTGAGGCGCTGCTCCCCTACGCGGAAAACATTGTCAAGACCATCCGCAGCGCTCTTGAGGCAATGCCTCCCGAGCTTTCCTCCGACATCTCGGACTACGGCATCATGATATGCGGCGGCGGCTCGCTTCTGCCCGGCCTTACCGAGTACATAAAGAACGCCCTCGGCATGAACGTAGCCCGTGCCAAGGAGCCCCGTGACTGCGTATGCCTTGGCATCAACCGCATTCTTTCGGGCGGCTCGGAGATGCGCCGCTTCATCTGCTCCCGTTCCAAGTAACCGTCAACGAAAAGAGTACATACCCCCAAGGAGGTCGTTATGCTCTTTTCGTCCATTGAATTTCTTTTTTTCTTCCTGCCCCTGTCGCTCCTTATCTATTTTGCCGTCCCCCTCCGCTTCCGCAACGGAGCGCTTCTTGCCGTAAGCCTCGTATTTTACGGCTGGGGGGAGCCACTTTACGTGCTTTTGATGATCGCCACCGTTGCCGCCGACTACCTGTTCGGGCTTCTCGTGGCGCGCCACCGCTCGCGGACGTGGCTCATTACGGCGGTAGCCTGCAATCTTGCCCTGCTGGGCTTTTTCAAATATTACGATTTTTTTGCCTCCCTCGTGGGGCTTCCGACCCTTGGGTTGGCGCTCCCCGTTGGGATCTCCTTTTACACCTTTCAGGCGCTATCCTACGTGGTCGACGTATATCGGGGCGAGAAGGCACAGAGAAATGCCGTCGCCTTCGGCACCTATATCACTATGTTCCCCCAGCTTGTGGCGGGTCCTATCGTGCGCTATGCCGACATCAAGGCTGAGCTTTCCTCGCGGACAAGCACCTCGGAACGCGCCGCGGCGGGCATTCTCCGCTTTGTATCGGGTCTTGGAAAGAAGGTACTGCTCGCCAATCCCGCGGGCGAAGTCTTCGAGCATTTCTCCAGGATGACGGGAAACGGACTCGGCACCCTCGGCGCGTGGGTGGGCATCGTTTTCTACGCCCTGCAGATCTATTTTGATTTTTCCGCCTATTCGGATATGGCGATCGGGCTCGGTCATATCCTCGGCTTCACCTTCCCCGAAAACTTCAACTACCCCTATTGCGCAAACAGCATCCGCGATTTCTGGCGCCGATGGCACATTTCCCTCTCCACCTGGTTTCGCGAGTACGTGTATATTCCTCTCGGCGGCAACCGACGGGGACTCGGACGCACCCTCCTCAATCTGCTTATCGTCTGGTCGCTGACGGGACTCTGGCACGGCGCGGGACTGAATTTTCTCGCGTGGGGACTTTACTACTTTCTTCTTCTCGCCGCGGAGCGTCTGTTCCTCGGCAAGCTCCTCGCGCGGCTTCCCCGCCTGCTCCAACACGCCTACGCCCTCTTTTTCATCGTGATCGGCTGGGTATTTTTCGCTCACACCGAGCTTTCCGAGGCGCTTGTCTATCTCGGCACGATGTTTGGTGTATACGGTCCGCCCGTAGCCGCGGGCGAGGTCTATGAGCTGATAAGAAACGCCCTGCCCCTTGCCATTATGCTGGTCGGCTGTACGCCTCTGCCACGCCGCCTGTTTTATCGGTATGTGGGCAACGGCGACGGACGCGCCCTCCCTCTCTCCCGACAGGTCACTCTGTCCCTCGGTGCGTTGGCGCTCCTCTTTCTCTGCACCGCCTATCTCACCGACTCCTCCTACAACCCCTTTTTGTATTTTCGATTTTGATATAAAGGACTTCTTATGGAACAAAAACGCTTCACTAAAAACGACGCCTCCTTCGTCTGCGAAAACTGCGGACGGGGGGTGGAGCCTCTCGGGTACAGCTCCCGAAACCACTGTCCCTTCTGCCTTTGGTCCCTTCACCTGGACGTCAATCCCGGTGACCGCGCCTCGGACTGCGGCGGCAAGATGATGCCGCTTCGCGTGGAGACCGATCCGCGCAAGGGCTTTATCATCGTCCACAAATGCACCAAATGCGGGGAGATTCGCCGCAATCGGGCGGCTCACGAGGCGAAAAATCAGCCCGATGACCTGCGTCTGCTCATCCGCTTGACCGCGGGCGGCAACTGACACTTCCCTCGGCGCTCACGGCGCCGTCACCCGATATTCACGAAGCCGATATAGAATGGAATCGGATATTTCACGGCTTTTGTTCATAAAACGTATACATTTTAATGATATACTGTTCTTTTGATATGACTTCTCTCTTTCGGAAAGGAAGGACACAACTATGATAAAAATAGATCATCTGGTAAAAAACTACGGTAGCTTCTGCGCCGTGGACGATATCAGCTTTGAGATCGAACGGGGCGAGATCATCGGTCTTCTCGGACCTAACGGTGCGGGAAAAAGCACCATGATGAATATCCTCACGGGATACCTGTCCGCTACCTTCGGCGACGTAGAGGTGGGCGGCATGAACGTGCTGGACAACCCTCTGGGTGCCAAGAAGCTGGTAGGCTATCTGCCCGAGCAGCCCCCTCTCTACCTCGATATGACGGTGGAGGAATACTTAAATTTCACCTACGAGCTCAAGGGCTGCACCCTTGACCGTGAGAAGCATCTCGCCGAGATCTGCGACGTGGTTTCCATCACCGACGTCTACAAGCGCATCATCCGCAACCTCTCCAAGGGCTACCGCCAGAGAGTGGGCATCGCCCAAGCCCTCATCGGCAACCCCGAGGTCATTATCTTCGACGAGCCTACGGTGGGTCTTGACCCCAAGCAGATCATTGAGATCCGCAATCTGATTCGTACCCTCGGGAAGGATCACACCGTCATTCTCTCCACCCACATTCTCCAAGAGGTGCAGGCGGTATGCGACCGCATTATTATCATCAACAAGGGTAAGCTGGTAGCGGATGAAAAGACCGAAAACATCACCCGTGCCGTGCAGAGCAACCGTCGCTTTACCGCCAAGATCTGCGGACCCGCACGCGAGGTGCTTGCCATGCTCAAGTCCAAGCCCGGCATCGTATACGCCGAGCAGCTTGCCGAGCGCGACGGCGACGCCTATACCTATATGATCGAAAGCGCCGTCGGCATCGACGTCCGCAAGACCCTGTTCTACGCCCTTGCCGAAAAGAGCTGGCCTCTTATCGGTCTGGAATCCCTCGGTATGAATCTGGAGGACATCTTCATTTCTATCGTGGATACCACGGACAAGCCTATGCGCCGCGATAGCCGTCGCCGCGTGACGAGAAACACCCGCGACGCCCTGGAGCAGGAATATGCCAAGGATATGATCAAGAAGACGTCCGAGGCAAAGAGCGCCTCCGACGAGCAATAAGAAAGGAGATCCGACAGAATGTTTGCCATCTATAAAAAAGAAATGCGTTCCTATTTCACGACGCCCATCGGCTACGTGTACATCGGGATCTTCCTTGCGATCTCGGCGCTGGTCTGCTGCTACACCACTTTGCAGACCAATAGCTACGATACCTCCCTTTACTTTTACTACATGATCTTCGCTTTCGTCATTCTCATTCCGCTTCTGACCATGCGCTCCTTCGCAGAGGAGAGAAAGCAAAGGACCGAGCAGCTGCTCCTGACCGCCCCCGTTACCATCACGGGCATGGTCCTCGGCAAGTATTTTGCGGCGCTTACCATGTTCGTCAGTACCGTGCTTGCCTCCTGCATCAACTTTATTCCCCTGTACGTCATCGCCGCCGAGGAGCGCGCCGCCGTTGCCCAGACCGCCAATCCCGTTATCGGCCCCACCACCGCCTACATCGTGGGAAGCCTGATCGGCGTTATCCTGCTCGGCGCGGCGTTCATCGCTATCGGCATCTTCATTTCCTCCCTGACCGAAAGTCAGCTCTCTGCCGCCGTTGTTTCCATCGGCGTCATCGCCTTTATGATTATTCTCGGTCTTGTCAACCAGATCGGAACCGACGAGGAGGGCAACCGCCTGATCAGCAGCTACGCGGTTCGCTTCGTCATTGACTGGATCTCGGTGCTCAGCCGATTCTCCAACTTAGGATACGGAATGCTGGACTTCTCTGCCCTCGTTTATTACGTGTCGCTGTCCGCCGTCTTTATCTTCCTGACCGTCCGTATCTACGAAAAGCGCCGTTGGGGCTGATCCCGACCTCCTCTGCCGCCCCGAATGCAGAGCATCCAAAAATCCTTCGGGGAGAAAGGAATTTCTCACCTTGTGAGAAGCACGGAATATCTTGAACAAGACTGATTTTATGAGAAGCCGCCGCTTCCGCTACGGAAGCATGTCGGTGCTGATCACGGCGCTGGTCATTGCCGCCGTCGTGTTATTCAACGTCATTTTCTCGGCGCTCGCGTCGAAATATCTTTGGTACATCGATCTGACCCGTGAGGGCATCTACACCCTCTCCGACAACTGCATCGACCTAATCGGGGATACCTTCGAAAAGGTGGACGCGCGCAGACAGGAGGAGGGCGTCACCGAACCTCTCAAGGTCAAGATCAAATTCTGCGACCTCGAGGACAACGTGATGGAGGACACCACCCACCGTTACGTTCTTATGACCGCCCGTGAGCTGGCGGATCGCTTCCCCGAGTACGTGGAGATCGAATATATCAACATCTGGGAAAATCCCACCGCCGTAGAAAAATACAAGGCGTCGGTACTGACCAATATCTACTCCACCGACGTGATCGTGGAGAGCGGCACCGAATACCGCGTATATTCCCTGGATAAGTTCTATCTGACCAACGCCAACGCCTCCACGCCCTGGGCGTACTACGGCGAAAAGCGCTTTGCCTCGGGCATTCTTGCCGTAACGCAGGCGGAAAGCCCCGTTGCCGCCGTTTTGACGGGTCACGGCGAGTCCTTCCACGATGCGGAGCTGGGCTATCTCCTTGAGCTTGCGGGCTACAAGATCCAGACGGTGAGCGACCTTGCCACCGCCGAGCTTCCCGACAACTGCCGCCTTATGGTGTGCTACAATCCCACCTCCGACTTCCTTGCCGCCGACAGCATCTCGGACATCTCCGAGATCACGGTGCTGGACGAATTTTTGGCGGACAACAGCCACTCCCTGATGGTATTTATGTCCCCCACCTCCCCCATTCTTCCCAATCTGGAAAATTATCTGGCTCTCTGGGGCGTTTCCTTTGAGCGCCACACCAACGCGGCAGGCGCCACCCACTCCTGCACCATAAAGGACACCGAAAACGCCCTCACGGGCGACGGACTCACCTTTATCGGTCAGTACGAGACCCTGGGTCTTGGCGCATCCATCACCGCCGACCTTCGCACGGTAGCAACCCCGCGCCGTGTCATCTTCAAGAACGCCATGCCCATTTCGGTAGCCGACGACTTTGACGTGATGCACGAAACCGACTCCGCTTCGGGCAAGGAGATCACCTACGGCTACAAGGATCTTGGCGGCGGATACTCCCGCGAGGTCTATAACATCTTCTCTGCCTCCGACTCCGCCGTAATTATGTCGGACGGTCAGCAGGTGGGCTCGGTCACGTCCAACGATAAGGTAGGACTTATGACCATCAGCCGTCAGTTCCGCGCCACCCAGGAGGACAACATCGGTATCTCCTACGCCGACCAAAGCTCCTACGTATTCGCTTGCGGCTCTACGGAATTCGCTACGCAGGCGCTCCTGCTCTCCAACACCTACGGCAACAGCGAGGTGCTGCTCTCCTCCCTCCTTGAGATGGGTAAGGAGGCGGTTCCCACCTCTCTGGATATCAAGCCCTTCTCCGACACCACCATCGACACCCTGACCGTGAAGCGCGCCAACGCCTTTACGATCTCGCTGACTGTCATTCCCGCGGCAATCGTCTTCGTGGCAGGAATCTTCGTCATCGTCAGGAGAAAATACGCATGAAGCTGATATCCAATCAAAACAGAACCCTTGCGGGGGGACAGAAGCGCGCCGCGGTCTTTATCGCCGTTGCCATCCTGCTCCTTGCTATCACCCTGGCGGTGGTCAACCATCTGGTCAGCATCGAAACCTTCACCGATCTTGACGGCACCGAGTATACCGTAAAGAAAAGCGACGGTGTTTACGCCCTCTACGACGACAACGGCTATATGGTCGAAACGGTTACCGAGGACGAAAAGGTCTACTATTCCACCGATCTTGGCACGCTGGTCAGCATTTCCGACAGCGGCAAGGCGACGATCTTTGCCGTAGTGGATACGGAGGGAATGGAAAGCGTTTCGGAGTACAACAACCTGATGATGTACGCCCGTATTCAACCCTCCAACATCCGAAAGATCAAGGTCGATAACGAGCACGGCTCCTATACCTTCGAGCGCGGCGACGACGGCAAAATGTATATCAAGGGACGTGAGACCACGGCGTATAACGAAACCCTTCTCGCGTATCTCCAGAGCGTTTGCGGCAACACCACCGTTATGATGAAGATCTCCCCCGCCGCCGTGGAAAAATACGGCTACGGCGAGTACGGTCTTGACGAGCCTCGCGGATCGGTCACCGTCTACACCAAGGACGACGTTTCCCACACCATCAAGGTGGGCAAGCAGATCGTGTCGGGCTCCGGCTATTACGTTCGCCTTGAGGGCTCCGACTCGGTGTATATTTTCAATTCCTATATCGGAAACACCGCTCTGATCCCCCTTGAGTCCTACGTGACCCCCGCTCTTCTCTACCCCATGACCACCAACAACTATATGCTGGTACAGAATTTCCGCGTGGATTCTCTGTCCTACGACGAGAACGGCAAGCTCATCACCGACAACGACATTGCCCTTTCCTATTGGGATTACGCGGAGCGTGTCGGCACCGAGTTCCAGTCCCAGCCCTACGTGATGGTCGACGAGGCGCTCTCGGGCTATACCCCCTCCGCCGACGCCGTATATACCGCAATGTATAACTTCCTGGAAATGAGCTATAAGCAGCTCATTTCGGTGGACGCCACCGCCGACCAGTTGAAAGAGTACGGCTTGGATAAGCCGGTCAAATCCCTGTATTTCGAGTTCTCCGAAACCGATTCCGCCACGGGTGTTACCTATCACGCGAAGAATTACGTGTTCTTCAGCGCCCTTACCGAGAACGGCACCCACTACGTCACCTCCAACGTCTACGTCAGCAACGACAACAAGCAGAACTACGTCAGATGGCCTGCCTACAACCAGATCGTGGAGATCGACCGCGCCCTCCTCCCCTTTATGGAATGGGAGACCCTTGACTGGGTGGAGCGGGATTATTTCCGCCTTGCCATTGATCTGTGCGATACGCTGACCTTCCGCGCCGCCGATTACGATATCACCTTTGATATTGTCCCCGTGGCGGATGACGTTGAGGCGTACCTCCTGACCGAGAGCGGAAGCCGAAAGCTTGCCATCAACAATTTCAAGACCCTCTATCTCAATATGCAGTACGGAAAGTTCTTCGGCTCCACCCATATGAGCGAGGAGGAGATCGCCGCTATCACGGCAGATAAATCCCGCCACGTGCTTTCGTGGACCATGAAGACCACCGTGACCGAGATCGAGCGCACCTACGATTATTACTGGCTGGATGAAAACCGAACCCTCGTCACAGTAAACGGCGTGGGTGAGTTCTACGTGCTGACCTCGGCCGTAGAAAAGATGATCGCCGACGCCGCGGACGTGGCAAACGGAACCAAGATCACCGCCATCAGCCCCTATACCAATATTGATAAATAAGCTTCGATAAAAAAAGCCGTCGCGGTCACGTGGCGGCTTTTCCTTTTGTGAGATGGTTTCCTACGGTCCTCGACGATCGAAAAAAAGAATTGACATTCCAAGGATTCTATGCTATACTGTTAGTGCGAACATCGCAAATATTTTTGAATGGAGAAAAACTATGAAGAACTTCATCAAGGCTATGAACGACCTTCCCTGGATCGTTAAGCTCATCCTTTGCATTCCTATGCTTGACATCGTATGGAACGTGACCCGTCTTATCAGAAGCATTGATACCAAGAACGTGCTCGGCATCGTTCTTGCAGCAGTGCTCCTTGTAGTAGGAGTTCCCTTCGTTTGGCTGATCGACCTGATCTGCGTGATCCTTAAGGGCGAGATCTGGTGGATCGACTAAGTCCTACATAAAAAAGACGACGGATTTTCCGTCGTCTTTTTTTATTTTCGCTTAAAAGGAGATTACGCCGAGATGCTCGAGAAGGATCTTGACGCCCATCAGAACGAGTATGATGCCCCCCAGAAGCTCTGCACGCGATTTATACTTGGCGCCGAACAGATTGCCCACCTTCAAGCCGATCGCCGAAAGAAGGAAGGTTATGACGCCGATGAAGGACACCGCCGCGCCGATGTTGACCGCGGGAAGGAGGGCAAAGGTGACGCCTACGATCAGGGCGTCGATGCTGGTAGCGATCGCCATGGGCAGCATTGCCTTGACGCAGAAGGAGCAGCTCGTTTCCTCCCCGTCGCCCCAGATCGCCTCGCGGATCATATTCAGACCGATGGCAGAGAGCAGAACTAAGGCGATCCAATGATCATACGCCTCGATGTATTCCTTGAAGGTGGCGCCGACGAAATAGCCCAAAAGAGGCATTAGCGCCTGAAAGCCGCCGAACCACAAGCCGACGGTGACCATATGACGGGGCTTTACGGTGGACGTAGCCAAGCCCTTGCAGATCGCCACGGCAAAGGCGTCCATCGAGAGCCCTACGGCGATACAAAACAATTCCCAAAGTGACATTCTCTTCCTCTTTCTGTCATCTTTTCTTTTTTATACGTGACAGACAGTATCATACCACAAATCCGCACCGATGTCAAGGAGAAAACGGGGGGGAGGTAAATTGATGTTTATCGGTGTGTTATGGCTACGCCGAAAACGAACGAAACCCTCTAACACCGTAGGGGTCGACGTCCCCGGCGACCCGAAAATGGTGAGATTTGATTTCGTTTGCGGCTACGCTCAAACTCTTTCTACAAAAGGATCTAACCAATTTTATAATTGGAAATTCGTTCGTTGCGGGGCGTCGGGGACGTCGCCCCCTACAGTGTTTGTGCGTTGCCTTTCCATCGCATCAAATACACCGATAAATCAAAATTTAGTTTGCACACGCAAAAGAAAAAGCCCACCAAACACAGAATTCCAGTAGGGACAAGCCCTACTGGAATTCATAGGTGGGTTTTTTAGAATTGCTTAATCCAATTCTATTTCATCGTATAAGCCTACATGCCAGCTTATACCAAAGAGATTGTCTGTGCTAAATTAGCCGATGTTATCGTAGCTAGGAGTGCTAAATACGTAAGCAGCAATCTTGCCGGAAACGATCTCCGTACCACGAGTAAGATAGCCATTCATATCCGCATTGTTCTTGTCAAGTCTAAGGCCAGACTGAGCATAGATCTGCTGAGCGTATACCCAAACAGTTGCGCCGGTGTAGCCCTGAACAGCGGTTGCGCCGTTGAGCCACTCGGTGTACTGAGCCTTCTGACCTTCGGTAAGACCAGTTGCGTTAGCAACAGCGTCAAGGGCAGCATCCTTAACCATAACAAGCTCTGCAGCAGCGATGCCCTTTACAGCAGCCTCAACTGCGGAATCCTTAACGTACTCCTTCTTATCAATGGCAGTACCATTAGACTTAAGAGTAATGTTGCGGTTCATAGTCATGAATGCCTCGTAAGCATCGTTACCAGCCTTAATAAGAGCCTCAAGCGTTGCACTGGAAGCAATGGCATCGGTAGCCGCTACAGCAGCACCCTTAGCAGCAAGCTTGTAGGGTGTTCCGTTGTAAGAGAAGGAGTTAGCGGAAGCATTGCTAAGAGTTACGGGGTAAGCCCCATCGGTCTTCTTGCCATCAACGGTTATGGAACCTGCATCCAGAACTGCCTGGTGAAGGGCAAGAACATCCTTTTCCTTGGTGTTTGCGTCAGCAGCAAGATCAACGGTAGCCTTGATCTCGTCCCAAACCTCAGCAACAAGCTCGTAGTGAGCAACAAGCTTAGCAGCCATGGACTTCAGAATTGCAACGCGCTCGTTCATCTGCTTAAGAGCAGCGAGAACCTCTTCATCAGCGATAGTTTCGAATACGTAAGTATCGGGAACAACTTCCTCGGTGGTGGGATCAACATAGGGAACCCACTCAGCAAGGTCGGAGTTTGCACCGGAGTTGATCCATGCGGTGTAAGCCTTGTTAGCAGCGTCGATAGCCTCTGCGTCGCTAAGGTTTACGTAGTAGTATACGGTGTCGCCATCAGCGGGTACGCTGAAGTCGTATGCATTTGCACCTTCCTTAAGCTCAACGTAGTCGATAGCCTCAACAAGCTTAGCAATGTTTTCAGCGCCAGCCTTGAAGCCTGCGATTCTCTCGATTGCGCCAGCCTTAGCAGCCTCGAAATCAGCAAGGTTGATCAGAGTAGAGAGGTCGTAATCAGCAGTGGTGTAAGCAAGCTTGAACGCCTCGATAGTCAGAGGAGAGTACTCCTTACCATTATTACCCGTATTCGCGTTCTTATCCTTGTCATACTTGAAGGTGTCACATGTATCAGTTGCAGTGGGCGTCTGCTTTCTGTAAGCGGTAACGCTGTTCTCGGTCGTCACTCTATAAAGACCCTCAACAGCGAGGTGACGAGCGATATCAGTGTACTTAGTACCTGCGGTAAGGTTATCCTTCAGAGTCTTGATGCTTTCATTGATAAAGCTTGCCTCAAGCTTTGCCTCAGCATAAGTGGTGGCGAAGAAGGTAGAGGTTTTGGTGTCAGCAAAGCAGTACAGACCGAAGTAGTTGTCTGCCTTAACCAGCTTCTTAGCAACGAGCTCTGCTGCAAGATCTGTTGCAGTAAAGTCGATCTGGGTGCGAAGGTCGGTAGCCGTGATGGTTGCGTCAGCTTTGTCGTTTACGAGACCGTAAGCAACGAAGATGTGAGCCATATTGTATGCGTCAACGTCGATCTTGGGAACGTTGGGGGTAACGGTCTTGTCTTCCTTCTGAACGGTCTTCCAAGCCTCAATTGCCTTGGTGATCTCTGCATACTCGTTGAATGCAGCGGTGTCAAGAACAGTTACCTTGTTAAGAGCGGTAACTCTGTTAGCAATAGCAGCAAAGTCGGCATAAGCCTTGGCATAAAGATTTACCTTGTGATTCTCTGCCTTGTAGGTTGCATATACAACAGTTTCATCAACAGGAGTAGTAGCATCGTCAACCTCTGCTTCATTAACGATGATTTCAACGTTGTCGTCATCAAGAGCATAGGTGTCAACCCAAGTCTTAAGAGTAGCATTGATCGCGTCGTAAACAGCCTTTTCCTGATAGTCTACCTTGACAGGAAGAGCGGTGTACTCAGCGAAAACGGAAACGAACTTACCGCCAGAGGTGGTACCCAGAGTACCGTACATTGCCTTAGCAACGGTAAGCTGATTCAATCTTGCGATAGCATCAGTCAGAACAGATGCGTTCTCAACGAGTGCAAGATTGGAATCCGCAAGATACTTAGCGTTAACGGTATTGCCGGTTACGTTATCAGTAACATCCTTGTACGCGACCTTTGCAGCGTCAACAAGGGCGATACCAACAGGGTTAATCTTAACGGTACCGATAGCCTTGATAGCAACCATCGCCTCGTTAACCTCAGCCTTAAGACCAGCAGAAGCGGCAACAAGGTAATTGTATGCAGCAATTGCATTATTGAGCTCGGTTACAAGATTAACCTTCTCAGCAGTGCCGTCAGCATTGGTCTTGCCGGTTGCGTAAGCAGTGATCTTCTCGGGAAGCTTAACAGAGCCGGGAGTGGTAGTATCATCCCAATACTTCTCATTGACCACACTCTTAACAACGCCCTTGTCATTGATGTAAGCATCGATCTCTGCGATCAGGTCCTTGCTATCAACGGTAATAGCGTTGAGAACAGAGTTGTAGTAGTTGATGAGCTTGGTGTAAACAGTTGCCTTAGCATTGTATACAGCAACAGCATCATCATAAACCTTCTTTGCAGCCTCCTCAGTCTCTGCCGCAGCAAGATCATTGATCGCCGTGGTAAGAGCCTTTACAACTGCCTCGTAATCAGCGAGAACATAGTCGTCCTTGGAAAGCTCGCAGGTGATCTTGAGTTCCTGAAGCTTAGCAGTGTATACCTTAACTGCTGCCTGGAGAGCTGCATCGTCATCAGCGTTCTCGTCGGACTCCTTGTTGTCCTCTTCGACCTTGGTAACCTTGTCACCAAGCTCCTTGAGCTGTTCCTGAAGTGCAGCGTTTGCCTTCTGCTGTTCCTCGAGAGCCTTAAGAACTGCCTCGAGCTGAGCAGCGGTGGTGTCGTTGTCGAGCTTGTCGGAAACGTCACCGAGCTGGTCCTTCACGTCGTCGATTGCATCCTTCTGATTGTTAAGAAGATTCTCAAGAGCTTCTACTCTCTCGTCAAGGTTCTCAACATCAGCAACGATTGCATCAGTGTCTGCACAACCTGCGAATACTGCAACTACCATGAGTGCAGCAAGAAGGAGTGCTAAAACTTTAACCTTTCTCATGTTTTCCCTCCATGAATTGAATTTGTGGTACCATTGTACACTATTTATTTGAATTTTGCACTACTTTTTTACGAACGGGTGTTATTTCGTACCAACGGGTCATTTTTGAGCAATTTTCGTTCATTTTGCACCATTTTGGCACTTTTTGAGGTTTTTTGCGCCCCCGATTTCTTCCCGGACCAAAGGAAAAAACCGATCGCGCATCCAATCTCGTCCAAAACACCGTCCGTGAGTGCGAAACTCCACGGATATGGGCGCCTTTTATCAGGCGCGGGGGGTAAATCCGCAAAAATCGCGCCAAACCTGCTTGGCCTCGGCATAACGATTCTTTGCGACGGTAACGGTATCGCCGTTATCCATTGTAAATTGATATTTCTCGATCTGGGTCACGCGACTCAGATTGACGATAAAGCTTCTGTGCGCCCGATAAAACCGATTTTTCGGCAATTTCTCGCACACCTCGCGCAAGGATCCCGTGCAGGTCACCCTGCCATCTACG
>JBGVFO010000191.1:0-3720 GCA_045121195.1 Eubacteriales bacterium
CTTTGGTCCCGCACAAATTGCAAAAGCACTAAAAGAAGAAAACATCCTAACTCCAGCTGCTTATGTTGCCGAAAAGGCAGGTAAACCCTACAAGGGTAACCCTTATAAGTGGGATCACGCGACAATCGGTCGTATCTTGGAGCGACTTGAATACCTCGGTCACACGGTCAACTTCCGAACGACAAACAAAAGTCCTAAGAGCAGCAAGCGTGTAAACAATCCCGTAGAGAAGCAGATGGTGTTCTTAAACACACATCCTGCTATTGTTGATGAGAACTCCTATGAGATCGTGCAGAAGATACGCGCAAACAAGCGCAGACCGACGGCAACGGGTAATGTCAGCATCTTCTCCGGCAAGGTCTTTTGCGCGGATTGCGGCTCAAAGCTCTATTATTGCACTACCAAAGATTTCGATGCAAGCAAAGACTTCTTTAACTGCTCTCAATACCGAAAGGACACGAGTACGTGCACGGTGCATTATATCCGTCAGCAAACGCTCGCAAATTTGGTATTCAAGCATATTAAGGGAATGCTCACCTATGTGCAACAGTTTGAAGAAGCATTTGTAAGCCACGAGATTGAGAAAGCGGACAGAGTGCGGGAACGTACCATAGCGAATGCAAGGAAAGAGATTGCGAGCTTGAAGGAACGCGACCAAACCCTTGACCTCATATTCAAGCGAACCTATGAGGATATGGCAACGGGAAGAATTACCGATGCGAAGTTTGACCTTCTTTCTTCGGAATACGAGAAGGAGCAAGAGGAAGTCAAACGCAGAATTGCCGAGCTTGAAAACTTGATTGAAAACGGCGAGGAACAGTTGAAGGATTTGAAACAACTGCTTGCCAACGTTCGCAAGTACACCGATCCAGAGGAACTGACCGCAGAAATGCTTAACGATTTGGTTGATAAGATACTCGTCCACGCTCCCGATAAGAGCAGCGGACACAGAAAACAAAAAATCGAGATTTACTACAATGCTGTCGGCATCATTAACTTACCCACTGCCAAAGAGGACGATTGCATCGTACTCCACGGCAGAGTCAAGGGCAATAAAGAAGCCGTATAACACAGCAAGAGGTATTGTGACCAAAATCGGTCACAATACCTCCTACATACAAAACTTCCTTATGGGGCGTTAACTTCTCACAAGCCTTTTTCTTTTATTTCGCGTGATATAATTTTTTAACCTGATATTGAGGCTCACAGGTGATATTGACGCCAAGCTTTTTGAAGGTCTTGCTATCGGTCTGCGCCAGAATCACGGTGGAGTGCGCCTCACATCCCTGAAGCTTTCCGAGCTGCTCCAGCGCCAGTGCCGCATTCTTGGAGGATACTGCGCTGATGGCAAGAGCAATCAGGACCTCATCGGTATGAAGTCTTGGATTGTGATTGCCGAGGTGGTCTACCTTGAGATGCTGAACGGGCTCAATGATCGAGGGCGAGATCAGCTCCTCGCGGATGTCAATACCCGCAAGCCGCTTGAGGGCATTCAGCAGGAGTGCCGCGGATGCTCCGAGCAGGGACGAGGTCTTACCAAGCACGATGCTTCCGTCGGGAAGCTGAAGCGCCGTTGCGGGTGCGCCCGTAAGCTCTGCCTTCTCTCTTGCCGCCGCGATCACGGGACGGTCGTCTGCCGTAATACCGATCTGCTTCATCAAGATATCCAGCTTGGTGACCGAGTCGGAGGTGGTCATATTTTCGCGCGCCTCGCAAAGCGCCGTATAATATCTTCGGATGATCTCCTGCTTGGAAGCCTCGCGGGTCGCCTCGTCATCGACAATGCAATGCCCCGCCATATTCACACCCATATCGGTGGGGGACTTATAAGGGGAGGTACCGTATATCCTCTTGAACATGGCATCCAGCACGGGGAAGATCTCCACGTCGCGGTTATAGTTGACCGCTGTTTCGCCGTATGCCTCCAGGTGGAAGGGGTCGATCATATTGACGTCATTCAGATCGGCAGTTGCCGCCTCGTACGCCAGATTCACGGGATGCTTCAAGGGAAGATTCCAAATGGGGAAGGTTTCAAACTTGGCGTATCCCGCCTTAACGCCCCGTTTATTCTCGTGATAAAGCTGGGAAAGGCAGGTAGCCATCTTGCCGCTTCCGGGACCGGGAGCGGTCACGATAACAAGCTGACGCTCGGTTTCGATATATTCGTTGATGCCGTAGCCGTTGTCACTCACGATATTTTCAATATCATAGGGGTAGCCCGCAATAGAATAATGACGGTATACCTTGACGCCCAGGCTTTGCAGCTTCTTCTCGAACTGAACGGTAGCATTCTGCGCGGCGTAACGGGCAAGAACCACGCTGCCCACGTAAAGTCCGACGCTACGGAATGCGTCGATCAAGCGAAGGACGTCCAGATCATAGGTGATTCCCAAGTCCCCTCGCACTTTATTCTTTTCGATGTCTGCCGCGTTGATAACGATGACGATCTCCGCCTCGTCCTTGAGCTGCAGAAGCATCTTCAGCTTACTGTCAGGCTTGAAGCCGGGGAGAACACGCGCCGCGTGGAAGTCGTCGAACAGCTTGCCGCCAAACTCCAGATAAAGCTTACCGCCAAATTGGGCAATTCGCTCTCTGATGTGCTTGGATTGCAGTTGCAGATACTTTTCATTGTCAAAACCGATCTTTGCCATACTTGTCACCACCCATCTGTATTAAAAACCAATTTTTAGTATATCACATTTCCCGTCGTTTTTCAACAGGAAACCGAAAAATTATTTGTTTTTTCTCGGCTTGAAAAGAAAAAGACCGCCGAAGCGGTCTTTTTCAATTTGCTACGCGCATTCCGTAGCTTCGGGCGTATTTGTCTGCATACGAGTTTCTTGCACAATGCACCGTAAGCGCCTCGCAGCCGTCAAATACACCGTATTCGATCTTGGTTACGCTGGACGGAATGGTAACGCTTGTAAGCTGTCCGCTCCCGTAAAAGGCAAACCAGTCGATCTTTTTTACGGTATCGGGGATCACTACCTCGGTGAGAGCCGAGTTCTTAAAAGCATCTCTGCCGATGGCGACTACGGCAAGACCGTCGATGGCTTCCGGGATTGAAAGCTTGGTTTCCGTCCCCGTATATCCCGTGATCGTGATAGCATTTTCCGACACGGTGTATGTATAGGTCGCACTCACCTGCGGCTCTTCCTTCTCTTCCTCTGCCTTGAGCAAAAGCTCCAGCTCGGAAATACGGTCCTCGTACGCCTTGTTTGCGGTATACTGCTCCTGCTTGAGCTGGGAAAGCTCGGTTTCAAGCTGCTCCGATCGCTCCCGATAGTAGGTCAGCTCCTCAAGGTATTCGTCCGTTTCGTTCCCCGAGGGGGTGGTGGGATCGGTCGGTGCGGCTTCCCCGAAGAAAAAGTGGAATCCAAAAAACACCGCGGCTGCCGCCAATAACAAAACGCCTCCGACTTTAATAATTTTCATTTTCTCTCTTCCTTTCTTTTGTATTACGGGTCCTCATCCGTAAAATCAGTATAACGGGTCACAAATGAAAATCCAAGTACAATCTGTCGAGAGAAAATATTTTTATTTTCCCGTTTTTTGTGAAAGCCCTTGACATTTTTGTCGCGACAGTATATAATATTAAGGTCGCTGAATATTCACGCGGGCCATTAGCTCAGTTGGTTAGAGCTACCGGCTCATAACCGGTCGGTCCTAGGTTCGAGTCCCAGATGGCCCACCAAGCCTCATCCCTTGCGGATGAGGTTT
>JBGVFO010000192.1:0-10223 GCA_045121195.1 Eubacteriales bacterium
GGGGGCGACGTCCTCGGCGCCCCGAAAGCAACCAAATTTGATTTTGTTCATGGCTACGTTCAAACCCTTATCACAAAAGGCTTTCACCAATTTTATAATTGCAAATCCGTTCGTCGCGGGGCGCCGAGGTAGCGAAGCGGCCACACGGTAGTGAATGACTGCCGGTGGCAGTCAGAGCCGTGGCGTGACCGAGTCGCAACGAGACCGTCGCCCCCTACAAGGTTTGTATGTCGCCATTTCGTCACATCAAACTCACCGACAAATCAAAATTTGAAATAAAAAAGCGTAGCCGTGTGGCTACGCTTTTTGTTCAATTATTTGTCAAACAAAGGGGTGGAAAGATACCGATCGCCGGTATCGGGAAGGATGACTGCGATGTTCTTGCCCGCGTTTTCGGGGCGCTTCGCAAGCTCGGTGGCGGCGTGGAGCGCGGCGCCCGACGTGATTCCCACGAGAATGCCCTCTATCCGTGCCAGCTTTCGTGCGGCGGCGTAGGCATCCTCGGTGGTGACGGGGAAGATCTCGTCAATGACCGCGCGGTCAAGGAGTGAGGGGACGAAATTGGCGCCGATGCCCTGCAGTCCGTGGGCGCCTGACCGTCCCTCCGACAAGAGAGGAGAATCGGCAGGCTCTACGGCAACCACCTTAACGGCGGGGCAAGCATCCTTCAGTACCTGTCCTATGCCCGTGATGGTGCCACCCGTGCCAACACCTGCTACGAAAATATCTACCTTTCCCTCAGTATCCGCAAGGATCTCGGGGGCGGTGCTTGCCTTGTGGGCGTTTGCGTTTTCAACATTGTCAAACTGCGCGGGAATAAAGCTTGTGGGAATCTCCCTCGCCAGCGCCTTGGCGCGGTCGATGGCACCCTTCATGCCGAGAGCACCCTCTGTCAGCACGATCTCGGCGCCGTATGCCGCAAGAAGCTTTCTGCGCTCGATACTCATAGTATCCGGCATAGTAAGAATAACGCGGTATCCCTTTCGCGCGGCAATGGCGGCAAGTCCAATGCCCGTATTGCCGCTTGTAGGCTCAATGATCACCGAGCCTTTTGTCAGCGTTCCGTCCCGTTCTGCCGCTTCGATCATGCCGAGAGCGGCGCGGTCCTTGATGCTTCCCGCGGGATTGAGATATTCCAGCTTGCAGAGAATATGGGCATTCACACCGCATACCTCTTCGTATTGAAGCGGCTCAAAAAGGGGCGTGTGTCCCACCAGCTCGGTTATGCTCTTGTAAATCATAGACTTTCCTCCCGCGTGGTTTTGTAGCAATTATAGCACCGAGGAGGCAAAATGTCAAGATTTCCGTTCGATCTTCTTTTGCGGCATCCACTCGCGGACACCCGTACGCACCGCGATGATGAGGGCAGGCGCCAGAAGCATTCCCACGATGCCGAACACGCGGAAGCCGATATACATTCCCACCAGTGTCAGAAGGGGATGCAGTCCGATGGTTTCGCCCACGATGTGAGGCTCTGCGATCTGTCGCACCACGGTAATGACCGCCCACAGTATGAGAAGCCCAAAGCCCATACGGAAATCTCTTCCCAAAAGCTCAACGATCGACCAAGGCACCAGCGCTGTTCCCACGCCGAGGACGGGAAGAATATCGATCACCGAAATGACGAGGGCAAGCAGGAAGGAGTACTCCACGCGAAGGATAGTAAAGCCCGCGAACAGCTCGCAGAAGGTAATGAACATCAGAAACAGATATACCCGAAGATACTTGATCACGAAGCGGCGAGCGCGGCTCTTGACGGCGGGGAGCTTTTCGGCAACGCGATGGGGAAGAAGGGAGATCAAGGCGCCATGGACGGCGTCAAGATCAAGGGCAAAATAAAAGGAGGAGATAACGGAGACCACCACGAAAAGCATAATGGAGGGCATAGAACGGAGAAGCCCCGTGGCGAAGGCGGTTACAGCAGACGCAACGGCGGACGCCGCCTCGCGCAGCATAGAATTGATCATTCCGTCAAGACTTTCCCGAAGCTTGGTGTGGGTATCGAGAAAGGGAAGCCGCTCTCCCACGCTTTCAATATCCGCCATCAGACGGGAAAGCTGATCTCCCGAGGCGAAGCGCTCCGCAAGGCGTCCCAGCTCCCCCGCAAGACGGTTGATGCCAAGCGTCACGAGAACTGCCAGAAGCGCGAAGAACAGGAGTAAGAGAATCACGACGGTGAGCTTACGCGGCAGACGCGTCCGCGCGGCAATGGCGTTGGCGGCGGGATGAACGACAAGCGCAATGACCCACGCGATAAGAAAAGGCAAAACGATGACGACAACGTATTTTCCTATCAAGAAGAATAGTCCTACGGAAGCCAAGACACAGAACAAAATGGAAGCCGTTTTTTGCCAGTCTACCTTCATATATAACCTCCCTTGTCCTTTTGTTATTAGTATGCCCAATCGGGTGAAAAAATGTAAAGCGAACGAGAATTTGGCAGATGGCTTTCGGTTGACAAATGTCGAATTGTGTGCTATCATAGACCCATGTAAAAGAACGGAGAGCCCGATGGAAATTTTAAGCGCTGTTTGCACCGGTATCACGAGTGTGATCTCGGTACTTATGATATATCAGATCGTGTATGCGATCATTGGTTTTTTTGCTAAGCCCCAAACCTATCCCGACGCGAGAACCGAGCATTCCTTTGGCATTGTCATCACCGCTCGCAACGAGCGTCTTGTGATCGGCAATCTGCTGGATAGCATTGCGGTGCAGAATTACGACATGAGCCGCGTTCGCGTGTTCGTCGTTGCCGATAACTGTACCGACGACACCGCCGATATCTGCCGCGCAAAGGGAGCGGTTGTATATGAGCGCAACGATCCCGAGAAGGCGCGCAAGGGCTATGCGATGGAATATCTGTTTTCCTGCATTGACCGCGATTACGGCATCGAAAGCCTTGAGGGATACCTGGTGTTTGATGCGGACAACCTTCTGCACCCCAACTATCTTAGGGAGATCAATAAAGCCTTTGATACGGGCGTGGATGCGGCTGTCGGATACCGAAATACCAAAAATTTTTCGACCAATTTTATTTCGGCAGGATACGGGATCCACTTCTGCCGAAGCTCGGCGCTGATGCACCGTCCGCGGGCAATTCTCGGTCTTCCCACCCACATTGCGGGTACGGGATACGTGCTTCGCTCCTCGCTTCTTCGAGACGGATGGCACTTTACCTCGCTGACCGAGGATACCCAGTTTACCCTGTCAAGCGTGGCGAAGGGATTACATATTGCCTTCTGCGAATCTGCGGAATTTTTTGACGAGCAGCCCTATTCTTTTGACGTTATGGTTCGTCAGCGTCTTCGCTGGGAAAAGGGACGCCTGTTTTGCTTCTTCCGATGTGCGTGGGGATTGCTCCGAGGGTGTTTTGTCAAGCCCGAGGGGGGCAAAGTCGGACGGTTTGGCTGTTACGATGTGTTTTTCTACGCTTTTCCAAAGGGGCTGTTTTCCGCGCTTATTTCCTTGCTGTATGCCTTGGCTTCGGTGGCGGTCTTTGGCGTTTCTACGGAGCCGCAAGCACTCGCAACGGGTGCTCTTGGTCTTGCCAAATCTCTTGCGGCGTCTTATTTGGGCTTCGTCCTGATCGGCGCGATCACGGTGATTCGAGAGCGCAGACATATTCATTGCTCTACATCCCGTCTTGTTTGGTATACGCTGGTATTTCCGTGGTTTGATCTGTTGGGTCTCCCCATTTCTATTGTTTCACTGTTTATGAAGGTGAAATGGAAACCGATCCGGCACGATAAGGCGGTGCGTATTGATGAGCTTGCACCGAAGGAAGAAGAGAAGGAAGCGGAAAGAATATAAAAAACCGTGGATCGTTTCCACGGTTATTTTGAATTAGGAGCAAAAGGATGAAAGAAAACGGACTTTTTGCAGAAATATATGCCATTGTCAAACAGATCCCGCGCGGAAGGGTGGCGACCTACGGGCAGATCGCGGCGATGTCGGGCAACCCCAGACGGGCGCGGATCGTTGGCTACGCTCTCCACGTTAACCCCGCGCCGGGTGTGATCCCGTGCCATCGCGTGGTGAATAGAGAGGGAAGGGTATCCTCTGCCTTCGCCTTCGGCGGTGAAAATATGCAGATCGCTATGCTTCGGCAGGAGGGGGTCGCGGTCAGCGATGAGGGCTACGTGACGCTTTCTGCGTTTCAATGGCACCCCGAGGAAAAAGAAGGGTGAAGGTATTGCATTTTTTTGAGATTTGATGTAAAATATAAGAGAATTTATTTTGGGAGGAAAAACAATGAAAGCAGTAGTAACCGTTATCGGTAAGGACAGCGTGGGAATTATTGCCACCGTCAGCAGTGAGTGTGCCAAATTCGGAGGCAATATTCTGGATATCAGCCAGAGCGTTATGCGTGAGTATTTCGCTATGATCATGCTGGTGGAGATCGAGGCGCTTACCGTTCCCTTTGCCGATTTTGCGGAGAGCATGAGGAAGCTGGGCGAAACGCGCGGACTTGAGATCCACGCGATGCACGAGGATATTTTCAACTCTATGCACCGCATATAAAGTGAGGAGACGATCCAATGCTCAATACCACAGATATTCTTGAAACTATACATATGATTCGGGAGGAGAATCTTGACGTCCGTACCGTGACGATGGGAATTTCGCTCCTTGACTGCGTCAGCGACGATCTTGGCAGACTGGAAACCAAGATCTACGATAAGATCACGAAAAAGGCGGAGCGTCTTGTCAGCGTCGCCGAGGAGCTTGAGGCTAGCTACGGTGTTCCGATCATCAACAAGCGAGTTTCGGTGACACCGCTTTCCCTTGTGGGAGGCGCTATTGACCAAGACGGCTATGTACGTCTGGCTCACACCCTTCAGCGCGCGGCAGATACCCTCGGTATCAACTTTATCGGCGGCTTTGGCGCCCTTGTGCAAAAGGGAATGACCACGGGTGCCGCCAATCTTATCGAGGCGATCCCCGAGGCGCTTTCCACCACCTCCTGCGTGTGCTCGTCGGTCAACGTGGCGACAACCAAGGCGGGCATCAATATGGACGCCGTTAAGCGTATGGGTGAGATCGTGACCAAGACTGCGTATCTGACCCGTGATAGGGATTCCATCGGATGCGCCAAGCTGGTTATTTTTGCGAATATCCCCGAAGACAATCCCTTTATGGCAGGCGCCGTTCACGGTATGGGTGAGCCCGATACCGTGATCAACGTGGGCGTTTCGGGTCCCGGTGTCGTGGCGAATGCCGTCAAGCGCGCGGGCGACTGCGATTTCGGCACCCTTGCCGATACCATCAAGAAAATCGCCTTCAAGATCACCCGTGTGGGTCAGTTGATCGCTTACGAGGCATCCAACCGCCTCGGTACCCCTTACGGAATCGTTGACCTCTCCTTGGCTCCCACCCCCGCGCAAGGCGACAGCGTGGCGCGGATCCTTGAAAATATGGGCCTTGCCCGTTGCGGTACTCACGGCACCACGGCGGCGCTGGCGATGCTCAACGACGCGGTCAAGAAGGGCGGCGTTATGGCAAGCTCTCACGTGGGCGGACTTTCGGGCGCCTTCATCCCCGTGTCCGAGGACGCTGGCATGATCGAGGCGGTGGAGTGCGGCTCGCTTTCCATCGAAAAGCTGGAGGCAATGACCGCCGTTTGCTCGGTAGGCCTTGATATGATCGCCGTGCCCGGCGACACCTCTGCATCTACCATTAGTGCCATTATCGCCGACGAGATCGCTATCGGCGTGATCAACAATAAGACCACCGCCGTCCGTCTGATCCCCGTTGTGGGCAAGGGCGTTGGCGAGTCGGTGGAGTTTGGCGGACTTCTTGGCTACGCGCCTATTATGAAGCTGAACGAAAACAGCTCCGAGGCGTTTATTGCCCGCGGCGGACGGATTCCCGCCCCCATTCACAGCTTGAGAAACTAAAGGAGATTCCTATGAAGTCTTTGGGGTATCTTGAGATCCTTTCTCCCGAGAGCGGAAAAGAATACGCTTCTTTTCACGTGTATCTTCCCGCCTCGGAGGACGGGACGTATTACACGCGGTATCGCTTCCTCTTTGAGGAGAATCCCGTAAAGCCCGAGTTGACCTACGAAAACGGTGTAAACGATCCCGCCAACCGTCGCTTTTATCGCATCCGCACGGCGGATCTTGTTAAGCGCGAGGGCGCGGGCTTCGCCACCGTGTTTCGCGTGCTTTCGGGCGGCGAGATCGGCTTTGCTATCAAGGAGGAGGGCGCTGGCGACTTTGTGGGCGGCTTCCACGGCGACGAGCTTTTGACCCAGGTAGCACTTACCGTTGACGGTAAGCCTATGCCCTTGGATACACCTTATTTCGGTGAGTTCTCGGAGCTCTCTTTCTATGAGCAGTCCTACATATTCCGCTGTAATACCCCCGAGGAAAAGATCATTCTTCACACGCAGACCTATATCGCCGACGGAGATCGGCTGCTTCTCGATCAAAATATCGAATGGATCGTCGACGGACGCCGACTGCATTCGGGCTTTGCGCCTATGATGACCGCGCAACGCGTCAACGCAGACAAGACCGACGAGATCATCAGCGATACCGTAGAATTCTACGATAAGAACGGTGCGCTTCTTGCCACCTTTGACACCACCGCGTACGGGAACGGTCAGGACGGTGGCTATCATCAGGCAGGGAAGGCAACGAGAGCCCGCGCGTTCAAGAAGGACGGAGGGCTTGTTATGGAAACGGGCTACACCGTTCGCGACGGATCGATTCCCGATGAGCAGATCAGCGCGAAGCTCTGGATCCGCGGCTCGGACAATAAGGCGTATTTTGAGATCACGGGACAGACCACGCCTAAGAGGGGAACCGCGTGGCGAAGTGACATCTTTTATCGTATCAAGTATAGACGATAAAAAACAAGGAGGAATTTATTGTGCCAGTACATTTTGATTCACTTACCGAAACAAAATATTCCGAATTATTCGCATGGATCTTGCAGGAGGCGTTAGAAAACTGTAATGATGCGTTCGCACAGAGCAACGGAAAATATTTTTTGGGATCTGCACCGCTTATTGACCAAAAAACGGGAAAAGAAATTGGGAAATTTGTCTTCACCTTTTTTAGCAATATAGAGCAACAAAGAAATGAGATTTTAGATGTCGATATCGTTTTGAATAATGATATGTCGACGGAAATTATTTTTTCAAAAAAGCTTCCTCAATCTTCCGATTCCAATGAATATTATGAAGCGATAACAGCGGAAAGTGGACAGCATTTGATTGTGGAAACCGTTAACAGATATGTGGAAGAGCGCGAGATAGAGGGAGAGACCCTTTCAATTTATGCCTCGGCATTTCCGTATGGTTTGACTGTTTTCAAGAATGAGAAAGAGTTCAATAAATTCTTCGGGTTTGAAAAAGCGATCAACGTTGCGGATACGGGACTGCGTGTTCATGGCTTGGGAACGGACTTTATTATGCCTGGCGGCATTTTAAAGGACAATGATAAAACGGAAAAAAAACCATGGTCTGTTGTCGTTGGCGTGGTCGAAGATTTCTCAAAGGTGACGATCGCATTTGGCGAAAATCAGTATAACGCATATATCATTCAACTGCATACAGCACTTGGAACTATACCGGTTTTAGCGGGAACAGAGATGTTTAATATGAAAAAACTTTCCAAGGGAAGAATTGTCGGAATGAATGCATATATCAAAGCGAACTTTGTCAGGAACCAATATCCGAAAAAACAGAAGTAAGGATGTCATAAAAAATAAAAGCTGTGTGGAATTTCCACACAGCTTTTTGCTTCGCTTGTTAACGTGATTTTAACGGTTCGTCTTTTTTGTCAAACATCCGATTGAGTCGCTCTGTCATAAGGATCATAAGCAGAGCGAAGATCGCCATATAAAAGGGATAAAGACCGATGTGTACGTAGTCGCCGATCAGCCCGAAGAGAGGGGGCATCAGGGCGCTTCCCATATAGGCGCTTGCCATTTGGAGTCCCACGATGGCTTGGGAATTCTCTTCGCCGAAATGCGCGGGGGTGGAATGGATGATACAGGGGAAGATGGGGGCGCATCCAAGTCCCACGACGAGAAGACCCGAGAGGGCAAACCACTTGTCCAAGGGGAGCATGATCAGGATCAAGCCCACCGAGAGGATGCCGCTTCCAAGACGAATAAGGGTCTTGTCGCTGAAGCGGTTGGCAAGAAAGCCGGTTAAGAATCTGCCAAAGGTGATCCCGATGTAGAAAAGAGAAGCAAAGGCGGCGGCAATTTCAGGGTCAACGCCGCGAAATTCCTCGAGATAGCTTGCCGCCCAAAGTCCTGCCGTGGTCTCTACGGCACAATAGGCAAGAAAAGAAAGAAGAACGTGGGGGACACCGCGGATCTTCAGCGCGCCGACAATGCCAAGGGGCGGCGCCGCGGGGGTGTCGGTATTCTCGTTCGCCGCCGTCCCATTCCTTTTCCAAAGGGGAAGGCTGAGGAAAAGAAAGACGGTGAGAACGAGCTGAATGACGGAAACGCTTCGGTATCCCATTTGCCAGCCTCGCTGTGAGCTGATGCAATAGGACATAATATAAGGGCTGACAGAGGCGCCAAGTCCCCAGAAGCAATGGAGCCAGCTCATGTGGCGCGCCGCAAAATGGATGGCTACGTAATTGTTGAGTGCCGCGTCAATGGCGCCCGCGCCAAGTCCGTAGGGAATTGCCCAAAGGCAAAGCATAGGAATGGAATTGGAAACGGAAAAACCGAACAGGGCAACGGCGGTCAGGGCAACGCTTACCGAGTTGACAAGTCCCGCGCCGAATTTTCGCATCATACGGTCAGAAAGTAGGCTGGAAACGATGGTGCCGGCGGTGATAATGATGCTGATGCCGCCTGCCGCGGAAAGCGGCGCGCCGAATTCCACCTGCATCACGGGCCACGCCGAGCCAAGCAGGGAATCGGGGAGCCCGAGGCTGATGAAGGAAATGTAGATAATTGCCAATAAAAGGGATGCCATGGTGAATTTCTCCTGTCAGATGATACCCCAACATTATACCGCAAAACCATCCGAAAAGCAACATATTTGGTGAATAAATTGATGTTTGTCGGGGAGTTTGTAAAACGAAATTGATGGTTTGTAGGGGCGACCATTGGTCGCCCGCCATGAATGACAATTACCCAACGAACGGGCGACCAATGGTCGCCCCTACGGGTTTGTGCGTCGCCGTTTTGTCACATCGAACACACCGATAAATCAAAATTTGAAAAAGCCCAAGGAAGATCTTGGGCTTTCGAAAAGAGAGACGTATTATTTGATTTTATATTTCAACCGCAGATTGTCTGCGATCATAGCGATGAACTCCGAATTGGTAGGCTTTCCGCGATTGTTCTGTATCGTATATCCGAAATAGCTGTTCAACGTATCCACGTCACCTCTGTCCCACGCTACCTCGATGGCGTGTCGAATGGCGCGCTCTACGCGGCTTGTGGTTGTCTGATATTGCTTGGCGACCGAGGGGTAGAGGATCTTGGTAACCGAGTTGATGATGTCGCTGTCCTTGACCGTCATCAGGATGGCGGTGCGGAGATATTGATAGCCCTTGATATGGGCGGGGACGCCGATCTGGTGGATGATCTTGGTGACCTGCGTTTCGATATCGGGGGTCTGCGGCGCATCGGCAGGGGCGGTAAGTCCGCGGTCACGGTTTCTCAGAATAGACTGAATGTGCTCGCAAAGGCTGCCGATATTGTAGGGCTTCATCAGGCACAGCTCCGCGCCCGCATTTGCCGCCTCAATAAAGGTGTTCTGATTGGAAAAAACGGAGAAAACGATAAAGGCGGGCTCCTTGTCGGGAGCGAAATTGATCTGCTTACTCTGTCTGAGAACGCCGATGCCGTCCAGCTTGGAGAGGCAAAGGTCAATGAGTGCTATATCGGGATGGGTGCGATTGATGCGAACGAGAGCGTCCTCGCCGTTAAGGGCCTCTTCAATGTTGCGGAAACCCGCGCTTCGCAAGCCGTCGCAAAGCGCTTTGCGCTGAATGGGATTTTCGTCGGCGATCAGAATTTTGGTTTGATTGTTATATTCCATACTGTTTTTCCTCCATAGATAGTTTTGTGCACGCCTATATATTACCATAAAATGGAAATTATTACAAGTATTTTCCAGTAAAAATGTGGCACAAACTTGTCAGAATGTAATTGTAAAATTTTACAAATTTTGTGGAGAGGTGTATTTTTTCCTCAAAAATGGGGAAGAAAACCGACGGTGTGGCGGATATTGCAGA
>JBGVFO010000193.1:0-23137 GCA_045121195.1 Eubacteriales bacterium
AAATTTACCTACAGCAAAGCAAGTAAAAGAAAATATTGAGTCCAAGCTGTCCCGCCAGTTTGGTTGCACGGCGGAAGAGGCCTCCCGTGACCAAATGTACAAGGCGGCGGCACTGACTATTAAAGACATTCTGACCGCAAAGCGCGGTGAGTTCAAAAAGGACGTCAACCAGACCGGCTCCAAGCGTGTTTACTATATGTGTATGGAGTTCCTGCTTGGCCGTTCTCTGAAGACCAACGTTCACAACCTCGGTCTCGCCGACGAATATAAGGAAGCACTCGCCGAGCTCGGCTTTGAGCTTGACGATCTTTATGAGTGTGAGCCTGACGCGGGACTCGGTAACGGCGGTCTTGGAAGACTTGCGGCGTGCTTTATGGACTCGCTGTCCTCCCTTGATTACCCCGCAACAGGTTTCTCTATTTGCTACGAGTACGGTCTGTTTAAGCAGCTGATCGTTGACGGTATGCAGATCGAGCTTCCCGATATCTGGCTTCCCGGCGGCGAGGTATGGCTGGTTCCCAGAACCGACCGTATCTACAAGGTCAAGATGGGCGGCCGCGTCAGAGAAGAGTGGAAGAACAATCACCTTGAGATCATTTACGAGGACTGCGAGGAGATCGAAGCGGTTCCTTACGATATGATGATCTCGGGCGCAGACAGTAAGGCAGTCAGCCAGTTAAGACTTTGGAAGGCGCGTGATATTCACAACTTCAATATGGGTCTTTTCTCCCAGGGACAGTATACCAAGGCGCTTGAGGAAAGCACCAATGCGGAGATCATTTCCAAGGTGCTGTATCCCTCCGATAACCACACCGAGGGTAAGCTGCTTCGTCTTTCCCAGCAGTATTTCCTGGTTTCGGCATCGGTGCAGAGCATTATCCGCGACCATATGGCGGTATACGGAACCCTTGACAATCTTGCTGATAAGGCGGCGATCCACATCAACGATACGCACCCCGCACTCTGTATTCCCGAGCTTATGCGTATCCTGATCGACGATTATTTCTATACGTGGGACCGCGCGTGGGATATCGTGACCCGCACCGTTTCCTACACCAATCACACCGTTATGCCTGAGGCGCTGGAAACCTGGAACGAGGATCTGTTCAAGCTGAAGCTCCCCAGAATCTATACCATCGTGAAGGAGATCAACGAGCGATTCTGCCGTGAGGCGTGGAAGTTCTTCCCGGGCAACTGGAACAGCATTTCTAAAATGAGCGTTGTCGGCTACGGCGAGGTTCGTATGGCAAACCTGTCGGTCATCGCCTCCCACTCTGTCAACGGTGTATCCAAGCTTCACTCGGATATTTTGAAGAGCAATACCTTTAAGGATTTCTACAAGATGTATCCGTACAAGTTTGATAACGTGACCAACGGTATTGCCCATCGCAGATGGCTTTGCTACTCCAACCCCAAGTTGGCGTCGCTTTTGGACGACTGCATTGGCACGGGCTACCGTCATAATCCCGAGGAGCTGGCAAACTTCGCTAAATTTGCCGATGACGAGACCGTTCTTGCGCAGATTCGTGAGATCAAGCATCAGAACAAGATCGCCTTCTCCAATCTTCTGATGAAGAGAACCGGTAAGGGCCTTGATACTCACTCGGTATTTGACGTGCAGATCAAGCGTTTGCACGAGTATAAGCGTCAGCTTCTTAACGCCCTTAATATCATCGGTCTTTATCTGGATCTCAAGGAGAATCCCGATCTTGACGTTCAGCCCCAGACCTTCATCTTCGGCGCCAAGGCGGCTCCCGGCTATCATATGGCAAAGCAGATCATCAAGCTTCTTTGCTATATCAGCCGTGACATCGATCAGAATCCCAGAATTCGCGAGAAGCTTCAGGTCGTATTCCTTGAGGACTACAACGTAAGCCTTGCGGAAACCCTGATTCCTTCCGCCGAGATCAGTGAGCAGATCTCCTTGGCAGGTAAGGAGGCGAGCGGAACGGGTTGTATGAAGCTGATGATCAACGGCGCGATCACCCTCGGTACTCTTGACGGCGCAAACGTAGAGATGCTTGCCGCCGCAGGTGACGATAATATGTTTATCTTCGGTCTTACCAGCAACGAGGTTGACGAGCTTTGGCTTCGCGGCTATAACTCGGCGCTTTACTACGCAAACAACGATCGTCTGAAGAAGATCGTAAACTATCTGAACGTCGGCTTCGCCGGCGAATCCTTCTCGGATATTGCCACCTATCTGCTTTCGGGCTACGGAATCGCGGACCCCTATATGTGTCTTGCTGATTTTGAGTCTTACAGACAGGCGCACGAGAAGGTGATCGACGCTTACCAGGATAAGACGAAGTGGAACCGTATGTCCCTTATGAACATTGCTTCCGCCGGTCACTTTGCCGCTGACCGCAGTATTGAAGAGTACGCACAGCGGATCTGGAAGCTGAAGAAGCTGTCAAAATAAGAGGATCGTTATGCTTTCATATTTGCACACAAGCCTCGAGAGAGGTGAGTTGCCGATCCTTACGAAAACGGTTGACCGAGAGGATGCTTCTCACAGGGGTGCTTTTCCTCTCGGCACCCGTATTACCTTTACCATACGATGCAAAAGACGGCTCGGTATCCGCGCCGTCGTTTTGCGATTTCAGCGGGACGGTTGTGAATGCCGCGATCTTCCGTTTTCTTTTGCTGATACGTGCTGCGGTGAAGACGAGTATCGGTTGTCCCTTTCGCTGACCGAGGAGCTTTGTGATGGACAGGATGGGCTTTTCTATTACGAGATTCTGTTCCTCCGTGGCTTTGATACGCTGTTTACCCATACGGAAAACAACGTGGACTTTACCCTTGGCAGCGAGGCCGGGCGGCGATTTCGCTTGCTCGTATACCGCAAGGACTATTCCGTTCCTTCCTGGTTTTCGGGCGGCGTGATGTATCACGTTTTCGTAGACCGATTTTTCCGCGGAAGCGGCGAGGTCGGCAGTCGCGAGGACGCCGAAATGAACGAGGATTGGTACGGCGGCATCAAGCAATACGCACTCTATCCCGGCTCACCCGTGAAGAACAATGAGTTCTTCGGCGGCAACCTTTGGGGCGTTGCCGAGAAGCTGGACTATTTGGCTTCTCTTGGCGTAACCACCGTATATCTAAGTCCTATCTTTAAGGCATATTCCAACCATAAGTACGATACGGGCGACTATATGCAGGTCGACGAGATGTTCGGCGGAGAGGCTGCCCTTGACCACTTGATCGCGGAGGCGGACAAAAGGGGAATGCGGCTGATCCTTGACGGCGTATTTAACCATACGGGTGATGACAGCCGCTACTTCAATCGCTACGGCAAATACGATTCGGTGGGGGCTTATCAGTCCCGGAACTCTCCTTATCACGATTGGTTTTGCTTTGAGCAATTTCCTCATTCCTACGCCTCCTGGTGGGGCATTGAGATCTTGCCAAAATTGAATCCTAACTGCCGCGCTTGTCGGGAATTTTTGGCGGGCAAGAACGGTGTTGCCGAGGCCTATATCAAAAAAGGGATCGGCGGCTGGCGTCTTGACGTTGCGGACGAGCTTTCCGACGAGTTTTTAGATCTTCTTCGCAAGACGGTAAAAGGCGCTTCCAATAACGAGGGCATCATTATCGGTGAGGTCTGGGAGAATGCGGCGGATAAATCTGCCTACGGCAAGCGCCGTCGCTATTTTCGCGGCGAGCAGCTTGACAGCGTGATGAACTATCCCTTGAGAAACGCGATCCTGTCCTTCGTTAAGGATCGGGATGCGCAGGCGTTTTACAACGGTGTCACCGAAATTTATGCGTCGTACCCTAAGGCGGTTTGCGATTCACTTATGAATCTTCTGGGGACCCACGATACCGAGCGGATCCTTTCGATCTTAGGCGGGAATGGGATAGAAGGACTGGACAACCGCTCTCTTTCCGCTTTCCGTATGTCGGAGAAAGCCAGGAAGCAGGGGATCGCTCTTCTTAAGATCGCGTCGGCTCTGCAATATACGCTTTACGGAGTTCCATCGCTTTATTACGGCGATGAAGCGGGCGTCGAGGGCGGTCACGATCCCTTCTGCCGTCTTCCGTACCCTTGGGGGCGGGAAGAAAAGGAGCTGCTTTCTCATTATCAAAAGTTGGGCGAGATCCGACGAGACCACGAGGCATTCCGCGACGGCGATTTCCGCTTTGTTAAGGTAAACTGTGGGTTTGTTGCTTACGAAAGATGCTTGGAGGATCAGCGGATCCTTGTTGCGGCGAACCGATCGTCTTCCGCGGTGAGTCTGGCGCTTGGCGGTCAAGGAGTGGAGCTGTTGCAGGAGCGCGAGGTGGAAGGGGAGGCGATGATTGCCCCTGACACGGTGTGCATATTCGCTATGAAGACCAAAACGGACAAAGGAGCTTGATATGCTGGGAAAACTGTTTGAACGGCTGACGAAAAGCAAAAACCCCAATAGCAAACGATATAAATACGATATGGCGAAGCAGATCTGCGGACATCACGTCAAATACGTTACCGAAAAGATCGGTGACGTGGACGAGGTGATCGGACGCAACGGCGCTCTCAACATCCGTGACGGAGAGCTGCTGGTTTTTGCCTCATCCGATATTTTAATGCGTTGCAATATTGAGGAGATGCAGGCGTGGGAGCTTCTTTCCAAGGACGGCGTCGTTATTACCGCCCCCGATAAGGAGCACGGCGGTAAAGAGCGCACCATCATCGTTTATTACGTATACTACCGATAAAAAAGGACCTGCCTAAACGGCGGGTCCTTTGTTTTGGGCGTTTGCCTCGCATATTGACTTTCTTTTCCTCTTTTGTTATAATAGATGCAGTCAAGCACAACAAGAAAGGGGATTTTTATGCTGAAAAAGAAATGGTTTTTCTACCTGACCGAGTTTTTTTCGGGCATGTCGGTTATGGCCATCGAGTTAGGCGCGAGCCGTCTTTTAGCACCGTATTTCTCGTCTTCTCAGATCGTGTGGACGATTATTATCGGTGCGATCATGATTGCAATGGCCCTTGGAAACATCTGGGGCGGACGCCTGGCGGACAGGAATCCTGCTCCGGACAAGATGTATTTCCGAATTCTGGTCGTGGCGGTATGGACGGCGGCAATTCCGTTTCTTGGCAAGTACGTGATCGCGGGCGTGTCGCTTATGCTCGCCTTGCTTGTCGGTCAAAATTTTTTGATTTGGGCATCTCTCGTTTCTTGCCTTTTGCTGTTTGTTTTTCCGCTGATGTTGTTGGGAAGCGTCTCTCCCGCACTGGTCAAATACGCCGTACACAGTCTCGACGAGAACGGAAAGATCGTGGGCGAGCTGAATGCACTTAATACGGTTGGATCTATTATCGGCACGTTCACTCCAACCTTTATCACGATCCCGCTGGTCGGCACGTCTTGGACCTTTATTATTTTTGCAATTATTTTGCTCGCCATTGCGCTTGCATACTTCATTAGTGCTCGCGTAAAGCTTTTGAAGGTATCCGTGATGGTCGTTTTCGTTATCGTTTTTTCCAGTCTCGCCTCTGTAAATAGTTTTGCGTTCTGGCGAAATGATGCCAATCTCTATGAAGACGAGTCGATATATAACTATTTGCAAGTAGTAGAAGACGATGAAGAAATCGTTCTTTCGACCAACGTGCTTTTTGGCGTGCAATCCATAACCAAAAAAGACGGAGGACTTACGGGGCTTTATTATGATTATGCGTTGGCGGGACCGTATATGGCGGGGGTTACCGAAAAGGAGGAGCTTCGTGTACTGATCCTCGGCATGGGAAGCGGCACTTACGCGACTCAGTGTTATCACTATTTTGACAATGCTGTGATGACGGGCGTTGAGATCGATAAGAAGATCATTGATCTTGCTTACAAACGATTCGGACTTCCGCAAGACGAGCGTATTGCCTGCGTTGAATTTGACGGACGCGCATATCTGCGAGGGGCGGGGGAATACGATCTAATCATGGTTGATGCCTACCGTGACGTGACGATTCCGTTTCAGATGTCAAGTGCGGAATTCTTTGGCGAGGTACAGGAGCATCTTGCCGATGACGGCGTGATGATCGTGAATCTTAACATGTATTCCTCTACCGACGGATCTATTGATAAGTATCTCTGCGATACCGTGGCTTCGGTTTTTGATACCGTTTACGTTGCAGATCGCGGCACGAACCGAATGGTGTTTGCATCGGAGGATCCTTCTATCCTTGAGCGATTCCGTGCGACCTATCCCAAAAGGGATCATGCGCTTTCTCTTATCCTTTCGACCGTGGAGGGAAAGTTAACGCCTTATAATGGCGGCGCTCTCATTTTGACCGACGATAAAGCGCCGGTCGAGCTACTTGGAATGAAAGTTATAGACGAAATGATAGCAAAGGAACTTTCGTATTATAAGGAGGCATTCAAGGATATGACATTTTCCGAAATGCTTGCTTTTTTGCAGTAGTAGAATAAAAAGGACAGAGTGTGGTAGAAGCCTCTGTCCTATTTGTCTTTTCAGAACTTGATATTTTTTCCAAGGCGTGCCGCAAGCTCTTGGGCAACCTTTTTTGCTTCGTCTGCCTTTTCGCCCAGTGCCTCAAACCGAAGGGGATCGGTTCCTTGAGAAAAGGCCTCGTTCAGTGCGGCGGAAATCAGCGCCGTGGATGCAAAAGCGTATTCACCGTCCGTTTGGATGCGAATAAATCCGTCCTCGGGGCAGTATAGAACCCCTTGTTTGGAAAGCGCGTAGATCTCGCCGTATGCCTCCTCCACGTCGAGAGAATCATACTTGGCAAGCTCATAGCGAAGAGAAGTGGGACAGACCGCGGTAAGAGGGGGGAGGATCGCTCCCATCATTTTATATTCAAGGGCGCTTGGTTGAACGATTGCGCCGCTTACGCTGTCATAAGCATATTTTTTTCCTTCAAAACGAAACGTGTAGAGCATTTTATTATCCTTCTTTGTTTTTGTTATCTTCTTTTTGGCTTTTTCTTTTTATTGCTTACCCCGATGCAGGCGCCGAGGATCGAGATCCCAACGGCAATTCCGCGAAGTCCGAGGGCGGAGGCAAGACCGCGCTCTGCGGAAAGGGAAGCGTTCATAAGAAGAGATAGGACGAACAGAACGCCGAGAAGCAAAAGTGCCGTGAGAAGACCGCACAAGAGCGCGGATCCGCGGTTCAGCCTTGCCGAGGTGAAGCCGCCCAGGAGGGCGCTTATATAAAGAGCGGAAAAGGCGGCAGGCATAACGAAGCGATTGGGGTCAGCGGTCGAATATACCGCCGCGGAAATCATAAAAAGTAGCGCAACGCAGCAAAGCAACGCCACGGCAAGTCCGCGAAGAGAGCAGGCAAGAATGCCGCGCGGTCCCGTGCTTTTTATCGTATCTGTCAAGCCCGCACGGGTGCTTGTGCGTCCTTTTCTTTTGGAAAGTCTGGAATTCATAAAATGCCTCCGCAAAATATAATTTATTACACTATATTCATGCGGAGGCGATTTTATGAGGGGTTGTTACAGGAATCAACCGTTATTGTTCTGTGTATCCTCAACGTGAACGTCAACGTTGCGAACGGCGCTCTTGAGAATGCGGATCTTGGTGCCGTCGCGGCTGGTTTCAAGAACGAGGGTCTCGTCCTTGATGCTGACGATCTTTCCGATGATGCCACCGATCGTGGTGATCTCATCACCGACCATCAAGCTATCGCGCATCGCGTTCACTTCCTTCTCCTGCTTCTTCTGAGGTCTGATCATAAAGAAATAGAGAAGGGCGAGCATAGCCACGATCATAACGAGAGAGACCCAATTGAATCCGCCCGCGCCTGCGGTGGTTTGTTCAAGCAAAGTGATCATTTTGCTCCTCCTGGATTTTAATTTGTTGCTACCATTATAACCTAAACGGGCGCGGATTGCAACAGAAATTTGTAAATATTTTGCGGAATCCTTCCGTTTTTTCGGAAAAGGTGGATTCTGTGCAAAAAATCTTTGTCCCTTGTTGAAATTCCGAGAAAAGTATGATATAATAATTATGTATATCCTTTTTAACACGAATTGACCGAGAGCGGAGGGCGCTATGAAGAAAAAGCAATATCTTGAATGTGGAAAAATCGTGAATACCCACGGCTTTCGGGGGGCGGTAAAGCTGGAGTCCTGGTGTAATACCCCCGAGGATCTGGCGGACCTTTCCCGCCTGTTTCTGATGGAAAAGGACGGGATGCGCTGTCTTACCGTGAAGCACGCATCCGTTTTCAAGCAGTTCGTTATTGCCGAGCTGGAGGGCATTGTCGATTTGGATATGGCAATGGCGCTGAAAAATCGGGTGGTATATGCCGCAAGGGAGGATTTTTCCTTGGAGGACGGCGACTTTTTTATCGTGGATCTGATCGGACTTCCCGTGATCGACGCGACGAGCGGAACGGAATACGGAACCCTTTCCGATATTATCAATCGGGGCGCGTCGGATATCTACGTGATCAAAACGCCCGATGGCGAGCGGATGATGCCCGCGGTAGATGAGTTTGTAAAAAAGGTCGACGTGGAAAAGGGCATCTTCGTTTCGCCCATTGAGGGAATGTTTGACTGACAGTGAAAGGTACACGGTATGAGATTTGATATTATGACGCTTTTTCCCGATCTGGTTCGCTATGTGTTGGGCGAGAGTATTATCGGGAGAGCGCAGAAAAGCGGAGCAATATCGGTTTTTGCCCATAATATTCGGGACTATTCCGAGGACAAGCACCGTCGGGTGGACGATACGCCCTACGGTGGCGGAATGGGAATGCTGATGGCGGCGCCGCCCATTTATAACTGCTATTCCGCTATTTTGGAAATGTCGGAAAAGCAAGAGGAAGCACCGAGGCGGCACGTGGTTTATTTATCGCCTCGGGGAACGGTCCTCAATCACAAAAAAGCGCTTGAGCTCGCGTCCTACGACCAACTGATCCTGCTTTGCGGACACTATGAAGGGGTCGATCAGCGCATTATTGATGAGATCGTCGACGAGGAGATCTCGATTGGCGATTACGTGCTCACGGGAGGGGAGATCCCCGCTTGTATTCTTGTGGATTGCGTGGCAAGATGCGTGGACGGCGTGCTTTCCGATCCGGAGTGCTACGAAAAGGAGAGTATATCGGGAGGACTTCTTGAGTATCCCCAGTATACACGGCCTTATGAATTTCACGGGATGAAGGTGCCTGACGTTCTGATTTCGGGACACCATGAAAATATTGAAAAATGGCGGCGTGAGCAATCCCTCGCGCTGACCGCAGAAAGAAGACCGGATCTTCTGGTCGGAAAGGAGAAGGATCCCATTGAAACGTGAAGGAAGACTTCATACGGAGAACCGCGTGGAGTGGAAGGAAAAGCTGGAAGAAAAATTTTATAACAGCGTGATCGCCAAGCGCTTCAGACGGTTTACCAATTGGTTGTACAGTCTTCTGATCAATGGCTTCTTCGGAAAAATTTTTACGGCGTATTCGACGGAAGAGGCACTTTTTGCCAACAGCCGTTTTATGCAGCTTCTCGGAAAAGGCAATCGAACCGGGCGCTTGGTTACCAAGCTGAAGCTTGGTATGGCGAAGTTCTTTGAAAACAGCAGGATCCTCGCCGCGCTCGGGACGTTAGCGGCCTCGCTGATCCACCGAAAGCTGAAGACCTACGGCGCCTTCCTGCTATCCTTGGGCGCATACGGTACCGTAACCTACCTGATTCGGGAATACGTTATCGTGCACGAGGGTGGCAGCTTTACCGATCTCGTAACCTGCGCGATCCTGTTGTTGCTGTCGTTCCCCCTTATGATGTCAAAGGACACGCTGGCTACGGCGACCCTCAAAAGCCGAATTTTGAGCGCCTTCCTTTTCGACGGACTTGGTATTCCCAAGGATCATTTTACAAAATCCGCGACCTTTCCCAAACGGTACAGCGCGGTTACCGCGGCGGGTATGATCCTCGGCGCGCTCACCTATTTCGTCAGCCCGACGTATTACGTGCAGGCGGCGCTGCTGCTGGTTGTGATCGCCCTGGTTTTCAGCTACCCAGAGCTTGGCGTCCTCGCTATGATCGGCTTAGTTCCGCTCTCCGCACTCTTTTCCCATCCGTCGATCGTTTTGCTTGTGACGGTGCTCTTGACCGCGGTGAGTTATTTTGTAAAGCTGATTCGCGGTAAGCGGGTGTTTCACCTCGGTCTTGTTGACTTTGCCGTTCTGCTCTTTGCCGTCATTCTGTTTATGGGCGGCGTTGTCAGCGCAGGGGGCGTGCTCTCAGTGAAGGCGGCTGCGCTTTCCATGGCGCTGATGATGGGATATTTCCTCGCCGTCAATTTGATTCGGACCCGTGAGTGGATCCATCGGTGCCTGGTAGCGTTTCTGTTTTTTGCCGGTGTTTCGGCCGTCATCGGTATCGTCCAGATCTTTACGGGAACCCTGGAGCTTTCTTGGCTGGATACAGAGCTGTTCTCCAATATCGGGGTTCGGATCACCTCGACCTTTGAGAATCCTAACGTATACGCGACCTATCTTCTGTTGGTGCTTCCGTTTGCCTTGTCGTTCCTGATTGCGAGGGGAACCGGCGTTTCCAAGGTGCCGATCTCTATTGGCTTCCTTCTTTTTGCCGTCTGTATGGTAGAAACCTGGAGTAGAGGGGCTTGGCTTGGCATTTTGATCACACTTCCGATGTTTTTCCTGATCTATACGCGGCGGTCGGTGCCGTACCTGCTTTTGGGCGGCGCGGCGTTGCCTCTGTTCTCCCTTTTGCTTCCCGAAAGCGTGGTTTCGCGCTTTATAAGCATCGGAAGCGCGTCTGACTCCTCCTCCACCTATCGAATTTCCGCTTGGCGCGGTGTGGGAAGAATGCTTCGAGAGAATTGGTTCGGAGGGATCGGCGTTGGCGAATCGGCATTTTCTACGGTATACCCCGTGTTCTCCTATGCGGGAATTCAAGGGATCCGTCATACCCATAATCTGTATTTACAGATTCTTTCGGAAACGGGAATCGTGGGGATCGTTGTTTTTCTCCTGATTATCGTGTTGTTCATTCAGAATTGCTTTGAATATATCTACCGAATGAGAAAAGAAACGGAAAGCGGCGTGGTGGTCGCGGGGCTCACGGCAGTGGTTGCCGTGCTTATTATGGGTCTGACCGATTACGTTTGGTACAATTCCCGAGTCTTCTTAATGTTTTGGCTCGTGATCGCCATTGTAAATGCCTATATCCGAATTGGAAATGAAGAGAGTAAGCGCTACGCTACGCATGAGTTTCATTCCCGATATGCGGTGAATTTCGACATGAACGTCGATAATCTCTAATAAAGAAGGTGAACGTATATGGAAGAGAGAACCAGCGGCTTTAAGCCGGTAAAAAAGAAAAAGGGAAGCTTCAATCTGATGGATCTGATCTTGGTGCTGATCGCGGTGGGCATCGTGCTTTTCGTTGTGTTCGTTCTGGATCCGTTTTCTCTGAATTTGTTTGGAAAAGAAAATCATAATGTGACGCTGGAGTACACCCTTCGTATCGAAAACGTAGAGGGTGCGCTCATCGACAAGATCCGAACGAGGGACGAGGTGATCGATGCCTCCGTTAAAACCTCCCTGGGGTACGTCAATGCGGTGGAAAACGATATTCCTCATACCGAGCCGTACTACGACAGCAAAGAGGATGAGGTCAGCATGAAGGAGTATCCCGACCGATACGATCTTGTGGTGACGGTGACGGCGGATGCCGTGTTTACCGAGGGCGTAGGTTATACGGTGAACGGACGCCGTGTCGCGGTAGGAACACAGTTTTATCTTATGTTCCCCGATTATCTGGGGCAGGGATATTGCATCAGCATGAGAGAATTGGGATAAGGAGGCGCAATATGAATCAAAATAATCAGAACGCTTCCCGGAATATGAAGCTTCGCTTTAACGTAATCGATGTCCTTATCGTGCTGATCGTCCTTGCGTGTGTCGTTGGATTGATCGTTCGCTTCAGTAACGTTGGCGATTTTTCCTCCTCGGAAAGCTTGAAAACGTATGACGTCTATTTTTCCGTCAGCAATATTGCTTACACGGCAGAGGATGCCTTTGTTCAAGGCGACACGGTGACCCTCGCGGACAGCGGCGCGATTCTCGGAGAATTCGCCGGTTTGGAATCGATCTTACCCGCCGAGTTTTTTGCCAGAGATGAGAGCGGCAACCTGATCGTCGTCCATTATCCCGAGTCCACGCGGATCGACGTAACGGGACGTATCGTTTCGCACGGTGTTATGACCGAGAACGGCTATCTGTTGAACGGAACCACCTATATTGCTGCGGGTACCGCGTATTCGGCGCAGAGTGAGCATATGGACTTCGTTTTAGAGATTACGAACATCGTCGAAAAATAATGGCAGTCTTTTGGTGAAACTGTCAAAAACGCAAAAGAAAGACAAGGCGAATACGGGAAAATTCATTCAAAATCACAAGGATTGCTCTCTTGATTTTGTCTTGAAATTTTGTTATACTTATTGTACATGGGAGTAATGTGACCGATAGGTGTTATGCCCGTATAAAATTGTTTCAGGAGCGAAAATATGATTTCCAGAGAAGTTACCATCACCAATAGTATCGGTTTGCATGCAAGACCCGCAACCTTTTTTATTCAGAAGGCGAATACCTATAAGGCGTCTATCTGGGTAGAGAAGGAAGATCGCAGAGTCAGCGCAAAGAGCCTGCTCGGTGTGCTTTCCCTTGGTATTGCAAAGGGAATGACGGTGCTGCTGATTGCTGACGGACAGGATGAAGAGGAGGCTCTTCGTGGGCTTTCCGATCTGATCGATACCGGACTTGCCATCTGAGGCAAATATGATGAATGACGGGTGACCGTCAGAAGATTGGCGAGGTTGTCCTCGCCTTTTTCATTCGGAGGAGATATGGAACAAAATTCCGATCGCATCAAGCGGCTTTTGGAAAAAGCGAACAGCCTGCCCCTTTGCCCGGGCGTCTACATTATGAAGAATGCCGCGGGTAAGGTGATCTACGTGGGAAAGTCCCGCAAGCTGAAGAATCGGGTATCGCAGTATTTTCAGAACAGCACGAAAAATCTGAAGACACATAAAATGGTGTCTTCTGTGGATACCTTCGATTATATCGTATGCAATAGCGAGATCGAGGCATTGGCGTTAGAGAATACGCTGATCAAGCAGTATAATCCCAAATATAATATCAAGCTCAAGGATGCTAAATCCTACCCCTATATCAAGATCACGCACGAGGAATATCCGCGGCTGGTCTATACCAGAACGCGGGCGAATGACAAGGCGACCTACTACGGGCCCTATACGGGAACGGCAACCGTCTTCTCCATTTTATCGCTCCTTCACAAGAGCTTCGGGATCCCGTCCTGTAACCGACGCTTTCCGAAGGACATCGGAAAGGAGCGTCCCTGCCTGTATCTGCAGATGGGGCAGTGCTGCGGCGTTTGTACGGGCGGCGTCAGTGCCGAGGAATATCGGGAGCTGATCCACGCGGCGGCAGACATTCTGAAGGGGAATATCAAAGCGACCCGTGAGCAGCTGGAATTCAAAATGTATGAGCTTTCCGAAGCGGAAAATTTTGAGGCGGCGATCCGCTACCGCAACACGATTGCGGCGTTGGATAAGCTTTCCGACCGACAGAAGGTAGTTGCCTCGGCAAAGGAAAACCACGACGTGGTAGGCGTTTTCGATAACGGCGTTTGCACGGGAATCTCGGTGCTGAACGTCCGCGACGGCGTATTGGTCAACAAATCCGACTACGTATTTGGCAGCGAAAGAATTATAGACGAGAGCGGAATGAGTACCTTCCTTTGCGAATACTATCGTGGCAAGGAGGATATTCCTCGCGAGATCCTGCTTTCCTTTGACGTTGGAGAAGAGGAGGGCGCCCTGATCGGCGATTATCTTTCCTCACTTGCGGGTGTCAAGGTGGAGGTGCGTATACCGGAACGCGGAGATAAGCGAGCTCTTTGCAAAATGGCGATAGAGAACGCCGAGCAGGCGGCGAAGCAGTTCGTTTCGGAAACTGAACGCTCGGACACCGTGCTGGCGTCCCTGGCAGGCTTGCTCGGTCTGGAGGCGCTTCCTTTACGCATTGAAGCCTATGATATCTCCAACATCGGTGCCGAGCATAAAACGGCGGGGATGATCGTCTGTGAGGACGGCAAGATGAAAAGCGCCGATTACCGTAGCTTCTCGATTCGGGAGGTGGACGGAACCGATGACTATGCCTGTATGCGAGAGGCAATACGCCGCAGATTTTCCCATCTTGCCGACGAAAGCGGTTCCTTCTCCCATATTCCCGACCTGATCCTGCTTGACGGAGGACGCGGACACGTGTCCGTTGTCCGTGAGGTCCTTTCGGAGCTGGGTTTGGATGTTCCCGTGTTCGGCATGGTCAAGGACGATTTCCACAAGACCCGTGCGCTTTGCGACGAGGAACGGGAGATCAGCATTGCCAGGGAACAGCAGATTTTCGTTTTCATTTATAAGATACAAGAGGAAGTTCACCGCTATACGGTGGGAAGAATGACGAACGCCAAACGAAAGACCTTGAAGCGGTCGACGCTTGAGAATATCAAGGGCATCGGTCCTAAGAAGGCACGCGCCATTCTTTTGAAATTCGGAACGCTCGGTGCCGTGAAAAGCGCCGATGAGGAAGCGCTTGCGGCAACCCCCGGCGTAAGCCGCGCCGACGCGGAAGCCATTGTGGCATATTTTCGGGACAGAACGTAAGAGAGGAGCGGCATATGAGAATCATATCGGGCAGAGCGCGGGGAACCAAGCTTGTTACCCTTGAGGGACTCAATACAAGGCCGACAGCCGAACGCACAAAGGAAGCCATCTTTTCTATGCTTCGCTTTGAGCTGGAGGGAAGAGCGGTTCTGGATCTGTTTGCCGGCTCGGGTCAGATGGGACTGGAGGCAGTGAGCTGCGGAGCGGCGTCTGCGGTGCTTTGTGATAAGGAACGAGCGGCTATCTCTGTGATTACCAGGAACGTTGAGAAAACGCATCTGCAGGATGCGTGTGCCGTTGTTTGTGCGGATTATGCGGCGTGTATTCAAAGAATGGCTCGCCTTGGAAAACGCTTTGATCTTGTTTTCCTGGATCCGCCGTACGCCTCCACCTTGATCGAGGATGCTCTGAACGCCTTGCTTGCGGCAGATCTTATCAAGCCAACGACCCTGATCGTGTGCGAGAGCGACAGAAGCGACTTGCGGCACGGTGCTTATGACGTAGTCAAGCAAGCCCGATACGGTATTGCGTACGTTACGATTCTAACCCCCAAAAAGGAGGATGCAGAATGAAGATCGCTATCATTCCGGGCAGCTTCGACCCGATGACCCTCGGACACGTAAACGTGGTGGAGCGCACCGCGCTTATGTTTGACGAGGTGGTTGTCGCGGTTATGAATAACGAAAGCAAGCGGTATATGCTTACCGCGGAGCAGAGAACCGAGGCGGCGCGCCTTTCCTGCGCGCACATTCCCGGCGTTTGCGTCATAAACGACCACGGAATGCTGGTCGATCTCGTGGATAAGGTCGGCGCGTGCGCCATCGTAAAGGGGATTCGTGATGAAAAGGATCTTGCTTACGAGCAGAAGATGGCACAGTATAACCGAGAAAAGAATCCGCGCGCGGAAACCCTGTATCTGCCTTGCGACCCGCGGTTCGAACAGGTCAGCTCTACGGCAGTTCGGCAGCGGCTGACCGAAGGACGGTCCGTTGAGGGGCTCGTCTGTGAGGCAGTGGCGGCGAAGCTTGTCGAATGGGGAAAGACTTGTCCTACAAAATAAGAAACAAGCAAGTTCTAAATGAAAACGCTCTCCCATATAGTTTACTGAATCCGGCGGAAGTCGAATCGTAAATGATGGGAGGGCGTTTTTTTATGGCAGAATACGGAATTTATCGGGATATTACGACCCGAACGGGCGGTGACATCTACGTTGGCGTGGTAGGACCCGTTCGAAGCGGAAAATCCACCTTTATCAAGCGGTTTATGGAGGCAATGGTGCTTCCCAATATCAAGGATGCCAATGCCCGTGAACGGGCGCGCGACGAGATGCCGCAGAGCGCCGCGGGAAAAACGGTAATGACAACGGAACCGAAATTCATTCCCGACGAAGGGGTGGAGATCACCCTTGACGGTGGCATCGGAATGCGCGTGAAGATGGTGGACTGCGTGGGATATTTGATCCCCGAGGCGCTCGGCGCTATCGAAAACGGAGAACCGAGAATGGTGAGAACACCGTGGCGCGAGCAACCCATCCCCTTTGTAGAAGCGGCGGAGATGGGAACCGAAAAGGTCATCAACGAGCACGCAACCATAGGGATGCTGGTAAGCACCGACGGCACGATCGGTGAGATCCCTCGCGAGAGCTACGTGGAAGCGGAGGAGCGCATCGTTCGTGAGCTGAAGGCGCTGGGGAAGCCCTTTGCCATGATCCTGAACTCCGCCGATCCCGCCAATGAGAAATCCATCGCGCTCGCTTACGAGCTGGAGGCGAAGTATCAGGTTCCCGTTGCGCTTGTCAGCTGTCTTGAGCTGGATGCCGAGGATATTCGGCACATCCTGGAGCTGGTGCTGCACGAATTTCCCGTGGCAGAGATCAAGGTTTGCTTCCCCTCGTGGGTGTACGCCCTTGACGCTACGCACCCCGTACGCGCGTCCCTTTCGGAGGCGGCAAAGAAATGCGTTTCCGGCGTACGGAAGATCGGTGACGTGGAGGAGGCGTTCCGCGGGCTTGGAAGCAATGATCTCGTGAAATCGGTATCGGTGGACAGAATTGATCTGGGAACGGGTTGCGCGAGAATCTCCGTCGACCTTGCCGAGGGACTGTTTTACGAGGTCGTCAGCGAGCTGACGGGAATGGGAATTTCCGATGATAAGCAGTTGATCTCCACCCTTGCGGAGCTTGCCTCAATGAAAACGCAATACGATCGCGTGGCAGAGGCATTGGCAAGCGCCACCGAGAAGGGCTACGGTATCGTTATGCCCGATATAGAGGATCTTCATCTGGAGGAGCCCGAGATCGTCAAGCAATCGGGTGGCTACGGCGTTAAGCTTCGCGCGGCGGCACAGTCCATCCATATGATCCGCGCCAATATTGAAACCGAGATCAATCCTATCGTGGGCAGCGAGCAGCAGTCCGAGGAGCTGATCAAGTATATGCTTCGTGAGTTTGAGGAGGATCCGCGCCGTATCTGGGAGTCCAATATGTTTGGAAAGAGCCTGTACGAGCTGATGAACGAGGGACTTCACACCAAGCTTTCCAATATTCCCGAGGAATCGAGAAAACGGCTTTCCGAAACGTTGGAGCGTATTATCAACGAGGGAAGCGGCGGTCTTATCTGTATCATTCTCTAAAAAGAAAACCCGACAGCTTTTGCTGTCGGGTTATTTTACCTTCGCTTGTCGATTGCGGAGGCGATGGGATAAAATACGGGAATGGAGATAAAGAGGATCCACCAAGGATGCCATAGATCCCATGCCATTCCCATCAACAGGTAAACGAATGCCACGAAAACGGGATAGCAGAAGGAGGTCAGACGCTTTTTGCGGAAGCAGTCGATGATCGAGTAGTATACGGGAACGGTTACGTATAACGTCCAACCGATCTCCCAGCCGTCGGCAAGAAAGCCCCAAAGAAGATAGGCAATCGTGACGAGGATCGGGTAGGGAAGCTCGTACCAGAGTCGGAAACGCTTTTTGGATTCTATCACCGTAGGATCGTCATCGTCCTCGTCGTCGTCATCATCCTCATTGTCCTCCAAGTCAATATCGACGTCGTCATCGTCGTCGTGAATGTTGATCTTGATGCCGTTTCCGATTTTTACCTTGACCTTGCTTTCATTCGCCTTCGCTTCGTCGGAGGTATCGGACCCGTTGGAAGCGTCAGAAGCGGCAGACGCGTTATCCGTTCCGTATACCAAAAAGTCCAGGGACACGTCGAACAGCTTGGAGAGCGCGATGAGGTTTTCAATATCGGGATATGCCTCGCCCCGTTCCCACTTTGAGATGGCTTGGCGGGATACGTTGATCCGCTCCGCAAGATCCTCTTGGGAAAGATTTGCTTGTTTTCGAAGGTCGCAAAGTGTGCGACTAAAATTGTCAGGTAACATAGAACCGTACCTCCTTTACGTGTTCATTATAGCATAGAGTCGGAAAATTGGCAAGCGATTTGACTTGACAACGCCGCAACTGTAGGTTGCGAGGGAGAAAATGAAAGGAAAAAGATGCTTCCCACGTCAAAAAGATGGGCGCCGTGGAGCGGGAGGACGTCAAAGCCGTGACCCTCGCAGAAGGCAAGAAAGGCGGCACCGTCTTGATGAGAGGAAGGGTTGCCGCAGAAGAAGATTCGCTTGTCGCAAACACCGCACGCGCCGCCGAGAAAGCCGTACTCGTAACCGGGTAGGGAAACGCTGCCAGCGGAAACGAGAAGGGTGTCGATGCCAAGCCCCCGCGCGGCTTTTTCTATGGAGGGATCGGCGGTGATGATGGCGCTGTCGCCGAGGGGGACGGTGGAGCATTTCGCGTAGCCTTGCTTCACAAAAATCGGCTCGTAACCGAGAGTGGTTGCATAGTCAAGGATCGCGGCGGGTATTTTATCGGTTCGCCCAATCAGATACTTCCCGACGGTAAACAAGTTGAGCGCAATATCATTCGGATATTCTGCGGAAATTTGTGTATCAACTGCGCAAAGCGTGCGTCCCGATCCCGTTGCGATGCGGTCGACGGTGGCGGCCGCTTCTTCGTAATATTCACGGTGAACGAACAGTCGATCACCGAGGGGGAGCAGAAGCATATCGGGATGGGAGGCGACGGGGGGCGCAAGGCGCGAAAACGGGGGGAGAGGGATCACCGAGAAGCCAAGCTCCTTCAGGCGGTCCTGCGCTTCCTTCGGCATACGGCAATCAATGATAGCAAGCATAGAATTCTCCTAAAAAATAAAGCCGGCAGATCGTGACGACTGCCGGAATCTTTATATTGCACAATTATGCGCGGTTGATCTTGCCCGAGCGAAGGCAACGGGAACAAACAGCAACGGTGGTGGGAGTACCATCAACGATTGCCTTAACCTTGCGAATATTGGGCTTCCAACTTCTGTTGGTCTTACGGTTGGAGTGGGAAACGTTCTGTCCGAAAACAACGCCCTTTCCACAAACACTGCACTTTGCCATTTTGACACCTCCTGTATGCGGTTTTCACGCATTGATGCGAGTAATTCATTACATAACAGGATACATTATATCACAACAGTTTTGAAAATGCAAGGGTTTTTTGAAAAAAATTTCATTCTTTTTTAGGTTTTGCAGCAAACCTCTGCTTTTTTGCCTGTATCCTGGGGATTCGTGCCGTAAATTGCCCCAGAATTGAGGGAGGATTCGATGCGAAGCAGACGGTTATACTTGGCAACGCGCTCGCTTCGGCAGGGGGCGCCTGCTTTGATAAAGGGGGCGTTCATGCCTACGGCAATGTCGGCAAGGGTGGAGTCCTCGGTTTCTCCCGAGCGGTGAGAAAGAATAAAGCCGTATCCCGCGTCCTTGGCGGTGCGAATGACTCGCATGGTTTCGCTGAGAGTGCCGATCTGATTGGGCTTGATGAGAATGGAGTTGGCAATGTCCTCACGGATGCCCTTGCGGAGCCGCTTGTCGTTGGTGACGAACAGATCGTCGCCCACAAGCGATACCCGACTGCCGAGGCGCGCCGTCATTTTTTTCCACGCGTCGAAATCTTCTTCACCAAGACCGTCCTCAATGGATACGATGGGATAACGGTTGATATAGTGCTCATAGGTGTCGATCAGCTGATCGGCGGTATGCGTTTCGTTCCGCTTCATCATTTGATAGGTGCCGTCCTCCCGATACCACGCGCTTGCCGCCACGTCAAGGGCGATCTTGACCTGATCGGTGGTGTAGCCCGCCTGCTCGATGGCGCGGCAGATAAGAGAAAGGGCCTCCTCGTCCGATTCCAGATCGGGGGCGTATCCCCCCTCGTCGCCAACCGTGGCGACTCGCTTCATTCCCTTGAGAAGGTTGCCGAGATTGTGATAGATCTCGCTTCCCATCCGTAAGCCGTCGGAGAAGCTTTCGGCGCCCACGGGAAGGATCATAAATTCCTGGATCTCCACGTTGTTGGCGGCGTGAGCGCCGCCGTTGAGAATGTTCATCATGGGAACGGGGACCCGACAGGCGTCGATGCCGCCAAGATAGCGGTATAGGGGCAGCTCGTAGTAGTTTGCCGCGGCGCGGGCGTTGGCAAGGGACACGGCAAGAATGGCGTTGGCGCCGAGTCTTGATTTGTTCTCGGTGCCGTCAAGCTCACAGAGAATACGGTCAAGCTCGTGCTGCTCGGCGGCGCTGACACCCGCAATGGCGGGGGATATGACCTTGCATACGTTGTAGACCGCCTTCATGACCCCCTTGCCGTGATAGCAAGCGGGATCGGCATCTCGCTTTTCGTGGGCTTCAAATTTGCCCGTGGACGCCCCCGAGGGAACGCTTGCCACGCCCACCGTTCCGTCGTGAAGAAACACGGTTGCCTCCACCGTGGGATTTCCGCGGGAATCAAGGATCTCTCTGGCACAGCACTTTATAATTTGAGGTTTGCTCATAGCATTGCTTCCTTTCTTTTACTCTACCGTTATTATTGGCAAAAGGAGAAGAAATATTCCGTGCAAACGGAGAAAGCCCCTCGCAGGGAACCGCGAATGGCGGGACCCCCGCAACGGTTTCCGAAAAGGGACTTTCAAAATTCTGTCAGTGATCGCCCAACACGCGAGGTTGAGAAATATAACAGAATGAAACGAAAATATCAAGTTGGATCAGGTCGTATAGTGGCCGTCACGCATGATATTCCGTTCATTAACAGTATATCATAAACTGCCGAAATGTCAATAGAAATGTCAATATAAAAAGAAAGCAAACAATCTTTTGCAAGGAACAGGGCACCAATTGCCCAAGCTGCTTGCAAGCAGACTGTCTGCCTCTGGTTATATTATACGCCATATTGAAGCAAATGTCAATAGGAAAATATATAGCTCCCACATCGGCCAGGACGCTCATACAAGGCAAAGTGCCTGTAAACATTTCCCGAAGGCGAAGTGGAAGCCACGGTAATTAGTATACACAGATACGGTCAGAATGTCAATAGTTTAAATAAAAAAGAGAGCCTCGCCCTCAAACTACCATTCGCAGGATCCCTGCAGTAGAATGAAAACAAGGCTCTCTAAAGCCCAATTTCAAAAACCGCGAATGGCGGGACCCCCGCAACGGAATTCGAAATGGCTTTTCGTGGTAGCAAGGGTCAACTGTTGAACATAGAAGACATATCTTCTCCGCAACTCACGCCCGAAGCGTCTTTTGACGGCAATACTACGACTATTTTTCGGTAGCCGAGTTTGATAACGGTGTTCTCTCCCAAATGGAAGGCTTAACCGAGTCGCACTCGACTACTATCCATAGTATATCCGACTTTTGCGGATTTGTCAAGCACCAACCCAATTCACAAAACAACAGCGATTCCATATACTGTATTGAAAACCATACAGAAAGGAATCGCTATGATACTTTATACGGTAAAAAACGGAGATTCGATCTATAAGATCGCGCGGGCATACGGAACGACGGCTGACCGAATTATTGCCGATAATGGGCTGACAGATCCGTCGGCGCTTGCGGTGGGGCAGACGCTGGTCATTCTTCAGCCCTTGGTTTCCTATCGGGTGCGAAGCGGTGACACCGTCTATTCGGTTTCCCGTCAGTTTGGCATCAGTCTCAATCAGCTCTATCGAAACAATCCGTTCCTTATGGGAGGCGACGCGCTTACGGTAGGACAGTCCCTCAATATCGTTTTGCCTCAGCCCCTTTATGACCGTGAGGTGGACGTGAACGGCTACGTGTATCCGAACGTGGATCGTAATATCCTTCGGCAGACCCTGCCGTATCTGACCTACATAACGGTGTTCACCTACGGCATAGGCGAAGATGGGATGCTGATCGACGTGGACGATGAGGAGATCATCGAGCTTGCCCGTCAGTACGGCGTCGCGCCCATTATGCAGATCTCGTCCATCACCGAGAGGGGAACCTTCTCCTCCGAAACGGCGGCACGGCTCTTCTCGGACGAGGCGCTTCAGGATCGGGTCATCGAGGAGATCGTGACGGTGCTTGACGAGAAGCGATACGCGGGCGTGGACGTGGACTTTGAGTACGTAGAGGCGCAGTATGCCGAGGCATACGTCCGCTTCGTGGAAAAACTGCGCGCCCGTCTGTCGCCCCTCGGCTACGAGGTCTTCGTGGCGTTGGCACCCAAATACAACGCCGAGCAGGAGGGACTTCTCTACGAGGGACACGATTACGCAGGGCTTGGAAACGCCGCTGACGGGGCGTTGATCATGAGTTACGAGTGGGGCTACTCTCTCGGCGAGCCGCAGGCGGTTTCTCCCCTTGATAAGGTGCGGCGCGTGGTGGATTACGGCGTCACGGCGATCCCACCCGAAAAGATATTTCTCGGCGTGCCAAACTACGGCTACGATTGGCCCCTTCCGTACGTGGCGGGGCAGACCCGCGCGCGGTCCCTGTCCAATACCGACGCGGTGGCGCTTGCCAAGGAGCGAAATGCGGAGATCCTGTTTGACGAGGTAGAACAGGCGCCGTATTTCAACTATTTTGTGCGTGAAAACGGAAGACCCGTGGAGTACGTGGTTTGGTTTGAGGACGCGCGAAGCGTGGCGGCGATGCTGGGGCTTGTAGAGGAGTACGGCTTGCGCGGCTTTGCGGTCTGGAATCTGATGCGATATTTCCCACAGCTTTTCCTGGTATTGAACGGCACCTTCCGCATTCGCCGTGGATTGGAATAAGAAAAAGCCGAAGGTTTTCCTTCGGCTTTTATGTTTCGCGAGATCGTGGCGGAGGCGTCGCAGTTGATCTTGACCCGCAAGAGCCGTTTCCTTGAGATCCTGAAGGATCGGGACATGGGGCTTTGCGAAAAAATAATCGCCCTGGCAAAAGAGGCGATCGGGAGGATGCAGGAGGTGCTTCGGAATCTTGCCACGCCCGACGACGGCGTTTCGGCGCATATCGAGAAGCATCTTGATGAGCTTGTAGGCTATTTTGACGAGATGATGGCGGACACCCTTGACAAGGCCGGACGGAGGACGGTCGAGGATGGGGAGGTGCAGAATCAGAATCGGAGGATAAAAGGTTATA
>JBGVFO010000194.1:0-22338 GCA_045121195.1 Eubacteriales bacterium
AATGTCCTCCTTCGGTTTTTTCCACCATAGCACGAAACGCAGTGACCGCAAGCGGCACCGACTGCAGACTGGTGCTATGTGTGTATTTTATGTTTGCAGGCGCTTTGCGCCGTTGCAACTTTTGAATTATACCATAAACTCCTATACTATGCAAGCAGAAGTTTCAAAATTAACAAAATGTTAACAATTTACCAAGGCATTTTTCGGTTTTTCTTCTTATCGCTACAGCATTTTCCGAGTTCGTTGGTATTGACCCGCACAAGAATGGTATCCTCGCCGATACATTCGATCTTTTCCCAAGGGATCACGATACCCTCCCCCTTGGAGAGTCCGAGAAAGCCTCCGCACGAGGGGACGATCAAGGCAACGATCTTTGCGTCACATACGCTGACCACAAAATCGGTAGCGTAGCCAAGACGCATTCCGTCGCACAGATTGATGATCTCCTTATCTCTGATATCTCCCGTATTGCAAACGTTCATAGCAACACCTCCCGTTCGTTATAGTATCACTATATGCAAACGGTGGCGGGCAAATGAATCACAGGCAGGTAATGGAAAGGTTGCCGTCCTTCACGGCGATCCTCGCCGCGGTTACCTTGGTCCGATAGTCGGAAATGATCGACTCCGCCATAGGATCCTCCACGTGGGTCTGAATATAGCGGCGCATATTTCTCGCGCCGAACTTGCTGGAGAAGGATTCCTTGGCAATGAATGCGGCAACGTCCTCGTTCCACGTAAGGGTGATCCCCTTTTCCGCAAGCGCCTCGGCAAGCTGGGAAAGCATAATGACGGCAATCGCCGCGAAATCCGCTTCGTCAAGAGAACGGAAGGTGATGATCTCGTCGATGCGGTTCAGGAATTCGGGACGCAGGAAGGTGGAGAGTGCCTTTTCGGTCTTGCTCTCCGAAGCCTTTTTATCGTCCGAGACGAAGCCGACGTACGCGCCGCTCTTATCCGAGCCAGCGTTGGTGGTCATTACGATAACGGTATTCTCAAAGTTGACCGTCTTGCCGTGGGCATCGGTGATGCGTCCGTCGTCAAGGATCTGCAGCAGGATATTCAGCACGTCAGGATGCGCCTTCTCGATCTCGTCAAAGAGAACGATGGAATAGGGACGGCGGCGGATCTTTTCGGTCAGCTGTCCTGCCTCGTCGTAGCCGACGTAGCCGGGAGGCGATCCGATGATACGGGAAACCGAATGCTTTTCCATAAACTCGGACATATCCAGACGAATGAGGGTCTCGGGAGAATCGAAAAGATCCTCGGCAAGGGTCTTGACGAGGTCGGTCTTGCCCACGCCGGTGGGACCCGCGAAAATAAAGGAAACGGGCTTTCTCTTATATGCGATGCCCGCGCGATTGCGCTTGACGGCTCTCGTCACCGCCTTGACCGCCTCGTCCTGACCGACGATACGCTTTTTCAGCCGCTCCTCAAGTCCGTCCAGCCGCTCAAACTCGTTCGCTGTGATATTGGTAGCGGGAATTCCCGTCCAGATCTCGACCACGCCTGCAAGATCCGCTTCGGTCATAAGGATGTTACAGCACTGATCCTCAAGGGTCTTCAATTCGGTGGAAAGCTGAAGCTCCTGGGACTTGATCTTGGCAAGCTTTTCGTAATGCGCCTGCTCTCCGTTCTCGGGAACCGTTTCGCCCTCCGCCTCCTCTCGCTCCGCCTTAAGGGCAAGGAGCTTATCGCGCACCTTCTGACTTTCGTTCAAGGGCGCGCAGCTCAACGACAGATGTGACGCCGCCTCGTCGATCAGGTCGATGGCCTTATCGGGCAGGTAACGGTCGGTGATGTATCGCTCCGACATGACGACGGCACGACGAAGAAGCTCGTCGGGAATCATAATGGCGTGGAATTCCTCGTAATAATGCTTGATCCCGCGCAGGATCTCGACGGTATCCTCTACCGACGGCTCATTGACCGTCACGGGCTGGAATCGGCGCTCCAGCGCCGTATCCTTTTCGATATACTTGCGGTATTCGTTCAGTGTAGTGGCGCCAACCACCTGTACCTCGCCACGGGAAAGGGCGGGCTTGAGTATATTGGCGGCATTAGCGCCGCCCTCGGCCTCGCCGGAGCCAACCAGACGGTGTACCTCGTCAATGACAAGGATGATGTTCCCTGCCTCCTTGACCTCGCCGATCAAACTCTGCATACGGGCTTCAAACTGACCGCGGAACTGAGTACCCGCAACAAGCGCCGTAAGATCCACAAGGTAAACCTCCTTGCGGCTCAGCTTATAAGGCACGTTCCCCGATACGATCCGCTGTGCCAGCGCCTCGGCAATGGCGGTCTTACCCACACCGGGCTCGCCGATGAGGCAGGGATTATTCTTCTGACGTCGGCACAGGATCTGGATCACGCGGGCAAGCTCGTTATCTCTGCCCACCACAAGATCCAGCTCTCCGTTCGCCGCGCGGCGCGTCAGATTGGTACAGTAAGTATCCAGGAATTTCCGTTTCTTGGCATTTGCCTTTTTCTCTTTTCGGGGCTCCTTCTCCTTATCGGTCGGACCTTCGCTCTGCGCGTCCGACGCGGGAGCAGAGCTATTGCCAAACAGCTTTCCAAAGTCAATGGCGGGGGCGCCACCCTCGGGATCCTCCTCGGAGGCGATCATCTGATTGATATCCTCCTCCATCTCGGCAAGCTGCTCGGGAGAAACTCCCATTTTATTCATATAGTCACCAAGCAGGTTTTCCAGCGGAAGTCCCAACTCCTGGGCGCATTTCATACAAACGCCCTCGTTGATCCGCTTTCCGTCTTCCAATTTGGTCATAAAGACGACGGCAACCCGCTTATGACACCTTGCACACATAACCATTTTCAAAGTAACCTTTATAAAGCCTTTCTATTGTAAATCAGAACAACTCAAAGATCGAGATCTCGTTGTTAAACAGGCGGAAGAATTTGGATGCTTCCACCAGTTGATTCAGCATACTCGTCGAGCCGAAAATGCCGACCAGGACGCCCAAGACATACGTAAGTGCCGCCAGCAAAAGAGCCGCCGCCAAAACTCCCAAAAGGGCGCCAAGGGTTTTATTAATGGCGTTAAGAATGGGAAGCTTGAACAGTCCGTCAAGGATCTTGAACAGAAGGAACAGCACCAAAAGAGCGGCAAAAAACACCAGCGTATACGCCAGCAGGTTGGACAGCAAGGAGGAGATCGGCTCGGACACGCTCGCGGCAAAATCCGAAGCAACCGCATCAAAGCTTCCGCCCTCTGCGCCATACTTTTCTTTAATGGCTTCGGCGTCGATCAGCTGCTTCACAAGGAACGGAAGCGAATCGATCAGCCCGTCAAGATTCACCGCCTCGGCGGTAGAGGTAAGGAAGGCTTCCACCCGCTCGGTGACCCAATCAAGGATCCCACGGTATACCAGCTTTTCGTAGATAACGTCACTGACGCGGGGTCCAAAGAAATACGCAAGAATACCTGCCGTAATCGTTCTTCCGAAGCGAAAAACCGACTCAATAAAGCCGCGCTTGATGAAGACTGCGACGGTAATCACGGCGACAACGATATACAGAACGTCGATCACATATCTCAAATATTCCATATCAGCTTCTCCCTTCGTACTCGTCATAGGATACACGGTTCAGATACAGACCGTGAGCGGGCGCGGTAGCGCCTGCGCGACGACGGTCTCGGCTCTCCGTGATCTCTGTAATATCGGTGGGCAGGATGCTCCCCCTCGCTACGTCGAGAAGGGTTCCCGCCATAATACGTACCATATTGTAAAGAAATCCGTCTGCCGCAACGCGGAAGGTGACGATATTCCCCTCTTCGGTCACGTCCGCATAGAGCACCGTTCTTACGGTGTCCTTGATCTTGGAGCCCGTTGCCATATAGGACGCAAAATCGTGCGTACCCACAAACAGATTTGCCGCCGCGTTCATTGCCTCGATCCGTTCCGCCGAGATCGGCAGAGAGGGAAAGAAGGCTCGGTCAGCAAGAAACGGATTCTTGCTTTTCCCGTTCCAGATACGGTACACGTACTCTTTATATTTTACGTCATACCGCGCGTGAAATCCGTCGGAAACAAGTCGAGCGTCAATCACCGAAATATCGGCGGGCAGACGACAATTCAGCGCCGTGGAGATCTTATCCAAGGGAATGGAAAAGTCAAGTCCATCTTCCCCCTTTTTTGCCACAGTAAGGCAAAATTCGTTGGCGTGAACACCGCTATCCGTTCGACTGCAGCCTACGACATCGCAGGGAAAGCCGAACACCGCCTCGGTCGCCTGGTTCATCTTCTGCTGAACCGTGGCACCGTTGGTCTGCACCTGATAGCCGCAATACTGCGTTCCCAAATAAGAAATTTTCAAAAGCAGTTTCATCGTCAGCCTCACATTGTGTAACCAACGCCGTATACGTTCAGAAGGATCAGCCCCGTGCCAAGCGCAACGACGGCAAGCATCGAAACGGCGTCCGCGGCGGAATATTTCAAAACGTGAAGCTTGGTTCTTCCCTCTCCGCCTCGGTAGCAACGGCATTCCATCGCCACCGCCAGCTCATCCGCACGGCGAAACGCCGAAACGAAAAGAGGGATCAGAATGGGGATCAAGGCCTTTGCGCGCTTGATCAGGTTGCCCGACGAAAAGTCAGCGCCTCGCGCCTTTTGCGCGGCGATGATCTTCTCGGTCTCCTCAATGAGGGTGGGAATGAAGCGAAGCGCGATGGTCATCATCATGGTAAATTCGTGAACGGGCACATGAAGCTTCTTGAGGGGACCAAGTAGCTGCTCAAGCGCGTCGGTCAAGGAAATGGGGGTGGTCGTATAGGTTAAGAAGATGCTCGTCACCACGATCATACAAACGATACGCACCATCATGAAGACCGCCTTATAGACGCCCTCCGCATATATTTTGATTATGCCCCACTCAAAGAGTAACGATTCCCCCGTCGTCCAGAAGATATTCAGGACCACGGTGAACAGCATAATAAACAGGATGGGGCGAATGGATCGCAGGATGGTCCCGAGAGGAATCCTGCTCAAAAGGACGATCACCAATGCCGACAGCGCGAGAAGACCAAAGGCAATAATATTCTTGCATACCATAGAGCAAACGATATACAGGATCATCATAATGACCTTGGCGCGCGGATCCAAGCGATGGATCAGCGAGTCAGCAGGATAATACTGTCCGAACGAAATGTTTTTCATATATATGAACCTTTCGGAAGCTTATTTCTTGAGAATGGGAAGAAGCGCCTGTACGGCATCGGTCACGGTGTAAAGGCTGCCGTCAACGGCAACGCCTCGCTTTTTGAGTGTGGCGATCAGCTTTGTGATCTGAGGCACGGTAAGACCGATCTCCTCCAGCTCCTCCGCGCGAGAAAAGATCTCGGCGCAGTTTCCTTGCATCGCCACCTTGGCGTGTGCCATTACGATCAGCTCGTCGCACAGACGCGCCATATCCTCCATACTGTGGCTGACAACAACAACGGTCGCGCCCGTTTCCTTGCTGTAACGAAGGATGCTTCCAAAGATAGCATCCCGTCCCATAGGATCCAGTCCCGCGGCAGGCTCGTCAAGCACCAGCACCTCAGGCTTCATCGCGATGACGCCCGCAATGGCGGCGCGGCGCTTCTGTCCGCCCGAAAGATCGAAGGGAGATTTATCAAGAAGCGTCTTGTCAAGTCCCACGAAGTCTGCCGCCATTTCCACGCGGCGGGCGATCTCGTCCTCGTCAAGGCCCATATTCCGAGGGCCGAAGGCAATATCCTGTCGAATGGTCTCCTCGAAAAGCTGATACTCGGGATACTGCATCACAAGCCCCACGCGGAATCGGATTTTTCCGATCTCTCGGGGCTTCTCCCAAATATCACAGCCATCCAGCAAAACACGGCCGCCCATAGGCTTTTCCAACCCGTTCAGAAGCTGAACGAAGGTGGATTTGCCCGAGCCGGTATGCCCAATGATTCCCGTGATCTTTCCTTCCTCGATTCCAACGCTCACGTCATCAAGGGCGCGGATCTCGTAGGGGGTCCCCGGGCTATAGATATACGATACGTTTTCTAACTGAAGCTTTACCAATTTACCAATACCTGTCCTAATTATTTTCTTCGATATATTTTGCAGATCAGATCGGCGCAAAGAGCGGTGGTATAGCAATCTCCCTCCAGAGGGATCCCTGCCTCACGAAGCTGCTCCACAAGGGCGCTGCATTGGGGTACGTCAAGCCCTGCCTTACGAAGCTTTTCGGGATGCGAGAAGATCTCGGCGGGCGTGCCGTCCATCAGCACCGCGCCGTCATCGAGCACGATCACGCGATCTGCCTTTGCCGCCTCATTCATATAATGGGTAATGGTGAGGACGGTGATCCCCTTCTCACGGTTCAGCATTTCCATCGTCTGAAGCACCTCACGACGTCCAACAGGATCCAGCATAGAGGTGGACTCATCAAAGATCATGATCTCGGGAGAGAGCGCGATGATACCCGCGATCGCCACCCGCTGCTTCTGTCCGCCCGAAAGACGGTGAGGCTCGTGGTGTGCGTACTCGCTCATGCCGACCGAGGCAAGCGCGTTGTCTACCCGCGCGCGGATCTCCTCTCGGGGAACGCCGAGGTTTTCGGGGCCGAAGGCAACGTCCTCCTCCACAATGGTGGCAACAAGCTGATTATCGGGGTTCTGGAATACCATTCCCACCTTGCGACGCATAGCGTACATACCGTCCTCGGTAAGGTCGGGGGCGGTGATCTCCACACCGTCAATGGTAATGCTTCCCTCGGTGGGCGTCAGAATCATGTCCAAAAGCTTTGCCAGCGTAGACTTGCCAGAGCCGTTATGTCCAAGGATGGCAACGTATTCTCCCTTTTCGATCTCAAAGGACAAGCCCTTGAGCACGGGAACCTTTCTTCCGTCGTCTTCCTCGTAGGAATATTTTAAGTTTTCTACCTTGATATACGATTCTTTCATAATCACCGATCCAATTTATGAGTTCGACCATCTTACGCTGGCACCGCAAGGAAGAAATCCGCCCGTTTGCGTGACGGGAAGCGCCAGCTCGCCCGCCTCAAGCTTGCCGCCGAAGCGCTCTTGAAGACGAAGCTGAAGGATATAATTCATCGCAAGGGGAGAAAGCCCCGTGGTGTAGGAGTTGAGCAGGAAGAACAGGGGCTCGTCCGACAGGACCTGCACCGCAAGCGCGACAAAATCGTCGATGCACTCCTCGATCTTCCACACCTCGCCGGAGGGACCTCTGCCGTAGGAGGGAGGGTCCATAATAATGCCGTCATAGCGATTTCCTCGCTTGATCTCGCGCTCCACAAACTTCTTGCAATCGTCCACGATATAGCGGATGGGAGCATCGGAAAGTCCGCTGAGAGCGGCGTTTTCCTTTGCCTGTGCAACCATACCCTTCGCCGCATCCACGTGGCAAACCGCGGCACCCGCCTTTGCGGCGGCAACCGTTGCACCGCCCGTATATGCAAACAGATTCAGCACCTTAATAGGACGGTCCGCACGGCGGATCAGCTTGGAAAACCAATCCCAATTCGCCGCCTGCTCGGGAAACAGGCCTGTATGCTTGAAGCCCGTAGGGCGAATAAGAAAATTCAGATCTCCGTAACCGATATTCCACTGCTCGGGAAGTCGGTTCTGCGCCCACGCGCCGCCTCCCTTGGAGGAACGCTTGTAGGTGGCGTCCGCTTTTTTCCAAAGAGGGCTCTTCTTTTCATTTTTCCAAACGATCTGCGGGTCGGGACGAATGAGGATATACTTTCCCCAACGCTCCAGCCGCTCCCCTTCCGAGGTATCGATCAATTCATAATCTTTCCAATTATCGGCACACCACATATCGTTTTGCCTTTCCTTTTATTTGTTGTAATAGCTTGCCAATCGGGACGCGCCGCTATGCGCGTGACAGATGGCAATGGCAAGCGCGTCGGCGGTATCGTCGGGCTTGGGCGGCTTTTCCAGATTCAGAAGCATAGTCACCATCGTGATCACCTGCTTCTTTTCCGCGCGACCGTAGCCGACCACCGCCTGCTTGACCTGCAGAGGGGTATATTCGTGAATGGGGATTCCATTTTCAGCGCCTGACAGGAGGATAACGCCCCGCGCCTCGCTGACACGGATACCCGTGGTCTGGTTGGTGTTCCAGAACAGCTCCTCCACAGCTATAGCATCCGGCTTATAGGCTTGGATCAGTTGATTCATCCGTTTGTGGATCTCCACCAGTCTGTCTTCGGTAGACATGGTAGACGGCGTTTGGATCGAGCCGTATCCCAGCGTGCGGAAACGGCTTCCCTTATACTCCAGGACCCCCCAGCCTACGATCGCAAGTCCGGGGTCGATTCCCAATATCACCATATCTCTCACCTCAATTACAAACTACTCCAATTTAGAATTATATCACATTTGGAACAGCAAGTCAAACATATTTTACTTTTTTACGAAAAATCGTTAAATCTCTCATTTTTTGTTTACAATTCCCTTCTTTTATGGTATACTTAATATATATTTTTATTTTTAGATAGAGGATCGGTATGAACATCGTCAAGCTTTCCGTAAACGACACGGTCGAACTCAAAAAAAGCCATCCCTGCGGCTCGAAGGAATTTAAGATCCTTCGTGTGGGAAGCGATATCCGTATGCTCTGTCTCGGTTGCGGACACGATATGACCCTGGGACGCGAAAAGCTGGAAAAAGCCATTCGCAAAGTGACACCCGCGGTATCAAACCAAGAAAAAAAAGGATGAGTCAAATGGATAAGAAAAAACGGTTGGGCGCTCTCGCCCACACCCTTGGCGAACGACTTCGGGCGCTGACACGTGTCATCATCAAAAATCAATATTCCTATCTCGCCGTCTGTTTTCTCATTCCCTTCGGCATTATGCTCGCGATGTATCTGTGCCGCGGCTTGCATCCCTTTGGAAACGGGTGCGTTCTGGTGCTGGATCTGAACGGGCAGTACGTCTATTTCTACGAGGCACTGCGCGAGTTTATTTACGGCGACACAAGCCTGCTCTATTCCTTCTCCCGCGCCCTTGGCGGTGAGTTTTTGGGCATTTACGCCTACTATATCGCAAGCCCGCTCTCCTGGCTGGTAGCCCTCTTCCCCGAGGGCAGGATGCTGGAAGCGTTGCTCCTCATCTTCCTCTTGAAAACGGGACTCTGCGGCGTGACCTTCGGCTGGTATCTGCACAAAACCTCGCGACGGGTCAACAAGACCTATTCGTTTATCTTTTCGACCCTGTATGCCTTGTGCTCCTACGCAATCGTGCAGCAGCACAACTCCATGTGGATCGACGCCATGATCTGGCTTCCCGTCCTCACCTTTGCCATTGAGGAACTGATCAAGCACAGGCGCTACAAGCTTTTCGTTATTTCCTTGGCAATAACCGTGATGAGCAATTTCTACATCGGGTATATGGTTTGCATCTACGTAGCGCTTTACTTCTTTTTCTACTACGCCGCCCACGGGGAAAACAATCCTTTGGGAGAGCGGCTTCACTTTCTTCGCTCCTTTTTGCGCATCGGCGTTTGGTCTGCCCTTGCCATTGGCATTTCCGCCGTCATCATTCTCGGCGCCTATTACTCGCTCGGCTTTGGAAAAAGCACCTTCTCTGACCCGAATTGGGATTTCTTCGCCCGCTTCTCCTTAGCAGATCTTTTTGTCAAGCTCTTGCCCGGCGCCTATGACACGGTGCGTCCCGCGGGACTTCCGATTCTGTACTGCGGCGTATTGACCCTTCTGCTTGTCCCCTTTTTCTACCTGCGCCGCGATATTTCCATACGGGAAAAGCTTTTATCCACGCTTTTCATTGCCGTCTTTGTCGCAAGCTTTATTCTCAACCCTCTTGACATCGTATGGCACGGCTTCCAGAAGCCGAACTGGCTCAATTATCGCTATAGCTTTATGCTATGCTTCTTCCTCTTGCTCCTGGCGTATAAGGGAATGCTCGGCATCCGACGCCAAAAGGCAACGACGGTGTTTACAGTCGGCACGGTGTTGATGTTTGCCGTTATCATTCTGCAACAGTTTGAATACGAGAACTTCGTTCTTGACGAGTACGGTCTTGAGCTTCACAAATTAGGAACCTTCCGCACGGTCTGGTTTACCGTGATCATGCTGGTCGCCCTCTCGGCGATCCTCTCCCTGATCATTCACGCAAAAAAGCAAAAGCACGTTCGCAAATACGCCTTGATCCTGCTTCTCGTGGTCTGCGCGGAAACCTTTGCCAACGGAAGCATCCAGCTCTCCAGCCTTGATATTGACGTATCCTTCTCTACCTATTCCTCCTACAACGGATACCTCGACTCGGTTCGCGTCGCGGCGGACAAGGTGCAGGAAATGGACACCTCCTTCTACCGTATGGAAAAGACCCGTATGAGAAAGACCAACGACGTTATGGCGCTGGGAATGCGAGGTCTGTCCTGCTCCACCTCCACCCTCAACAAGGAAACCATCTTTTTCCTCAAGGCAATGGGATATACCTCCTACTCCAACCGCTCCAAGTATATGGGCGAGACCCCTCTTGCCGACTCCCTTCTCGGTGTCAAATATATTCTCTCCGAGAAGACGGTAAGTGAAAATCGCTCGGATTATAACGAGAACCGCGCTCTTGACGCGCTGATGCGGGAGCTGTATACGGTATACACCGAGACCGACGCCTACGTGGCGTATCAAAACCCCTACGCTCTCTCCCTCGCCTACACCGTAAACGACGCCATCAAGGAGCTGTCCTTCTACACCTTCGACGAGGACGGCGACGGAACGGCGCTTCTCGCGTCTCCTATGGAGCGGCTGAACGCCTTTGTTGCCGCGGCGGTTGGTGAGCCGGAGCTGAAGGTCTTCTATCCTATAGAAACCGGCAACCCCACCTACGTAAATTGCAGAAAGTACTTCGTTTCGGGACACACCAAGTATTCCGAGACCGATTCCGCTATTGAGGCATCCGTCACCTTCGAGGCAAAGGCACCTGCCGACGCCTACGTCTTCTTCTACGCACCAAGTGACTATTCCCGTGATACCAAGATACAGGTAAACGGTAAAAAATTCGGAGACTTTATGGCAAGTGACTCTGACCGCATCAAAACTCTTGGAAAATTCGCGGAAGGTGAGCGCATTTCCGTGACCCTTACGCTGGATGAATCCGCCTTCTATCTGAGGAACAACGAATACGTCCTGTACTATATGGACGTAGCACAGCTCGAGGGCGCGATGAGCACCCTTGACGATGAGCAGTTTGTTATTGAGGAATATACCGAGACCGATCTTCGCGGAAGCATTACCACCTCCGACGCCGTGGAAACGGTGCTGACGACCATCCCCTACGACGAGGGCTGGCAGGTTTTGGTGGATGGCAAGCCCGTTGAGATCTTCAAGGCGGCAGACGCACTGATTGCCTTTGAAATTGAGGGTGCAGGAGCCCACACGCTCCGTCTTCGGTACGCGCCGCGGATCGTTATGCTCGGCACAGCCGTTTCTCTTGGGTCTGCCGCGGTATTTGCCGCCATCGTCATCTGCGAATATGTTATAAAAAAGCGGAGAGCCGAAAAGCGACTCCCCGAGAACACAAACGTTATTGAACACGAAAGGACCTGACCGAATGTTTTACTATATCAAAGGAACGCTTGCCCTGCTGGATCCCACCTTTGCCGTGGTTGACGCGGGTGGCGTTGGCTATAAGCTGACCATCAGCGCCACCACCCACGACGCCATGCCGCCCCACCTGACGGTTTCCGAGCCGCCCGAGGTCAAGCTCTATACCCATATGGCAGTGCGTGAGGACGGCGTTGAGTTGTTCGGCTTCGGCTCCCACGAGGAGCTCTCCGCCTTCAAAATGCTGACCTCGGTTTCGGGTGTCGGTCCCAAGGCGGCCATGGCGATCCTATCGATCTTTACTCCCGAAAAATTCGCCCTCGCCGTCTGCTCCAACGATGCCAAAGCGATTGCCAAGGCAAGCGGTGTCGGCGCAAAAACGGCGGCAAGGATCATTCTTGAGCTTCACGACAAGCTGATGAAGGAAACGCCTGCAGACGTCCTGTCGGGCAAGTCCGTCAGTTCCCTTTCGCCCACCCCAGTCGGCAAGGGCGCCCTCAGCGAGGCGCAGGATGCGCTTACCGTTCTTGGCTATACCCGCGCCGAGGCGTTGTCCGCCCTCTCGGGCATTGATCCGACCCTCGGGCTTGAGGATATGATCAAGCTTGCCCTCAAAAAGCTGATGTAACAAAAGGAGGAACTGAGCGTGAACAACTACCCCTTTGATTTTGAATCCAGCGACGATCTCGATTTTGAGAATCGGATCATGACCTCCTCCTACACCCCCGGCGATAACGAAACTGAGGTATCTCTGCGCCCCCGTGCTCTTTCCGAATACATCGGACAGGAGCGGGCCAAGGAAAATCTCCGGATCTGCATCGAGGCGGCAAAGCTTCGCGGCGACTCCCTCGACCACGTACTGCTTTACGGCCCTCCCGGTCTTGGTAAGACCACCCTTTCCAACATTATTGCCGGTGAAATGGGTGTCAATATCCGCGTAACCTCCGGTCCCGCCATTGAAAAGCAAGGCGATCTTGCCGCGCTTCTGACCAATCTGAATGAGGGTGACGTTCTCTTTATTGACGAGATCCACCGTCTTTCCCGCTCCATTGAGGAGATCCTCTACCCCGCTATGGAGGACTACGCCATTGACATTATTATCGGCAAGGGTCCTGCGGCACGGAGTATTCGCATCGATCTTCCCAAATTCACCCTGATCGGCGCAACCACACGGGCAGGTCAGTTGACCACCCCTCTGCGCGACCGCTTCGGCGTGCTTCTCAAGCTGGAGCTTTACACCCCCGAGGAGCTAGCTACCATCGTGCGAAGAAGCGCGGGCATCCTTGATTTTGAGATCACCGATGACGGCGCTATAGAGATTGCCTCCCGATCCCGCGGCACGCCCCGTATCGCCAACCGCCTTCTCAAGCGCGTTCGCGATTACGCGCAGGTCAAGGGACACGGCGTCATCGACTCCGACATCGCCAATTACGCCCTCGGTCAGCTTGAGATCGACCAGCTTGGACTTGACAACACCGACCGCCGTATGCTGAAGGCGATCATCGACTTCTACGACGGAGGTCCCGTCGGTCTTGACACCCTCGCCGCAACCATCGGTGAGGAGGCTATTACCATTGAGGACGTTTACGAGCCCTATCTTATGCAGATCGGCTTCCTGTCAAGAACCCCCCGCGGGCGTTGCGTCACGCGTCTTGCCTACGAGCATCTCGGCATCCGCTACAGTAAAAAGACGGCGGATACGGGCGCCGATCAGCTTGACCTGTTCAAGACGCTCAAGGATAACTAAACCAAGGTCGGAAACTCAAACAGCGCCCTTCTGAGCTTTAAGTACATCATAGGCATATCGGATAGGGGAAGCGGATTGCTTCCCTTTCCGCATTCTACCGTGAAGGACGGTCTTCCGAACGCCCGGATAAACCAATCGGTAAAGCCCCCGTACGCCGCAAGCCCCTCGGGTCTTGAGAGCGTATATCCGCTGATGCGGGAAAGATATTTCCCGAGCCGTTCCGAATTCTCGGCAACCGTATCGCCGCTTGTGTAATAGATCTCCTCCCCCTGTGTATGGAGGGTCAGAACGCCGCCAAAGGGCGCGCTGAAGCGAAGATAATTACAAAGGTACGCCGTTTCCGGCTCGGACTCGGGCGCCTCTCCGCTGAAGCGCGTGGGTCCTCCGCCCGAAATGCCGTTTTCCTGCTCCAGCTTCTTGTATTCCGCAAAGCCGGCGTTGTAATTATGATTGAGATCAACGCCCCTGGCGTTCGCTTGCCAATGAGAGAAATCGACACTCCCGTTCATGCGAAGCAGTCTGTCGTAAAGCACGTGGTCCTCGCTGACACCGCTTATGGCGTACTCCACGCCGTCGGGATTCAGCATAGGAACGATATAGATCCCACAGGATTCCTCAAGCTGCTTCACGCGAATTCCCTCTGCCATTCCGTCGCTTCGTAAAAGCTCGCAATACTCATTGATAAAGCGAAGCAGAAGCGACGTAGTGATCCACTCCATTCCGTGGTGGGCGCCGATATAAAGCGCCCGATGCTTCTCCCCGCCGTCCGAATCCGGCGCGCCCAGTCGCACCATAGGAATGGCGCGTCCCAATATGCTCTGTCCCAGCACCGTCACCGAAAGCGTGGGATATCGCGTAGCGAATTCGTCAAGAACCGCCATCATGGCGCTATGCGTCATAGGAAACCGCAGATCCATGATCCGCCGTTTCCGACTGCTTTCATTCATATCCTTTTCCTCCGTTCTTTCTTTCCTTACTATCATATGAAACGGAGAAACGATCCATTCCTTGGAGGTACTATGAGCCATTCCATCCCCACCGCAAAAAAACTGTTTTTCAGGATGCTGATCTTCGGCGTTATCTTTTCACTGCTTCATATTGCTTTAGAACGCGCTATGGCGTTTGCGGGAAGCGACGTAGCGTTGATCGGCTGGGTCCCACCCTTAAATTTTGCTATTATTCTCTGTGACGCGGCGTTTTTCTTCGCCGTCTATGCCCTTCTCTTTTCGGCAATCAGCCTATGCGGCATGAAGCAACCCGCGATTCTTCTTCTCCCCGTTGCTCTTGCCCTTTTCAAGCATATTGTAAACTGGTTGGTCTTTCTCCTTACGGAAAACGTAACGCAGGCGGTAGCCGTTCGCCTTTCCTTTATGACCGCCGCAAGCGCCATTGCCATTGAGCTTCTTCAATACGGGCTTGTGCTTGCCGTTCTTTTCGCCCTTCGCCGCCGTCCCGACGGCTTCCGTCTGCTCGGCATCTGCGGCGTTATGCTCGCCATCAACCTGCTCTCCCGTATGATCGGCGATATTGAATACGGCGCGCCGTCCTCCGCAAAGGAGATCGGCATTATGCTTGCCTATTATGCGTTTGATATCTTCCTCTACTGCCCTGTCGCGTATTTCACAATGCGATATATCATAAAACGGCAAAACAAAAAAGATCCCACCGAATAACGGTGGGATCTGATTTTTTTATAAAAGCTCAAGCATTCTCTTTTTGCAAATTGCGGGAAGATCCGCTTCTTCAACCAGCTTGCGGTATTCCTCCTTGCTCGTGATCTTGAGAAGCTTCTGACTCAGTGTACCGCGGTGGAGATTTCTGCCGGGCAGACAAACGAGGGCCTTAACCCCCATCCTGCCAAGACGCTTTGCCTCCGATACGGGAGCATAGGAGACCTCAACGGCAAAGTCCTTCTTCGCGCCCGTGACGGTAACGGTGATCATATCGTTATCGTCATATTCGTAGGAAACCGCGCCATCGGAGATCACCTTGACTGATCCCGTCGCAATATTGGGGAAGCGAAGCAGATATTCACGCTTTGCGGGAACGACGCCGCGGTCGCCGCAAACGCGGACGGTAGTCGTCTGAATTCCCTCGGAGGCTACGTTGGTAACCGTGGTGGCTGCCTCCTTGCCGTCTTTATCCTCGTAGAGGGTATACGTGCCGTTGCCGTTGAAAATATCAAGGCAAAGCTTGGTGGGATTTTCAAGGGAGTTGCCGTTATCGTCGCCGCTCGTCACGAACACGCCGCCCTCTCGGGCAAGAACGGGGATCGACTCGTAGGGCCTTACCATCTCGACAACGCGACTTCCCTCGTAAACGTCACCCGTGAAGATGTCCGTCCATCTGCCCTCGGGGATCCAAACCTTAACGGTGGCAAAGCCGTGTGCCTTTGCCTTCTTGGTAATGGGCGCCACGAGGAGCTGTCCGCCAAACATATACTGATTGGGACATTTATACGCCAAGGGACAGTCGGGGTACTCGTAATACATCGGCTCGACAAGGGCAATTCCCTCTTTGTGGTTTTTGATAGAAGCGCTGTAAACGTAAGGAAGCATCTTGTGACGCAGACGCAGGAAGCGCTCGGCAATAGCGCCTGTACCGCCCATATATGCCCACGGCTCCTTGGTATTGGTTTCCTGCTTGGAGCTGTGCAAACGGTTGATGGGGCTGAATACGCCGAACTGCACGTAACGAAGATACAGCTCGTCGTCCTTGATGCCGTGGTAATGACCGCCGATGTCGTGGCTCCACCAGGTATAGCCTACGTTGGAGGCGGTAGCCGTGAAATACGGAATATAGTCAAGGGACGCCCACTCCATGTGAGTATCGCCCGAGAAGCCGAGAGGATAGCGATGCGAGCCAACGCCGCAATAGCGGGAAAGGATCAGCGGCTCGTGCTCCAGTCCGTTGTCCAAATAGTGATAATGGTTCAGCGACCAAAGCGGGTCGAGGCCCGTCAGCGCCGACTGCGTACCCTGCTGCCAGTCGATCCACCAGAAGTGGACGCCGTCGTGCTCGTAGGGCTTATGCATAATTTTGAAATAGTTGTTGATGAAGGTATCATCGGTGATATTAAACGGGATCACGTGCTTGGTCTTGGGGTCAATACCCATCGCCTTTGCCATATCCTCATAGCAATCCTCAAAAAAGCTTACGCCCTCGGCGGGGTGCAGATTCAGGGTGATCTTGAGGTTTCTCTCCTGAATCTTCTTCAAGAACGCCTTGTAGTCGGGGAAAAGGTGCTTGTTCCAGCTATATCCCGTCCAGCCCTTGGTGCTTCCATAAAGCTCGGGATGTGCCACCTGCTCCTCGGTAAAGCCGAATTCCTCGATCAGCTTTGAGGAATAGTGCCAGTCCATATCAATGGTTGCTACCGTAAGAGGAACGTTTGCCTTCTCAAACTTATCCAGAAGATGAAGATAGGACTTATCGGTATACTCGTAGTAGCGGCTCCACCAGTTTCCAAGCGCGTATTTGGGGATCTTGGGCGAGGGACCCGCGATCATATAGAGCGCATTTACGGCGGCTCGGTAATCGGTACCGTATGCAAATACGTAAAGATCAAGCTCGGTTTCCCGTCTTGCGTGGATCTTTCCGTCCTCTCCGAGGATCAGCGACTTGGTATCGTCCACCACGGCAACGCCTCTCCTGGACACCACGCCGTTCTCAAGCTCAATATCGTACTCCGCGCCCTTATGGTTATAATGGCTTCCGATACAGCCGTCAAGCGTTCTGTAGGTGCCGAGAAGGTTCCCTTCGTTATTCAGCTTGACACGCTTGCGTCCCAAAAGCATATAGCTATTCTCAAAATCCTCCGCAAGAACCAAGGTCGCCTTTTCGGTCTTGATCTTCAGAATGTCGCCCTCGCGGCGAAGCGAAAATTTCTGCTTCGGCATGTTGCGGAACCATATCGACTGGGTCGCCTCGTCGGTGTACTGTCCGTTTTCGTCCTTCTCGATACGGAACAGACGGTCGGCAAGAACGGTCACACGATACTTACCAAACGTCACCACGTTTTCTTTCAGAGCCTGCGGCTCGCATTTTACGATCAAATGTTGGTCTAACATAGTGTCCTCCCTTTGGGTTTCTTCTTTTATCATACCATTTTTGCCGTAGTTTGTAAAGATTTTCCGACAAATCTCTTGACATTTTTTATTTTGGGAGTATACTGTAGAGGTTGAATTTTTTGGTGAGGTTTTTATGACTACGGTAAAACGATTGATCAAGAGCAATCCCGTGCTTATCATCGCGGCGGTCCTGGCTCTTTTCACCTGCTTTTTGGTAAAGCCCGACAGCCACTATATTGAATACTTCGATTTCAAAACGCTGGCGTGTCTGTTCTGCACCCTTGCGGTGGTCTGCGCTCTCAAGAATATTCGATTCTTTACCATTCTTGCGCGGAGCATCATCCACGCAACGGGGAATCTTCGCGCTGCGGTGGTGGCACTCGTTCTCATCACCTTTATCGGCTCCATGCTGATCGCGAACGACATGGCACTCATCACCTTCCTTCCCCTTGGCTACTACGTTTTATCCGCGACGGGCAAGGAATCCCATATGGCGTTCGTTTTCGTTATGCAGAACATTGCCGCCAATCTCGGCGGTATGCTGACCCCCTTTGGCAATCCCCAGAATCTTTACATATATTCCAAATACGAGATCGGCAACGTGGAGTTCATGTCCATTATGCTTCCGTTGTTCCTCACGGCAACCGTTATGATCCTCGCGTGCTGTATGACGGTCAAGCGCGAGCCTATCGAGCTTCACGAAACCAACGAGCTTCATCTGCCGAAGCGCCGCACCGCCGTGTATCTTGTACTGTTTGCCCTCTCTATTGCCATCGTATTTCGCGCCGTTCCCTACCTTGTCGGCACGGCGGTCATTCTCATAGCAACCCTGCTTTTTGACCGAAAAGCCCTCGGCAAGGTGGACTACGGATTGCTCCTCACCTTCGTTTGCTTCTTTATTTTCGCGGGCAATATGTCGCGGCTCGACGCCGTTCAGGATCTGTTCGCCTTCTTGCTTGGCAAGAGCCCCCTTCTGGTCAGCATTCTCTCCTGCCAGTTTATCAGCAACGTTCCTACCGCCATTCTTCTGTCGCAGTTCACCGACAACTTTCGCGCCCTTCTGATGGGGGTCAACATCGGTGGAACGGGAACGCTGATCGCCTCTCTTGCGAGTCTTATTACCTTCCGCGAATACACCGCCCACAACCGCGGAAAGACCTTGCATTATCTCGCCGTATTCTCTCTCTTAAACTTCGTTTTTCTCGCCGTTCTCACGGCAGAGGCGATGCTCTTATAAAAAGTGACCGCAAGCCGTTGGCTTGCGGTCTTTCTTTTATTTCGTTTCATTTATCATCTGCGCATCTACGAACGCAGTCCAAAGCGCTTCAAATTCGACCGCCTCGGCTCCCGTCAACGCCACGGGGATATCGACGTATACGTAATCCACCGCTACGATCTCTTTCCCGTCAAAGCTCAGATTAGGATCCTCTTTCCACTCCATATTGGTTTCAAGCGAAAGTCTCAATATCAGTATGCTCTTTCCCGGCTCCGCTTCGTAGTCGTCAATAGCTTCTACGTTCGACAGAAACTCAAGAAGATCCAAAAGCGCCTCTGTGCTCTTTTCCTTATTCTGCATATAAACGTAGTCGACAGAATCAAGGGGTATCACTCCGTAAAGTATCTCACGTCTCACACTTCCGTACAGCGTGCTATTCTCCAGATTCGCTTGCGTTGCGGTATCGAGAAGGATCTCGATGCTATCCGTCGCGGTGGCTCCCGAGATGCCGTTCGATCGGTTGTAATATTCCAAATACATCTCCGCCGTTTCGGGCATATACCGATACAGGATCGGATACTCCGAGGAAAAGCTCTGTACACCCACCTGACCGTACAGGTAAACGTATCCTACCGCCTCATCATAGCTCAAGTATTCCGCGGTGATTCCGTCATACGAGCGATAACTCTTGACAGCGTACTTTTCCTCATCGCTCAGCTGGCTGTATTCCTGCAGATAGGACGCCCAGAGCCGTTTTGCCTCCTGCTTATTCACCCCAAAGTTTGAGAAGCCGATGGATTCGATCTGCTTGCTCGTAGGCATAGACAGATAGGCGCTTCGATACTCGGCGGAATTGTAGAAGCCGTTAAGCAAGGCTGTATAAGCCTTGTCATCCATAGAAACGTACCGTCCCATGGTGCGCCCCGATTTGAGATGGATCACCACGTGGCGACGGCTGCCTATATAATCGCGATTGGTATTTTTCGCAACCTCAACGGTACTCTCGAGTGCCTCGGAAACGAGATGACTCAATTCCTTGTCCTCTACCGCGATTCCACTCGTCATAACCCTCTCGTAGGTGGAGTTTCCATACCCCTCAAGGCTGACGCCGCGAATCTCATCGGCATCGGGCGTATCCTCCCAGATCGCGTTGCGGGTAGCAAAGACCGCGCCCGTGAAGAGAAGGCTCAAGACTAGCGGTACTACGAGAACGGGAAGCGATTTAAGCACGTTCTTGATCTTCTTGGTCGTCATCAGCTCAAAGATCACCCAAACCAAAAGAATCACAATCACCATAATGGCAACCAGGGAGGCGTCCACGTACTCAAGAAGCAGATAAACCAAAAGCAGACAGAACGGAAGCGTTACCGCAACACGGTAGATATGCTGTACCAGCTTGCTGGGCGCGCTGTGCGTTGCCATCTCGCTCTTGCGGCGAACGTAGCCCACGGCACCAAGTCCAAGAAGAAGCAAGGAGGTCGCTACAGAATACAGGATCAGCGGGACGTCGGAGAAGGTGCTTGCCTGCCCCACGCTATAGAGATCGCTCACCAGGGAGAACGGCAGGAAGAAGTCAAGCTCAAAAACACGCAGTATCGAATACGAGATATCGAACATCGGCGCGACCTCGTACACGCACGCGGTAAATAGACCGCCAACGGCGCGGACAAAGAGGAACAGAAGGGCAAGGATCAGCACGTTGGAAACCGTCGTTCCCGTCAGCGTCATTGCCAAGGTCATAAAGCCCACCAGCATGGTCGCCGCAAGGAAATACATGCCGAAGGTTCCAAGGAAGGACAAAAAGCCTGCCGTGTAGTATTTGGCAATGTTCCAAAGTGCCAGATTCACAAGACCGCTTACCAGCAGGATCGCCGCGATCCACGTATAAATGGCGGCGATAAAGCTGAAGTACACGCAGGTCCTCTTGTCGGGGATCGCATGCCAGAAATCACTCTTGCTCCGTTCGTTCAGATAGGAGAACATCGCGTAAGTCAGCACGACGGCAAACACCATCATAAGAAGCCCGAAGGGGGCAAAAAGGAGGGTCTCAACGGTACTGACCGTCCGCACCTGCCCGGGCATCACCATATTGGATTCGATGATACCGATAATGGGAAGCAAGGCGTTCAGCGCGATCACAGTGATTGCGGAAGCCACGCCCGCCACCTTGATCTTGCGAAGACCTTCTATATACAATTTCAAAGAAAAGAAGTTTTTCACAACCACACCTCCTTACAGAAGAACGTCACGGAAGGCATACCCGAGCGCCTCCATCTCGTAGATAAACACTTCCTCGAGATTCAGAGGAAGAACGTCGAGAAGCACGGGGGACATGGCACGGATCTTCGCCGTCACCGCTTCCTTCTCTCCTCTGGCGATAAAGGTTGCCACCGAGCCGACCTGGGTATAGCTCAGCATCTCCACCTCGGAGAACTTGCTCCTATCATAGGCTTCAGGGAAAGCAACCTGGATCTTGAAGAGGGTCGTCTTCAGATTCTGAATATCGCTCTCAAACACGATTCCGCCCTTGTGCAGAAGCGCTAGCTGGTCACAAGCGTCCTCCAGCTCACGAAGAGAGTGGGACGTGATGATGGTGGTGGTCTTGCGCTCCAGAACGTCGTTATAGATCACGCGCTTGACAAGATTTCGCATCACGGGATCCAAGCCGTCAAAGGTTTCGTCAAAAAACAGATATTGCGGCATCGCCGAAAGCGCTAAGATCGTAGCCGCCTGTCGCCTCATTCCCTTGGAAAAGGTATTGATATTTGCCTCGGGATTAAGACCGAAGGTCTTGACAAGATCGTGAAATCTCTCGTTGCTAAACCGCGGATACATCGCGCGATACAGCTGTGCCATTCGGTTCATATTGGATTGAGGGAGAAAATACAGCTCGTCGGGTACGTACAGAATCTTCCCCTTTACCTCGGGATTCTCATATACCGGCTGACCGTCAAAGGTAACCTGCCCCGCATCCGCACGGTAAATACCGCTGATGAGGCGAAGGAAGGTGGATTTGCCCGCACCGTTGCTTCCTACAAGCCCATATACGCAGGACTCGGGAATGCTGCAGCTAAGCCCTCTGAGCGCCGCAAAATTATCAAATTTCTTGGTTACGTTTTCCGCACAAATCATTTGCTTGCTTCCTTTCTGTGAGTTTCATTGGCGCAGCTATCGTATGCGCTCCGTACGGCGGAAATGACCAGCTCCGGATCGATCCCCGCATTGGCAAGCTCACTTGCCATCTCTCCGATCTGACGGATCTTGGAGGAGAGGCGCTCACGGATGCGCTCACGCGCGCCCTCCGCTACAAAGCATCCCCGCCCCGGCGTGGAGATGATCACTCCTGCGCGGTCAAGATCAAGAAAGGCCTTTTGAATCGTGTTGGGATTGGTACCGAGGATCGCGGACAGCTCTCGGATCGAAGGAAGCTGCTCGGTTTCCGCAATCAGTCCCGTAACGATCTCTCGTTCAATTCCCTCCACGATCTGCTCGTAGATGGGCTTTCGGGACATTTTATCAATGACAAGCACGTTTTCACCTCCGTTTCGACTGTACTATATGTGTTAGTACAGTTGTATTATGCCATATGATTTATATTTTGTCAATAGGTTTTAGAAATTTTTTCGAATTTTGATTTATCGGTGGGTTTGATGTGACGGAATGGCGACATACAAACCTTGTAGGGGGCGACGTCCTCGGCGCCCCGAAACGAAAGGATTTGCGATTATAAAATTGGTGAAAGCCT
>JBGVFO010000195.1:0-17112 GCA_045121195.1 Eubacteriales bacterium
AAAATGGAAATTATTACAAGTATTTTCCAGTAAAAATGTTGCACAAACTTGTCAGAATGTAATTGTAAAATTTTACCAATTTTGTGGAGAGGTGTATTTTTTCCTCAAAAAAGCGGAAGAAAACCGACGGTGTGGCGGATATTGCAGACGTTTTTTCCCGAACAAAAAAGAAAAACGCCCGAAAGGGCGTTTTGTTATTCGGTTTTTGGCGTATCGCAGGGGTTGGGCTCCTTGTGATGCTGGCAGGGATGTGTAAAGAAGTCGGTCAGATCCACGTCAAACACGCCGTCTTCATTTTTGGAGAAGCCGATGGCGCGGAGCAAGCCTTCGTCCATGCTTTCGCCCACGTAACGGGCGTAATGGACACCGCAAAGATCAATGAAGTTGAGCGCCGCGCGTCCCATAACGAACATCGCCTCAAAATCCCGTTTTTCGGGGATCTCAAAAAGATCAAAGATCTCGCCGCCGTGATCGGTCAGACGGAACTGGCACATTCCCACGAACGCATCGTCTACCGTTGCCTCGTAAGCGAGGGCATCGGGACGGAAGGGAATACCGCAGCGAGCGCAGGCAAGCTCCTGCTCGGTTTTGGATTGTATGGGGAGAACCTTGATCAGCATAGTTACGTTCCTTTCCTTTTCGGGGCGGTTTTTCCTTTGAGATATTCGACCTGCGTGCGGGTAAGATACCTCCATTTTCCGGGGGCAAGCGTGCCCAGCTTCAGATCGCCGATGGCGACGCGACAAAGCCTGAGGACGGTGAGAGCTTGGCTTTCGCACATCTTCCGAATTTGTCGGTTCCGTCCTTCAAATAGGGTCATACGGAGGGTCGAGGTGTCGTCCTTGACCGAAATCAGCTCGGTCTTAACGGGGAGAATGCGGTAGCCGTCGATGTCCATGGGGGCGGACAGAGCCTTTACCTGATCGGCGGTGACGGTGCCCCGGATCTTGACGTGATAGATCTTGGGGATCTCGTGCTTGGGGTGGGTCAGGCGGTTGGTCAGTTCACCGTCGTTGGTGAGGAGAAGAAGTCCCTCCGAGTCCATATCAAGGCGTCCGACGGGATAAAGGCGCACGCCTGCATCCTCCACGAGCTCGGTGACGGTATGCCGTCCTCGGTCGTCAGTGACGGTGGAAAGATAGCCGCGGGGCTTGTTGAGCATGACGTAGGTGAAGCGCGGCTTTTTTGCGGCTTCCACGGTCTGCCCGCGATATTCCACGCGGTCGCAGGCGGGATCGATCTTCTGACCGACCTCGGCAACGGTACCGTTGACCTTGACCCGTCCTTTTTTGATCTCCTCTTCAGCGGCGCGGCGAGAAAGAATGCCGCAGTCGGTGAAGAATTTTTGGATTCTGATTTTTTCGGTTTCCATAGAGTCCTTACTGTCATTCGCGGGCGAAGAGGGAGGTGAGCCAAGAGAAAAATCCCTGTCGCTCCGCTTTTTTGTATTCTACGTTGTTGATGGTAACGAGGGGGGAGGAGCCGATCTCCTCGCCGTCGCATAGCCAGATAACCCGACCGATACTACTTCCGCTCACAATCGGTGCGTAGAGCATTTGGGGGGCTTCCACGCGATAAGTGATTGCACCGTGACCCTTCTTCAGCATGGCGCTGACGCGCTCGGCGTTTGCCACGAGCACCGATTCGGTGGTTCCGCCCACTACCGGGAGGGGAAGGACAAGAGCGCCCTTTTCGGCAAGGCACACGGCTTGATACCGCTCAAAGCCGAAATCCAGCATCTTGGTGTGATCGTTCCAATCGTCCGGGGCGCCCAGCGTAACGGCGATCAGCGTAAGACCGTCCTGTTCCGCGGCGCTGACGAGGCACCGTCCGCTTCGCTTGGTGAAGCCGGTTTTGACGCCGATAGCGCCGTCGTACCGAGATAGCAGCTTGTTATGATTGACCAGCACGCGGGTACCCTCGTCCCCCCTCAGGGGAATGGTTCTTCTTGCCGTCGAGCAGATGGCGCGGAAGGTTTCGTTCTTAAGGGCATAGGCGGTGAGCTTGGCAAGGTCAAAGGCGGTGGTAAAGTGCTCCTCGTGGTCCAGCCCGTGAGGGTTGGTAAAATGGGTGGAGGTAAGCCCAAGCGCCTCTGCCTTTTGGTTCATCTTTCGGGAAAACGCCTCCACGCTTCCCGCCACCTCAATGGCAATGGCGGTGGCGGCGTCGTTCGCCGATTCCAGAAGCAGGGCATAGAGAAGCTCCTCCAGCGTCAACTGCTCGTTTGGATACAGGTAAACGGAGGAGCCTTCAATGCCTACGGCGTCGGGAGATACCGTAACGGTACGCCTGATGTCGCCCGATTCGATGGCGACAATGGCGGTCATGATCTTGGTGGTTGACGCCATCGGCAAGCGAAGGAACGCGTTTTGCTGATACAGAACGCGCCCACTGTCCGCTTCTATGAGTACGGCGCTCTTGGCGGACGTGTCGGGTGCCGCCGATGCGGATAGCGCTGTTCCAAAAAGAAGCAACAACGCAAGGATCAGCGTCAAGCCTTGTTTTACGTTTTTCTTTTTCATAGGAGTCTTCCTTCCGCAAATACATTCTTACTCATAATGTATTTTTCCCTTCGTGGGATTATGCGGAGAAGACGCTTGTTTCCTTACTCGGCGTCGGTTTCGCCGATCTCCTCGCCGTTCTCTTCGTCGCCTTCCTTATCGTTCTTAACGAATACTGCCTTGATTCTGCCGAAGATCTCGGGGGAACGCTCAATAATAGAGGTGATCTGCTCAATGGGATCCTGAGGCGCGGGCTGACCCACGTTGATCATTTCAATGGAGCCGTCCTTCTTGATGACAAGAAAGCCTACGGGTGCAATGGTAAGACCCGTTCCGCCGCCTGCGCCGAAATTCTGGGCGGGGTTCTGATGCTTTCCGTTATAATCCAGACCGCCCGAGGCGTAGCCGAGGGAAACCTTGGATACGGGAACGATGGTAACGCCTGCCTCGGTGGTGATGGGATCACCGATAACGGTGCTGGCATCGATCATAGAGCGGATGCTTTCCAGAGATGTACGGATAATGTCCTGAAGCTTGTTTTCGTTTGCCATAATAATAGATCCTTTCTATCAGTTGGAATTTGAAGGAGTGCTGGAATTGTATTCATAGTTGGGCTCGGGCCCAAACAGAATTTCCTCGTATTGAAGGGAGATGCGCCAAAGGATATCCCAGATCTGCCACAGACGGAGGGTCAGGATGATCTGAATATCCGCCTTGCTTTTTTGCGACGCGAAATCGGGGATCACGCGAATCTGAGAGTGGCGGGTCTGCTTAAGCTTATCCACCTGATCGAGAAAGGCGAGCAGAGCCATGGCGGCTTGGTTGACGGCACCGAAGAGGATCGCCGTTTGCGCGGCATCCTCGGTGGCTACCGAGATGAGAAACCGCCGAATCTCGACGCGAACGTGCTTGACGCCGCGGGACAGGATGGTTGAAATTTGCTTGAGAATAAACTGAAGGTCGTCAACAAGGGCGGCTTGCTGCTTTTCTTGACGCGGCACGGCGGTTGCCCCTTGTCCCTTCTGTTGTCTTTTCTCTGCTAATCGAGCCCGCTTCTTTTGCAGACGGCGCTTTCGCTTGGCAATGGCTTTCTTGGAATATCGGGCGAGATTGACCTTCCTTTTGCGCTTGGGGACCTCCCAAAGCGAAAGACCCAAAAGAGAAGCACAGAGGCGAAGGTCGTTTTGGTATTCCACCCTGATCTTGACCGGAAGGAGCAGAATGATGCCGACCAAGAGGATCAGCGCCGCAATCAGCGCCAAAATAATATATAGGATCAGCAATCCGTTCCCTCCTTTTTATGCTATATACGCCCCTATTATTGCCACGGGGCGGCGCGTTTAGTCGTTGATAACCGTTTCGGTAAGGGGCGCGGCGGATACGGGAATATCGGGGGAGGGATCCTCCTCCTGTTCTCCGTCCTCGGTGCTTGCCTCGTTATTGGGGATCTGCATTACCATCTGCGCCGTGTTGACCTCACCGTTGGAATCGATGTTGATAGGCATCATTTCGGTTTCGGGAAGCTCCGAGAGGGAGTTGATGCCGAAAACGCGAAGGAATTTTTCGGTCGTGCCGTAGAGCATCGGTCTTCCGGGGGCGTCAAGGCGTCCCACCGCCTCGATCAGTCCCTTGTCGATCAGACCGTTGACCGAATAGTTGCTGTCCACGCCTCGAATGGTGTCAATATAGGTGCGGGTAACGGGCTGATTGTAAGCAATAACAGCCAGGACCTCCATAGAGGAGGCGGAAAGGTTGCCGCCTCGGCGGATGCCCAGCGCTTCCCGAATATAGGGTGCATAAAGCTCCTTGGTGCAGAACTGGCAGGAGTCGTCGAACATCAAAAGACTGATACCGTGGGCGCTGTCCTCCTTGTTATAGGACTCGGCGAGATGCTCCACCATACGCTTTACGTCCCGTCGCGTCAGCCCGAGAACCTCGGCGATGCGATCGTATTCGACGGGGTGTCCTGCCGCGTAAAGGATCGCCTCAATGGCGGCTTCTATATTTTTGATCTGTTCAAGCTGTTCTTGCATGGTTATTCCTCCGTCTTTTCTGTTGCCTGAGGCTCGTCAGCAGGCTCTTTGTAGTCAAGATTGATCTCAAATCGGGTAGAGGCATTGTGAAGGGTTTCGGTGACGCCGTCCTCATCCTCGATCATACGGATGCGGTTGACCTTCATCAGCTCCAGAACGCCGATGAAGATGGCGATCATATCGGGGAGGGAGGTGGATTCCATCAAAAGCTCCTCAAGAGAGGCGCTTCTCGACTTCTCAAGATGTCCCAGAATGCCGACGATCTTGACCTCTACGGGAATGATGGGCTTGCTGATCATAGGCGTAAAGGGCTCCTTGCTCTTTGCCTTCTCCATCGCCTCGTTATACGTGATGATGCGACGGACGGCAAGGCAAATGTCCTCAAGATTCTGATCTGCCACGAAGGTCTTGTCCACCGAAATCTCGTCGGTCTCCTTGACCATACGTCCGCTGTACGCGGCGTACATAGGGGTCAGCACCAGCGCCGCCGCCTTTGCCTGCTGATATTTCAAGAGGGCGTCGGCAAGCTGACGGCGAGGATCCTCCTCCTCCTCGTCAACGCGGGGCAGAAGCATCTTGCTCTTGATCAGCATCAGCTCGCTTGCCATAACGATGAACTCGGAGGCAAGCTCCATATCCATCTCCTCGGCTTCGCGGATGTATTCCATATACTGGTCGAAAATGAGAACGATGGGGATGTCCTCGATATTGACCTTGTTTTTGTGGATCAGGGAGAGCAGAAGGTCAAGAGGACCCTCAAATATCTCCAGCTTGTAGGTCAAAGCGTCCATTTTGGAATTGCCTTTCTGTAGATTTTAGAAGGAGAGCGACTGGGCTACGTAGATCAGCATCGTGTTTAGCTCCAGAGAGGCTTCCCGATCTCCGTGCATACCAAAGAGCCGAAGAAAGCCCGAGGAAAGCCAGGTGGTGGCGTCCGAAAGCCACGAGGAGGGGAAAAGGAAGAAGATCACGAGCAAAACGATCATAATGATCTGCTCATATTTCATAATGGCAAAGTACCATTTTGTGGGAAGAAATACGTGAGCGATACGGGATCCGTCAAAGGGCGGGATCGGTATCAGATTGAAAATAGCAAGGCTGGTGTTGAGGATCACGCCCATATAAAGAATGTAGGCGAGTACGCTCAGCAGCTTGATGCTTGCGGGCACCGGAGCCGTTGCGCCGAGAAGACTTGGGATCAACGCCACCAGCTCTTCTGCAAAGAAAATATCGACGAGCAGCACCAAGAGGCGGAGCAGCCCTGCAAACAACAGCGCCAAAAGAAGGTTGGACACGGGACCCGCCGCAGCGGACAGTGCCATATCCCGCTTCGGTTTCTTGAAATAGCGGGTATTGATGGGGACGGGCTTTGCCCATCCGATGCGAAAGACGACCATGCACAAAAGACCGATGGGGTCGATATGCTTTAGTGGGTTGATGGTGAGTCTTCCTAAGCTGTAAGCGGTGGGATCTCCCAGCTTGTACGCCACGTATCCGTGAGCCGTTTCGTGAACCGAAAGGGCGAGGAGAACGACGGGGAGGCTGAGGAGAAATAGGGGGAGTCTAGAAACAAAATCGAACATAATAAACCTCTTTTCGGGAATTTCCTTAAGAGATCAAAGCTTGATGTCGGTACGGCTTGCGATCTCGTGCCACAGCTCGTTTCGTCCTTCGTTCTTCAACGAAGAGAAGGGAATCACGGGCGTTCCCTCGGCAAGCACGGGGTGAGATGAGATGGCGGCAAGGTTCGCCTTGCGCTCGGTGGCGTTCAGCTTGTCCACCTTGGTCGCCACGATAACGTAGGGCAGACCGCTCTCGTTCATAAAGTCTATCATGGTTTCGTCGTCTGCCGTGATGCCGATGCGGCTATCCACGAGCTGAACGATGAGAGCCAGACGGTCGATGTTTTTGTTGGCGGTGAAATACCCGTCGGTAAGCGCCGACCAAACCTCTTTTTCGGCAAGGGTGCGCTTGGCAAAGCCGTAGCCGGGCAGGTCGACGAGAAACATCTTTTTGTCGATGTCATAAAAGTTGATGGTGATGGTCTTTCCGGGGGTGGAGCTGACGCGGGCGAGCTTCTTTCTCACCAAAAGGGTGTTGATGAGAGAGCTTTTGCCTACGTTAGAGCGACCCGAAAAGGCAACCTGCGGAACGGGGTCGTTCGGGAACTGACGGGGATTTCCCGCGCTGATCCGAAGATTGGTGTTTTGAATGTTGAGTGCCATAATGACCTCCTGTTGAGGATTTACGAGCGAACGCCTGCACGCTCGGTGTGGGGAATTGCCGTCAAAAGCTCCGCGGCGTCTGCTTTTGTCGCGTCGACGGTCTTCTCGGGCACGAGTGCTTCCTCGAGAACCTCCGAAAGCTTGCGGCAAGGAATAAGCTCCAGATTTTCGCGCGCCAAGGGATCGATCTCCTCCAGGTCGCGAAGATTGTCCGCGGGGATGATAACGCGCTTGACGCCGGCGTTATACGCCGCCATGGTCTTTTCCTTCAGACCGCCGATGGCGAGCACGTTTCCGCGCAGGGTGATCTCACCCGTCATAGCGATGTCGCGGCGCACGGCTCTGCCCGTCAGGGCGCTGACGAGAGCGGTGGTCATGGTCACGCCTGCGGAGGGACCGTCCTTGGGAATGGCACCCTCGGGAGCGTGGATGTGAATATCGCGTGTCTTATAAAAATCGGTGGGAATGCCGTACTCGCGTGCGATGGAGCGAACGTAGCTCACGGCAAGGCGTGCGGATTCCTGCATGACGTCACCGAGAGAGCCGGTGATCTCGATCTTGCCCGTTCCCTCCAGAACCGCGGCTTCGATCTTCAGCATATCGCCGCCAAGCTCGGTATAGGCAAGTCCATTGACCACGCCGACCTCGTCCTCCGCGGAAATGGCGTCAGGCAGACGCTTGCGCTGACCGAGATAGTCCGCAACGTCCTTTGCGGCGACGGTGATCTTGCCCTTGTGCCCCTCGGCAATGTGCTTTGCCGCCTTGCGGCACAGGTCGGCGACGGTTCTTTCCAGATTTCTTACGCCTGCCTCACGGGTGTAGAAATCGATGATCTCCGCGAGGGCATCCTCGGTGATCTTCAGGCTGCGCGCCGACAGACCGTGACGCTTGAGCTGCTTGGGAATGAGATGATTCTTGGCGATCTCCAGCTTTTCTCGCTTGGTGTAGATCTTGAGGTCGATGACCTCCATACGGTCAAGCAGGGGACGGGGAATACCGTCGTAGGAATTTGCCGTTGCGATAAAGACGCAGTCGGAAAGATCGAAGGGAAATTCAATAAAGTGGTCGCGGAAGCTCTTGTTCTGCTCCGAGTCCAGCACCTCGAGAAGGGCGGACGCAGGATCGCCGCGAAAGTCGTTGCCCAGCTTGTCGATCTCGTCAAGCAGGATCAGGGGGTTGGATACGCCGGCGTTTGTGATCGCCGTCATAATGCGACCGGGCATTGCGGCAATGTAGGTCTTTCTGTGACCGCGGATGTCAGCCTCGTCACGCACACCGCCCAGGGATACGCGCACATACTTGCGGTTCATAGCGCGGGCGATGGAGATCGCAACCGAGGTCTTACCGACGCCGGGAGGGCCAACAAGACAGAGGATCTGATTCTTGAGGTCGGGGGAGAGCTGCTTGACCGCGAGGAACTCGAGGATGCGCTCCTTGACCTTGTCCAGACCGTCGTGATCGGCGTCGAGGATCTTCTTTGCCTTGGCAATGTCGGCGCGGTCACGGGTCTTTTTGCTCCAGGGGAGGGCAAGGCAGGTGTCTATGTAATTGCGGATGACGCTTGCTTCTGCAGAGCCGAAGGGCATCTTGTCTACCTTTTCGTTCTCGCGGAGGAGCTTTTCCCGCACCTCGTCGGGAAGCTTGGCTTCCATGATCTGCTTTTGGTACATTGCCGTTTCGGAATCGGCACCCTCGCCCAGCTCGTCCTTGATGACGTTCAGCTGCTCGCGGAGATAGTGATCGCGTTGCGCGCGACCGATGCGCTCCTTGACGCGCCTGTGGATGTCGTACTCACAGGACAGAAGCTTTTCCTCGTTCTCAAGCAGGAGGATCAAGGTCTCAAGACGCTCCATAGGATCGAAGCAGGAAAGAATGTCCTGCTTGTCGGTGTGACGAATGAGAATATTGGACGCGATAAAGTCCGCAACAAGCCCGGGGGACTTGAGGTTCTTGATGGCAAGGAGAATGTGCGGGGAGACCGAGGGCATGAATTTCAGTACCTTTTCCACGGCGGCGATCGCCTCGCGGATCAGCGCCTCGCCGCGCAGACCGCCCTCATCGGGCATGGAAACGGTCTTGCAGATCACGTCTGCGACCAGATAGTCGGCGAAGAAGCTGTATGAGGTGACAGTCGCGCGGGAGAAGCCCTCGACGATGATGCTCAAGGTCTTGTCGGGGGTCTTGATCGTCTGCTTGATCTTGGCGACCGTTCCCACCGTGTAAAGACGGTCAGGGGTGATCTCGGTGTCGGCGATCACATCCTTCGCGGTCACGAGAAGAACGAAGGAGTTGGTCTCACACGCCGCCTGCACGGCTGCAATGCTGTGGGGTTCGGTGATCTCCAGGTTGATCTTCACGGAAGGGAAGGCAACCGTGCCGTTCACCGCCACCACGGGAAACGTATCGTTTTGTGCTTTTTCTATGTAATTTGACATAATGGATCCTTTCTGGGAGGCACGCCGAGCGGGGGGGCAGATGCGGCAAACGCGCAGATCGGAGAAGAAAGCGCCGCACGATCGGGTGCATATAGATATACATTTTATATTATATCATAAATCAAACGGGATTTCCATAGGTTTTTTGATTTTTTTACATATAAAATGTAAAGAAAACGGAAACAAAGAAAAAAGGGCATAAAAAAAGCACAACCCGTGATCGTTTCGGCTTTTCGGATATCATGAGATTGATACTTTGCTCAAAACGAAAGGACGGTTGTGCCCGTTCACCGAAGATTCATGTATTGGCCCATCACGAACCTCCGTGAGTCGTATTATATCACAACATTGGGGATTTGTAAAGTATTAATTTTTACATTTTTTTGAGTGAATTTTTGTTGAAAATAACAGGGTATAGAAAATGGTGGGGTAAAAAGCAAAGTTTTTTGTTGACAATGTCTAAAAGTGTCGAAAAAATAAAAAAACGAATTCAAAAAGAGAGAAGAAAATTAAAAAAAGCAAAAAAATTGCAAAATCCTCTTGACTTTGGAAAATTGATGTGATATAATGCCATAGTCGGCAAAAGCCGACGAAGAATCTGGGTGTGGCGCAGTTGGTAGCGCGCTACCTTGGGGTGGTAGAGGCCGCACGTTCAAGTCGTGTCACTCAGACCAAAGCCAAAGAGCTTGAAACGTGTTGTTTCAAGCTCTTTTTGCTATTTCAAAGGTACCCGAAAGACGTTCCGCGAGAAGAACCTTGCGGGAACGGTTGTAGTGTAGATAGATATTCGACGTAGTTTCGATGTCTGAATGACCGAGCCAGTTCTTGACGTCTTCAAGCCCCCAGCCCATGTCAAACAAAATGCTTGCCGTGCTGTGTCGGAGATCATGAAAGCGCATTTTTGGGAGATCGTGCGAAGCAAGAACGCGCTGAAAAGCGCGGGTTACATAGTCGGGACGGAAGACGCGCCCGTCTTCCCAGGTGTTAATGTATTCGACGTCAGACCGCCGATCGGCGTGATGCTCCTGGAGAAGTGCCTTTACTTCGGGCAGTAGTTCAAATGTCCGTGCGCTGGTTTCGGTCTTGGTGGTGTCTTTTGCTTCAATAGTGAGATTCTTGACGATAGTATGATTGATAGTGATAGTATTCCGACCGAAATCCACCGCCGACCATTTGAGACCCAGGACTTCAGAACGGCGTAGACCGTAATAGAGCGAGAGAACGACGGCAAGGTGCAGAGGGTGTCCGACAAAAGCGTCGATCACCGTTTGAGCCTCTCCGACTGTAAGAAGAACGGAACGGGTCGAGAGACCGCTCTTGCGTTTCGGCAGCCGAACGGAGGCACAGGGATTTTGCTGAAGGTACCCAAAAATCACGGCGTCGTCGAGGCTCTGCCGAAGCACGCTCAAATGTTTCTTTACGGAAACGGGGGAAAGACCGCCGTTCTTGCCGTCCATGCGTGCCCCCTGGAGTTTCCCCAGGACGTACTTCTGCACGTCCATGGGCTTGACGTCTTTGACGTCGAGCGGGGAAAAGTACGGCTCTATATGTTTGCGAAAATAAACGGTGTAGGCTTCAAAAGTGGAACGGGCGAGGCAAGGCTTCTGTACCGCCAGCCATTCCTCGAAATAATCAGTTGTTTTCATGTAAAACTCCATTCGTCATAGACGAGACCTGAAGAAAGTTCTCTGTGATTCTTATAGACTGCCGCGCTTCGCTCGTCGATGGTCAAAAATTCGTCGGGGGTCTCTCCGTAAACGTAGATCGGCTTTTTAAGCACGCCCCCTATCAAGCAGTACCTGCCCCCGATTTTTTGCCCCGCTTGTTTGCCCATGTATTTGAAGATGTACTTTGAAACGGCGGCGCGTTCATCGTCAGAGGCGTTCAATTTCGTGATAGGCTCTGCCGAAGTAAAGCCCCGTCTCCAATCGCTGATATTAAAAAGCGGTTTTCCGTTGTGGGTCAAAGGGCGTCCCGTGTAGGGGCTGACGGCGGGGGCAAGTTTCAACGCGCTACTGTTCATGATTCCGTGAAAGTGAATGTCCCCCGCTTTGGTGCGTTCGGGAACGCATACGTATTTCAAGCCGTTTCGCTGGACGCGGTTGTCCAGCCACTTTGAGAGATACCGATAACATTCCTGGTAACTCTGCTTGTTGTCTACAGCGTCGGGGGAATACGTGAAGGTTGCGAAGGTATCAAGATCGGGATTGCACATTATCATGTCAAAGGCGTTCTTCCGAGCGCGGCGCGTGGCGCGCTCCACGTTGACGGGATTCCCGTCCTGGTCTGTTTCGTTTCCGTCTTGGGAAAACTCTTGTGTTTCTTCGGCGGTAAAAATTCCGTCAACGGAATTTTCAAAAAATTCCGTTTCCGATGCTTCCCATCCCGATTCTTTGAATCGTGGCTGGTTGAAAGCCTGCAACGAAGCCAATACCAGCCCCCCGCAGGGGTCGTGATAATACTTCGCTCTGACATGGTGAGTAATTCCGTTTTCGGAAACTCGAAAGAATTTCATGAGGATATTCTGTCCTATAAATCAAGTAAGCAATACCAATATAGATAGCAGTAATATATATTATATAATATAATAATATATAAAGATATAGTATCGCGTACCCGATCGGGGATTTACGTCCTACGAAGTTCGCGCCCGGGCGGTTGCCCTTTGGCGCTTCCTTCGTCTACGGACGGAAATCCTTCCCGCGATCGTAGCCACGCCTACGATCGCTATAATGATCTTTGTTTGATTGGTCATGTGTTTACCCCCTCGGCAGTTCCTGCCGCTTTGCGGGAGCGCTCCCATGCCCGTCTTCGGGCAAGTCTTCGCTCCTTCTCCTCTTGTGTCTCTGCCGCCGCCCTTTTGCGTGCGTATTCTGCCTTATATGCCCTCAAAGCGTCCTCTTGCTCTTTGTATGCGGTATAGTTGGCGGGAACCCTACCCAGGTACCGCTCCACATCGTAACCCGCCCCTGCAAGGGCTACCACGATACCGTGGTAGTTCACGGTCAACTTGTGTCGGATATCCTGGTAAGATTTGCAAGCATGCGCACGGGTCACGGATAGACGTTCGGCGGCTTTGGGATCGGGGATCCCCGAAACCCAAAAGGGGAAGAACCGAAGCAAGCCCTTCGACAGAAAGGGCGCGACCACGTCGGTCAATGCTTCCAGGTCATTCTCCTTTGCACGGCGGAGATCGTCGTCAATCTCTTCCTGCGGCGTGGGTGCCGTACGGTAGAGATCGACGACGCAAAACGTCTCGCCGCTCTCGTCTATGTACTCTAACGGCTGAACGTTCACAAATCGACGGTGGGATTTATACGTCGGGCAATTCCGATTGACCGCCACATTGCCGCCGTGATCGGCATAAAAAACGGATACGTTGATCGCGCCTTCGATTACCGAAGGCGTCAAGAATTTTACACCTTGCAGATCGAGATAAACACTATTGACGGCATCATCAACGGCTATCTGATCGAAGATCTGATATCTGTTCATGAGTGCCTTACATCGGTTTTCAATGTAGTTGTAGTTAGTGAGAAAAAAGGCGTTAAATGCGTCTATGTCGCCATCGTTGATGGCTTGGGCTTGTTCGTCTGTCAGATCGAAGTTGCCCCACTTGCCGCGCTCTTTAGTCCTGGTTTCCGTCATCGGGTTCACCCTCCTAGTCTGTGATTCCAAAATAATACTTGATAATTCGGTCAATTCCGACTTCGGCGATCGCGTTGTCTACGTCGGCTTCCGTGGGGAAGTAGATCGTTGAATATCTTCTTTCCCACTCAAAGTCAACGCATACCGTCCGATAGCTGTAGTCGTAGTAAAGAAAATAGTGGTTCCTAATTTTGTCCCAGGGGTTGTCGGGTTCTCCCGCTTCCCTGGATAGCGTGAGAAGTTCAAAGGTAACTTGTTCTTTGCTGTCTATCATGCTCATGTGCGCTCCTTTCTCTTGATAGATCGGCGTCTGATCTTGCGCCGAAAGCGGCACCATATTGGCACCGTTTCGGGCTCGTCTTCGTCCTGATCCTCGTCTTGGTCTTCGTCTTCGTCCTCGTTGGCTTGAAATCCTACGGGGAAGGTCTGATAAGTGTGCGACGTGCCGCAATTCCCGCAACGTATACGGTAGGCGTCTTTCAGATTCCCTGGGACGATCATCAGAACGACGCCGCAAGATCGGCATGAAATTTCGCGGATTACGACGGTAGGTCTCATGTCGCTCTGAATAAGCGTGCGTTTTACGGTTCCTATGTTCTGCATAGCGGCTCCTTTCATGCGGGGTTATTTTGCGGTCTTGCTTCCGTCGCTCCGCTCCAGTTCGCTTCGACCTGGGAATAGTTGTGGCATTTGCGGCACTTGATACGGATAACGGCGACCGAATCGTCCGAAATCTCAAACAGTACCGCGTTGCAGTACGGGCAACGGATAAAAGAATAGTTCTTTCCTGGGGTCATGGTGTTGTGTTTCTCCTTTCTGTAAAAAATCGGGGACACTTGCCTCTGCCAAATGTCCCCGCATTATTCAGTTGTCAATGATCGGGTTAAAAGATCGGTATCTCCTCCCCTCGGTTGAATTAAGATCCATATCGCGTCCGAAACGATAGCCGATATTCGACCTTGCGGTCACCCCTCGGCGGGGGCTTCTGAATATACTCGCTCTTTCGGCTCGACTTGAAAGAGCCTACACCAATTTGGTGTAACACGGTTATTTTACACCAAATTGGCGTAAAGCGCAAGCGAATTGTATGATCTTTTCGAATTTTGTTAGAAATCAACAAAAAATACTGAAGTCTGAATTGTAGATCGGGGGTATTGTATTATGCAAGTTTACCAAAGGTTGAAAGAGTTAAGACTTGAGAAAGGACTTTCTCAAAGTGAACTTGCCAAAGGAATTGGCATGACGCAACAACAATACGCAAGGTATGAAATAGGAGATCGAAAAATCCCGCTTGAACACTTCATCGTGCTTGCGAAGTTCTACGGGGTATCATTGGACTACCTGGCGGGGCTTTCCGATCAACGTTGATTCTTTTCGGCTCCGCCGCGGGGGAGAGTTCCGCTAAAAAATCCCCTCTTGGGGTCGGCGTTTCGCGGACAAACGCCTAAACCGTTGCGACGGTTTCCCCCAACAGTGAATTTTTCTTAACGCACTGACTCTCCCCCGCGTGGGAGCCCGCACGCGTCCAAAAGAGTGCTTTTCCGAAGGTGAAAGGAGATCGCCGCGGGCGGGAGCCTTCGGCGCGTTGTCCTTCGTTTACGTTGGGGAAGGGAAGAGGCGTCTTGACCCTCTTCCCATTCCCCGTCGATAGACTGCGCGGGGCGTTCGTCTCTGCGTGCCCCATCCCACTCACCCGCTCGTCGACCTATCACAATGACTTTGCGGTTGTCCTACGTGGGCGGCTCCCTTAACGTTTCGCCTAACATTGTGCGAAGTCTCCTCAAGGTGGCACCCAAGGAAATAGCCGTGGGTGTGCGTGGTGGAGTTTTGGCGGTTATTCTGTCCTTTTGTCTGTCGGGTGTAGCGTTTCGGGGTGAAAATCGCTCCTGGGGCGTTTTGGGCGGGTTGTGGGGGGTCTGCCTCTCGGCGTTCTTCCTCTGCCGCTCTGATCACCGATCGCCGCGTCCTGGTATCGCTCCTGGTGTGCTATCCTGGCGTCCGCTCTGATCGTCGATCATCGCTCCCTGGTGACTTTATCTTAACATGAAAAAAAGTGCCACCCCGTGCCAAAGGGTGCCACATAGTGTCATTTGTTTCAAGTTTTTTACGTGCCGCGACTTTCCGCGCGTCCTCTCCTGGTACCTCGTTCTTGGGGTGGTAGAGGCCGCACGTTCAAGTCGTGTCACTCAGACCATATCGAGTGTTCATAGCCAAAGTGATGAACGCTCGATATTTTTTTGCCCATATTGGATTGCTTGGAGCAGGGATTCTACTCTTTTTGTTATGCCGTAGTGGGCAGACAGTTGACCGCTACACCTTACGAACACAGCAGTAAGAAGCATAACAGTAAAACCGTTAATTTCTTCATTCTATGCCTCCTTATTTATCCTCGCAAGAAACTGTAAACGTAACGGTATCGGAATATTTTCCTACATATGCGGCATTCCCATCGCCCAATGTAATGGGAATGAAAAGCTCGGTCAAATAGGGGCGATCAAAATAACTGCCAATAATTTTTCATTTTCCTTTGCAAAATGATAATTTATTATTGCAAATACTCAATGTTTGTGCTATAATATGCGGACGTGACTTTAAAAATTAGGATCAGGTATAATATGAACAAATATCGCTCTCATTACATAAAAAATCTTCTTATCCCCTGTCTTGTGTTTTCTATCATCACGGGAGTTGTTTCATCGCTCTTTGTCGTTGCCTTCAAAATTGCCTCAAGCTATGTTGTGGAATTATCCGAAAGACTATATGAAAAGGTACAGCTTGAGCCACGGTTTCTCCCCTTGCTGATTGCCGGCGCTCTTCTTATGGGATTCATCGCAAGCCTTATAATAACATTCTCACACAGTTGTCGCGGAGGGGGCATCCCCACGTCGATTGCGGCAATACGCGGAATCGTAAATTTCAACTGGGTAAAAAGCATTTTCTTTCTTCCTATTTCTGCATTGATCACGTTTCTTGTCGGTGTTCCGCTTGGAACGGAAGGACCTTGTGTGCAGATGGGTACCGCGATCGGTGACGGCGTTATTCAAGTTGTCGGCAGAAAAAAGCACCGAGGATGGCAACGTTATATGATGGTCGGCGGTGCTGCTTCTGGCTTTGCATTGGCAACGGGATCACCCATAACCGCGGTAATGTTTTCGATGGAAGAATTACACAAGACCTTTTCTCCGCTTCTTTTTTCGGTCGTTTCCGTCTCTGTTATTGTCAGCCAATTGATGTCACATCTTTTAGCTGCTTTTGGTATGGAATCTGCCGCTCTTTTTGAAACGAGCCTTCTCCCCACACTCTCTCTCAATCTGATCTACATACCTATAATTATCGGACTCTTGTGCGGTGTATGCTCAATACTCTTTATCAAGCTCTATAATCTCGTAGATATTTTTGCAAGAAAAAAGCTTAAATCCCTTTCTGTAAAGGTCAAGCTTCCTGTTATTTTTGCGCTTGTCTCCCTTGTGGGCTTCTTCTTCTCGAAAATACTCGGATCAGGACACCATCTTATAGAGCATCTTATCGGCGAACATCGCCTTGAGACGGAAAACTTCTGGTATCTTCTCATCAGCTTTTTCATCATACGCGCTATTTTTATGATGGTATCAAATACTGCCGGAGTTACGGGCGGTATTTTCCTTCCCACGCTTGCCTTTGGTGCTATTTTGGGCACGATTTGCGCCGAGCTGTTTATAGCGCTCAACTTTATAAGTGAAGAATACTACGCTCTTTTGGTTGTCATCGGTATGGTGTCGTTTTTAGGAGCATCTATGCGTATTCCTGTGACTGCATGCCTGTTCGCATTTGAAGCGCTCGGCGGTTTTAATAATATTCTTTTGTTAACCGCTGCTGTTACGGCTGCATTTATTATGGTTGAGGTATCCGGCCTCTCCGACTTTACAAGCACGGTCATCAAATCAAAAGCGTATGCGATCCATAAGGGAAAAATACCTCATGTTATCGAGGTACCGCTGACTGTATACAAAGGATCCTTCGTAATCGACAAGGACATCCGTGACATTCTTTGGCCCGCTTCCTGCACTATGCTGTCAATAGAAAGAGGGCCAAACAAAACAAACAAGATAGGAATTGCCGAGGGGGATATCCTTACCGTACATTATACAACCTATGATCCCGTGGCAACCGCTAACGAATTTGAAGTGCTGGTCGGAGACCAATGCGAAGAAATTGACAAAATCATGCGTCTCGAATAGAATCCGGCTTTAACTTCAACTTTTGATTAGTTTCGTCGTGAACACTCGCATCA
>JBGVFO010000196.1:0-19732 GCA_045121195.1 Eubacteriales bacterium
ATGTGTGGTTGATTTTCTGTACGATGTATTTCTGCCGTGTTGCTTCGCCGCCGCGCAAATGACGTTCTTGCTTATTCTTCTCCAATACCTTCTTTACCTCTTCGTAAAGCTTGATATTGGTTCGCTTGAGAGTTTGTGTGACATCCTTATGAACCGTGCTTTTACTGATTCCGAATTTTTGCGCTACGGCTCGCACGGTAAGGTTATTTTCAACCATATAGGTTCCCAGCACGATGCATCTTTCTTTTGCGGTTGATATGTACATCATAATAGCTCACTCTTTCCTCGATTACTTTGTAATACATCATATGATTTATGCAACAAATTTATTAACGCACCCAAAGGAATTTGTTCTATGGTAAAAAAAGAAACGTATTTGACCTGCCCAGACCCTAATATTTTTGAAGGAATGACCTCAATTTCTTCAATTTTGAACAAATATGAACAAAATCCGAACAAAAAAAGAACGATTGTTCGCATTTTGTTCGACAGAAAAAAGGAGGCTTCCAAGGCGCGAGAGCTGGCTTTTTTGCGAAAAATGGGACAAAAATACGGATTTCCCATATTGCCCGTTGATTCCTCGGAGATCGATGCCTTAACAACAGGAAAAACGCATGGCGGAATCATTGCGGAATGTGCATCAAAAGCGATTGAGGCGCTTGTGGATCACGTCGATGAAATTCGAGCTGATGGCGTCTACGTTATGCTGGATGGCATTGAAGATCCCTACAATTTCGGCTATTCCGTGCGTTCCATTTATGCATCCGGCGCTGACGGCATTATTCTGCCTCCGCGAAACTGGATGGAGGTTGCCGGAATCGTAGCAAAATCCTCCGCAGGCGCCTCTGAACTGATGGATATGTATATTGCAGATCCTGCAGAAGCAATTGAACAGTTCCGCCAAAAAGGATATAAAATCGTTTGTTCGGGTATTCGGGATTCGGTTTCTATGTACGACGCCGATATGAAGCGACCGCTGTTTTTGATCGTTGGTGGCGAAAAGCGAGGCATATCAAGCAAAATCGAAAGCATGTCGGACACCGTTGTTCGAATTGAATACGGACGGGAGTTCCGCGGTTCCCTTTCGGCCGCCTCAGCGGCAACAATCATGGCTTACGAAATATATCGTCAAAACCGATCGTAAGAATGAATATTTCATACTTCTTCTTGATTTGTTAAAAGATTTATGATATACTGATAAAGTTATATTTTTCGCGTTTCTTTCATATGTAATTAAAAACACTTTGAAAGGCGCCTCAATGAATCGATTTCATCCCTACAAAAACAAAAAAGGCGAAAACGAGCTGCTCGGTGTTTTTATTCTGATGCTCATTTGCGTCCTGTTTTTATCCATTGGCAATACTTTGTGCCATACAAAGCTCCTTCCTATAACAGAGACCGCTGAAGCCCATTTCGCTTCGTTTATTTCTCTTCGCAATCAAAACGTTCGTGCGTTCAACGACTTTTTGCGGTCGGTCATTTGGGGGGCGCGAGGAGATATTGGTTGTCTTTTGCTGATTGCCTTTTCAAGACTCACCAAAATCCCTCGAATCTTTACCTATTTCATTTTTGCGTACAGAAGTCTTTTGTTTGGCTTTTGCGGCGCGTATCTTATTGAACGAATCGGGCGATTCGATTCGTTTTTGTTCGGCAGCCTTTTCTGGTTGATCTTTTTTGTCTATCATATTATTTACTTTGCCATTCTTATTTGCTTTGGCGACGCTACGATTCGTTGGCATACCAACAGCGGCGCTATGATCTCTTGGGGACGGTACGTATTGACCGTCTTCGCAGAGTGTGCGCTTGTTATTCTCGTTAATCTTATGTACTATTTTTTGATTTCCAAAATATAAAAAGTCAGGATAAAAAAATGAAATTTAAGTTATTCAAGCGAAATACTGAACCCGAAGAGCTTGAGCTCGAGGAAGACAAAACACCTAATATACAGTATTACTTCAAACTGCTTTGGCGCAAGCTTACGCGGCTGATTTCTATCAATATGTTGGGTGTTTTCCAGTTTGTTCCCCTTGTCATTGCCTATTTTGTCTTTTTCTGGGCGGAAACGACCCCCTCTGTTTCCGCGGACGGCTTGGCCTTCCCTCTTATGAGCGGAATTGCTACGCTGGATTCTACACCCGCAAATCAGATCCTTCTGATGCTCTGCTCGCCACAGTATAATATTCCCATAGCGTCTTGGGGATTGAATCTTGCCTACGCAGGACTGATTCTTTTATTTGCGATCACCTTTGGCTGGTTCAACGTTGGTTATACGTATCTGATGCGAGAATTGATCAACGGTCGCCCTGTTTTTATTCTATCGGATCTGAAGCACGCCATCAAAAAGAACGCAAAGCAAGGATTTTGGCTCGGACTGTTAGATTTTGCCGTTATCTTTGTTTTATACACGAATCTCACGAATCTGTCGAGTGGCGCTATGGCTGGCTTTATCGGGGACGTGTCCTACGTTGCCAATCTTGCTATCGCAATTATCTTCCTGATCATGCGTTTCTATATATACCTGATGGCGATCACGTTTGACATGAAGATCACAAAGATTATTAAAAACGCGTTGATCTTTGTAATGCTGGGCATCAAGAGAAATCTACTTGCCATTCTTTGGATCGCAGTTCTTTTAGGTGTCAATCTGCTGGTTCTCACCTGGTTCCTGCCTCTCGGACTCCTTCTCCCCCTTTTCTATCTCGTGTCGTTCCCGATGTTTACCACAGCGTATGCAGCATATCCCGTTATTCAGAAATATATGATTGACCCCTCTCCTTATGCAAATACTTTGGAAAATCACGAAGAGACAGACAACGAAAACGTATAATCACGATAAAAAGCAAGCCTTTTCCTCGTTTTATAGGAATCGGCTTGCTTTATTTTGTTCCGATCAATTCGCTGACCGGAACGAAACGATAACCTAAATTCAGCACCAGTGGAATAAGCTCCTCAAGAGCCTCTGGTGTGGGACTGTTATAACTAATATAGTCGTGCATTAAAATGATGCTTCCAGAGGAGATAGTATTGATCACCTTTTTACAGATCAACGCCGGAGGGGTATGCGCCCAATCTCTGGTATCGATACTCCACAGAATAATATCGTAACCAAGCGCCGAAGACGCGCTTTTAATGGATCGATTGATAAATCCCTCGGGCGGTCTAAACAGTTTGGTTTTGTAGTCGGTAAGCTCATAGATCGCCTTTTCACACGCTTCGATTTCGTCAAGATCAATCCTGTCGTGTGTATAGGTGTGATTACCGAGCTCGTGCCCCTCTCGCAAAATCCTTTCTACTACATTGGGATAATTCTTGACGTTTTCTCCCACCAGAAAAAACGTAGCTTTCACTTGATAGCGCTCCAGAATATCCAAAATCTTTGGGGTCAGAATAGGATGTGGACCGTCATCAAAGGTCAACGCTATCTTCATTTCTCCGTTTTCGTGCCGATGATACACATTGGCGCTTTCTTGTTTGGCATATACAGAACGAGCTTGACCGAGTATGAGAAAAGGGACACAGACAAGCGCCGTTAAACGCGCCCGCATATTACGCCGTAAGCTGATCCAACGTTCCGAATTCATAACCCTGACTCTTCAGCTCTCGTATAACATCATCAAGAATTTCAGCATTCGTGCTTGACGTAGGATGAAGCAAAATGATGGCGCCGTTATGAATGTTGGAAAGGATCTTTTTCTTTGCCTCCTCCGAGTTCATTTGCCTATCATTATCCCAATCCGCGTAAGCGAAGCTCCAAAAAACGGTTTTGTAGCCCAACGTATTGGCAAATTCTATATTTTCCCGTGAAAACTTCCCTTCCGGCGGACGGTAATATTTCGGCATCGTTGCTCCCGTAACCTCCGAGTATGCGTCCTCCAGCTTCTTCAGCTCCAAGGCAAACTCCTCGTTGCTGCAGTTCGTCATATCTCGGTGAGAATACGTGTGATTGCATACCGTATGCCCCTCGTCTATCATTCGCAGAATAAGATCTTTGTTGGTCGTTATCAGATTTCCAAGAACAAAAAAAGCACCGGGGACCTTCTCCGCCTTGAGAACGTCGAGAATTTTTGCCACGTTACCGTTTTCGTATCCGGCATCAAACGTAAGATAGACGATCTTTTCAGGGCAGTCATCCCCGTGTTTTTTGTCAACGTGATAACCGCCGCAAGCTTCAACAAATCTCATGTTTGCGTCAAGACGAGGCTGTAAATGATCTTTATTTCTGACACAGTACCAGCTATAGCTCTGTCTTGATCCCGCAAACACGGTGCCAACCATCAAAAATAGGATCAAAATCCCGCATAGTGTCCCTGTTATTATTTTTTTCATCGTCTTCCCTTCTTTCATTGAAGTTGTTTTTATTATTCGACGGATTACAAGAAAAAACACCTCAAAAAATTTCCCTTTTTATGAAAAAAGAAAAGGTGCCGTTATAGCACCTTTTTATTCTTTTGTTAATGGTTATCGCGCGAGCATTTTTCCGCATCAATCGCCAACACCAGCATCAACGCGCAGAGGGCATCTTCGGGGTATCGCACTTGAATCGTATAAGTGTCCGACCAATTCCACAATTCCTTGGAAACGGTCGCAACCCATTCACCGTTTGGGCTTACGATATGATAATCCCATTCGAACCAGTCACCGTCAATGTGCCAACCGTTACAGTCAATGTGAAACTTGGGCGTAAACCAAGAAAATTCCTTCCGAATACAACCGATATAACGGTCATTACTGTACATTTCAAAGGCGGGAAGCCAAGTAAAAAGCTTTTGCTTAACAGCGCCAACCTCATTTCCTGCCGTATCAAAGATCTTCAGCAAGTGTCCCCAAGCAAGCTGTCCCTTCACAACGTATACGGTGTTCCCTGCCTCGTCGTAGATATCATAGCTATCAAACCAGGAGAAAATTCTCTGCTTAAACAACAATTTCATAATTGAATAACCTCTTAAAGGGATAAAATTCGGTTTTCGACCTCGTCCCCGCGAAGTCTGTCTACTGAATACGCCTTTTTTAATAATTCTGAAGGAATATAGGGATCGTATTTGTCTATCACGGGTGTTTCTGATGCAAACACAAGCTCTTCGCAGTGGATTCCACGTTCTCGAACGTCCTGCTGCATCTTGTGGATCAACTCTTCCTCGCTTCCTTTGTCTAAGCGGAAACATATATAATTGCATCCGTCATACGAAATGTTGCTGATCCCAAATCTTGCGGCATTCACCTTTAAGTATCGGACGAGCGTGCGGAACGAACGTGTTCCAAGCCAAGGAAACCAGCACTTGGTAAGTCCGCCAAGGCTTACCAGGGATTGCTTTGTAAGGTGGGTGTTCTCCGCTAAGATTCTCGCGGCAGTAAGACGCGCAAGGGCGTTTTCCATAAGATACGGATAACAGATATCCTCTTCAAGAATCTGTTTCATCCGTTCAAGGATCTTCGTATGAATTTCTCCGTAATCCCCGGGCCAGGAGACCTCCATCTTTCCTTCGACCTCGTGAACATAGACGAGGCGGCGCGACGTATCCACCTCTTCCACCTCCCATACACGTCCTGCAAGGGCAAAGCGATCTCCGGGTGGTGGTGGCGTGGTGATCGTACCGATCTCGTCTGACGAACAACGGACCGTAAAATCCTCGCTATCCTTAAAGACTGCATAAAACTTAAAGTTGTTAATGAGTTTCTCGCCTTCAAGACCGACGATCAAGCCGCCTTCTTCCGTCATTTCTAACAGATCATTGTTCACCATAGAAACAAGAAGTGTGCGGTAGTCTTCCCTTTCCACCTTGTCAAAGGGCGGCAACGAAAGAATTCGTTCGGCAAGCTGACGCGCGGTAAGCTCTCCGCTGGCGCACAAGGTGCTTAACGTTTGATGGAACAGAAGACTCATCGGCATTTTTTTCAGACTGGGAGGCTCAATAAAGCGCTCTTCGATATAAAGCTGAATAATGGCGATGGCGCGCAAAAGCCCCCAAGGGATCAGTTGAGGAAGAGGCGCGTCGGGAAGCGGCTCATCTTCTCTGAATACCATCATCATTTCGGGCGGATCGTTGCGGCGTCCGGAGCGACCAAGTCTTTGCAAAAATCCGGAAACGGTATTCGGTGAATCGTATTGGAGCACACGCTGGAGCTTTCCAATATCAATGCCCAGCTCCATAGTTACGGTCGCGCAGGTAACGAATTGCCCCTCGTCCCCCTTCATTTTGCTTTCTGCTTCTTCTCGCAAGCTGGCAGACAGATTCCCGTGATGGATAAGGAAGATATCTCGCTCACCGCGCTTACGGGCGATCTGCCGCATAGTGGCGGTAATATATTCGGTCTCCTCGCGAGAATTGGCAAAAACAAGAGCCTTTTTATCCTTGACGCAGTCATACATAAATTCGAAGCCCGCATCAAAATTGGCTTGGCTCTCACTTCCCGTCCTGGGGCGTCCCCGTTCGGTCTGTTTGAAGCTTTGATCCTGGATATAGAAATGCTCAAGCCCCAAGCGCCAAGAAATTTGTTTTTGTCCGATCTCTGGAATATCTACTCCTCGCCCGCTTCCAAAGGACATCCACCTTGCTACCGCCTCAGGGTCACCAATGGTAGCGGAAAGACCAATTCGGCGAGGATGCTTGCCGATAAGGCGACCGATTCTCGAAAGCTGACAAATGATCTGACTTCCTCGATCGCTTCCGATCAGAGAATGGATTTCGTCAATGACAACGTATCTTAAATCGTGAAACAGTCTGACAATATCGTTGGAACGATTGAGAAGCATTGATTCAAGGGATTCCGGTGTGATCTGCAGAATCCCCTGCGGTGCTTCAAGCAGCTGCTTCTTGTGCGAGGAGGAAACGTCCCCGTGCCAATGAAAAACAGGGACGCCACTCTCCTCCAAGATATCCTCCATACGCAGAAATTGATCGTTGATCAGGCTTTTAAGAGGCGCAATATAAAGAACGGCGATGCTTTGCGAGGGGCGTTGATCCAGTTCTGTCAGAATTGGAAAGAACACCGCTTCGGTTTTTCCGCTTGCCGTTGACGAGCAAAGAAGAAGGTTGCTGTCGCCCTCCCAAAGGCTCTCGGCAGCCGCAAGCTGCACCTCGCGAAGCGAGCGCCATTCATTCTCATATATGAATCGCTTGATGTATTCGGGAAATCGCTCGAACAGAGCGTCTGCCTTTGTCACGGATGTATCCTCCTGTCAGAATTTTATATCTGTCGCGCTGATCTTTCTCGTAGTACCTATGCGGGTTTCGCTTGTCTGAGGCTCATTCTGCGCTTTGCTTGTCATAACGTTCTCAAACGTAATCTCGGGATTCTGTAAAAGAATATTTAAGACCGTCATATAATCTCGAATGATCTCGCGAGGTGTTACCATTGACTCACTGCCGACACGTTGCAAATTGGATTGCAGAAACGTAGCGATTTGATCGTCCGTCAATCTTGCCTCCCACGCGTGATATTGACAGAAAAGATCGGTCATTCTCTTAAGAAGCGCGAACAGCTCGTTATCATTCAATCGCAAAAGACGAATGATTGGCGAATTCAGGTTCTTTACGCCCTGCATTTCATAACGGCTGTCACACAGACGGCTTCTCAACGCCTCGTAGCTGAAAAGACCGCGCCTTGTGTCGTCAAGGAACTGCGGCGTTCCCGCAAAAACGATAGAAAGTCCTTCGGCGTGCCCCTGTAGTGTATCGTTGAACATAGACAGGATCTTTTCATAGTTGTTTTCTCTGCTGATGCGATTGGGGATTTTGTAAAGATTTACGCACTCGTCAATGAAAACAACCAGTCCGCGGTATCCCATCTTGCGAACAAGAACCGCCCAAAGCTTGATAAAGTCATACCAGTTTTCATCGTTAATGATAACAGAAACCGGAAAACCAAGGGCGTGCCTTGCCTCGGTTTTGTTGCTATATTCGCCGCGAAGCCAACGTAGGCAGGCGCTCTGCTTTTCATCATCGCCGTTAATAAACGCCTTGTAATACTCGGATATGATCCTTGAAAAATCAAATCCGCCAACAAGAAACTCGATATCCTTCAGCGCGAAGGCGGCTTCCGCCGAAAGCCTTGTCATAAACGATGGAGAACCCTCTTCAATTCCCTCTTCCATAATACGCATCCGTAAGGCGGTGATCCATTTAGCAATCAGCTTTGATAACGCGCCGCCGTCCGGAGAAGACTTGGACGCCATATTCTTGATCAGCTCACGGTAGGTTGCGATACCGCTTCCGTTGGTGCCGTACAAACGCCGCTCAGGGGAAAGATCCGCATCTGCCGTGATAAAATCCTTCTCAAGCGCATAGCCGCGAACCAACTGTATTAAAAAGCTTTTTCCGCTTCCGTATTTTCCGATAATAAAGCGAATGGCACCTTCGCCCTCGCTGATGCGCTCCAAGTCGCTCAAAAGAGCGGCAATTTCATCATTTCTCCCAATTGCCATATAGGGCGCGCCGGCACGCGGCACAACCCCCGCCGAAACAGAAGCGATCAGAGAGGACAGTATCCTCTTGGGAACGATATGTGTATTGCTTGGCATAATGATCCTCCTATTCAAATATAGAGCGGTATTCTTCAATGATCTGATATCCGATATCCGCTTCCTCAATCAGGATATCACCAAAAATCTCAACCGCGACCTCGTTAATTTCGTCTATCAAAGCCTCCGGCAAAAGGTTATTTGCCCGAATGTACTCGCTCTGCTCCTTCGTCTTGTTTTTAAGCACAAGCGAAAAAAAGTCGGCGTGACGAGAAATTCTTTCTATGAACTGCTCTCGCTCGGAGAGGGATTCCTTGGGTTGCGGAAGTGGACAAGCAGGATGTTTCTCTACGGCAATGGGCGTGTTTGGCGTTTCTTCCTCAAATGCCTCTACTAACCGTTCGGTGACCTCCCAGGATTGCTTTTCAATAGCAAGTGCCGATGAAAGGGAGAACTCTGATTCCGTAACCTCGTAAAGTCTCTCGTATTCCGGCGGCTTGACGCTACTCTCGGATAACGCGGAATGCGCAAAAAAGCTATCAAGGATCGAGATCGCCTCCGAATCGATTGCCCGAACCTTGAGTCTGGAACGAATGCCCAGATAAGAGCGGACCTTGTTTTCTGCGTATTTGACGATATCGCCGATCTGATTTTTTACTTCGTGAGACGTGCAGACCGGGATATATTCAACCTCTATCAACTTGCGGGTCTTATAAGAGCAAAGAGCTCCGGTGTAAGCCATGCGAGAAGCCTTTTCCTTCGGCTGTTTGGACAAAAGCGCCTCGGCATCAAGTTTTTCCAACAAATCACAAACAGCTAGCGGGATGTACTCATCGTATATTTCTTTGTTCGCGTCCGTGTAAAATTTGCTTTTTTTATAATGATAAGAGCAACACGCCGATAAAAGAAATTTCGCAAATAACGCCTTGTCTTTTACGTTAAACGAGTAGAACGCCTCGGGAAAAGACACAGAAGAATAGAATTCCGTTCCTAACCGAGGATCGGGAAAACTGATCGGGTGGTTGTTGATCAAGCTGTAATCGCAGATCCATTCTGCCAGTGTGCTGTTTAACTGCGGATACTCATCCTTGTAGTTCTCCCACAAACCGATCAGTATATCGAGCGCATTTTTTGTGTCAATCTTATTTCCTAAATTGATGATCTCAAAGATCAAAAGATTGATATAGCTGATATCATTTCTTATATATTTTCCGTTCCTGACACACTCGCGCCACCACAGATACCAGGAAAACTGACTGCGATTCAACTGTGTGTACTGCGAAACATAAGAGAAAAACGGAACATACACGGCCTCGGGGCATTCCAGTCCCTGTTTTTTATGAATTACCTCCGCCTGCCGACAAAAGAGCTCATAATAGTTGTACGTGCTTTTCCAATTGGAAATCTTTACGTGAGAAAGCAACGGAGAAAAGTTGGAATACTCTGCGAAGACAGTTTCTTTTTGGGGAGCGTCGCGCTCGGCACGCTCCGCTTTTACCGTCAGTCTTCCCTCCTCTGCGGCTTTTGAGGTAGAAGGACCCATCTGATTGCGGATTGCGACGGGAGAGCTTTTTCTCGGAGAATATGAGGGAGCCCGCGGTGATTTCGGCTTTTGTGGCACAAGACGGCTGATGTCCCAGAACTGATCAAGCTCGTCTTTTCGATCCCGCTTTTCGTTAGACATACACATTCTCCTTTCTCTTGCTTTCTTATCTAATAATTATATCATTGATTACAAGGCTTGTCAATCGTTTGATACTTTTTTGCAAATGAAAGTAAAGTTTGGAAATTGGAGTTGCAATCCCATTTGCTTTATGGTAAAATGGAAGAAAATCAAGAGAAAGGTCGATACTTATGTCATTTTCTTTGAAGCTCAAGCGCGCACTCGCGACCGCTTGCTACGGATTTTGTGCGCTCACACTCTTATATTCCCTCATTATGCTCGGCATATATGACGCCAATGCCCATATGTCGGTCTTTACCGTGTTGCTTTTTTATCCCTTTTGCTTCACGATGACCTTGACAAACGAGCTGCTGAAGGAAAAAGCAACGAATGGCTTTTTCAAAGCTCTCATCCGATATACCGTCTTTCTGCTTGCCGTAAGCCTTTTTATTTGTTTCCCTCACAGACAGACGATTACGGGAACGGTAGCCGTGATTCTGTTCTTTGTTTTTACGGTTCTTTATATTTTAATCGCCTTACTGAACGTTTGGCTTTTTTCGGGAAAAAAGACTGAAAATAGCAACGCCGCCGAATATACTGCCGTATATAAAAACGCGAACAAGAAATAATAATAGCGAATATGCTTCCTGCATATTTAATCCTGCATTGAAGGTGTAATATGGAAAAGAAGCTAAATTCCTTTATTCTTTCTACCTTTACTATTTTTCTTCTCTCCTTTGTTATGCTTCCCCTTTTTCTCTGTTTAGGAAAGCTCAGAGAAAGTGAACAGCTAAAAAAACAAAGGATGGCGAACAGCAATCGCAGTCAAGATGTGCTTGTTGATAGCGTCCCCGAAGGCTGCCTCTTGGCAGAAACCGCTGATTTGGGCGATGAATATATCAAAAAACTGACATTCCTTGGCGAATCTACGACCTATGGCCTTCAACGGTATGGCGTTCTCCCCGACGGGACCAACACCCTGCAGGTTTGGACCGGAGCCACCTGTGTTGAAAACTCAGTGCGCTGCGCGGGAACACTCTCTCTGTCGCCAACCATTGACAAAGCCCGAATCTATTACCCCGAGAACGGACAAGCACTTACTATTTTCGATGCCGTCTGCCAAAAGCAGCCCGAGTATCTTGTTGTTACTCTTGGATTGAACAACGGCGCATCGTACTATTCCGAGGATGAATTCAAGCAATGCTACCGAATTCTTCTCAACACCATTACGTCGGCCTCCTCGAACGTTGAGATCATATTGCAATCTCTTTTCCCCGTGGCAAAGACCTGCAAGATCGTCGCATATACGCCCGATCGAATCGCGTTGTGCAATTCCTGGATACAAGAGCTGGCGGGCGAATATGAAATTAAGTATTTGGATACCGCCTCCGTGCTCTCCGACTCAGAAGGGTATCTCCTGACTCAATATGACAACGGTGGCGACGGAATTCACCTCAACGCGGAAGGCTTGCTCACAGTATTGCAATATATTCGAACGCACGCCCATCCAAAGGAGTGTGAAGTATGAAACGAATGCTGTTATGCTTTACCGCAACCGCCTGCCTGTTGCTGTGCTCTCTTGCCGTTCACGCGGAGGAAATGAGCGCGGCCTCTCTTTCCTCGATCATCCAGGCAGAGATTCCTGTTAAGTTTGGATATGTTGACAACACCGAATACTGTATGCAGTACGAGCTGAAAGGGCTTCCCGGGATCGATGACAGTCACATTGTCGTATGCGCTGATGCAACAAATTTCAACGAAATCGGTGTGTTTCATGTCGAAAGCGCGGCAAACGCAAAACGATGTGTCAAGCAACTGTCGGAATATCTTAAGCAACGAAATACGCGCTTTCAAAACGGCGTCATATATGATATTAACGAGTATCCAAAATTTGAAAATGCCAAAGTAACTGTGCTAGGGTCGTATATTATATACACGATTTTAACCCCTACCCACACAACACAGGCGCTTCGCGCCGCAGAAGCTGCGCTGAAATGAGAAAAGACCTCACAAAATGAGGTCTTTTTATTTATATCAGCTTTTGTACTTGGATACCGGGATAGATCGTTGCGATCAAATCGGGAGAAGGCGCGCGAGTCCCTTCAACAAGACAGGCGGCGGTGCCGTAAGCAACCGCGCAGCGAAGACACTCTCCTGCGGTCGCGCCACACGTGTGGGCGGCAAGAAAGCCCGCGATTGCGCTATCCCCCGCACCAATCGTTGATATTGGCGAGATAGACGGCGGTATTGCCTTGAAAGAGCCCTCAGCACAGACGAAAACGGCACCTTGCGCCCCAAGACTTACCATCACGTTATCAATGTCGTTCTGATAAATCATAGTGGCTGCAGACATAGCGTCTTCGAGGGTTTTTACCGTTTCGCCGATATAGGTTTTGATTTCTTCCTCGTTTGGCTTGATCATCCAAGGACGGCAGTCCAACAAATCGCACAAAGAAAAAGACTTCGAGTCGATAACCACCTTAACGCCACGCGTTTTCAGTTCACAAAGCATTCGCTTGATGCTGTCAAGCGAGATTCCTTCGGGAACACGTCCGGTTAGCGTTACCATCGATTCTTTTGTGATCATTGAAAACAGTTTTTCTTCAATTTGATTCCAAATCCCGTCAGAATCAACAGGGGCGGAAAAGCTGATCCGCGTTTCCTTCCCGTCATCCGTGTGAATCGTTATATTCTCGCGGATTCTTCCGGGGACGATAAAATCACAGTGGTCGATCCCCTCCGAAGAAAGATGTCGGGAGAATTCCTCCGCGGATTTATCGCCGAGTACGACGAGCGCGGTGTTTGGTACACGGTTCGCCGTCAGAACGCGGGAAATATTGATTCCCTTGCCGCCAAAATCTCTGGAGGTGACCGTAGCCAAATGCTCATGTCCGGGAAGCAATGAAGAAGTACTGCAGTGAATATCAATAGCGGGACTCAACGTAACGGTTATGATCTTCATAGTGATCCTCCCGGTGTAATCGGTCGGCAGATCTCACAAACCGCGTCAAGACGACGAAGCGCCTCGAGCGCCGCAGAAGCCGTTTCCAAATCTTCAAAAACACCAAAAACCGACGGACCGCTTCCGCTCATCATTGCAGCGATGGCGCCCGTATCCAGAAGCGTTCTTTTCAGCAAGGAAACACTTGGACGCATCCTTTCAATCGGCTCCTCGAAAATATTGTAAAGCCCGTCAGGCAAGCCTAAAAGCGAGCCATGCCCAAATGCTTCCTGTAAGCGATTCAGTCGGTCGTATCTTACGGCGTCATAGGGAAAATTGTTGTACTGTTCGTCTAAAGCCCCATAGGCTATCGGCGTGGAAACCCCTTCCCCCTGCTTCGCGCAAACCAAATAGCAAGGAGGCATTGACGGAAACGACTCGATTCTTTCCCCGATTCCCCCAAGTTTTTTTGTCCCGCCCACGAGGCAAAACGGAACGTCTGCGCCAACACATTGTCCTATTTTCAACAGTTCCGTAGAGGAAAAGGGAGAGCCAAACAAATCGTTCAAGCCCAAAAGCGTAGCGGCAGCATCCGCGCTTCCGCCCGCCATTCCCGCCGCCCATGGAATATGCTTTTCTATATGGATCCGAACCCCCATCTCGTTTTTCTGTAGCCGCGAAAAGAACAGATCCGCCGCCTTGTAAGCGGTATTCCTTTGGTCGATCGGGATCGACGGATCGGAGCAAGTAACGTGTATGCCTGTCGAGTCGGTCTTGTCCAGTGTGATCTTGTCCGCCCAATCGACGGTTTGCATAACGCTTACGATATCGTGATATCCATCCTCGCGTATCCCTTTGATATCGAGGAACAAATTAATTTTTGCATAAGCCAAGCGTTCGATCATAGTTACTCCTCACACGCTTTTTCTTTATTGTACCATAAATCCGTATGAAAATAAAGAAAAATTGTAAAATATTTTTCCAAGACCCATTTGAGATATTGACTTTATTAAAAAAACAGGATATAATAATACTGTATATCTTTTGCGAAAGGGAAAGTTGATAGCATCTGTCAACTGAGGTCACCCGATGTTTGGTTTTGACGACAGAAAAAAGAAAATATTCACAATATGTGCCATCGCATACGCGGTGCTTATTTTGCTTGTCGTCATTATTACGAATTTTGACCGCTTTGCCGTTTTCTACGAATGGGTAAACGACAAGCTTGCCGTCCTCACCCCCATCTTCATCGGAGCGATCATTGCATACATTAGCAGCTCCTTGGTGCGTCTCTTCCAGAACCGTGTATTTCATAAGGTGGAAAGCAATCGTTTGCGGCGCACACTTTCGATCCTTTGCACGTACATTTCCATTATCATCCTGATTTCCGTCTTTATTCTTTTGATCATTCCCCAGCTCGTTTCGAGTATCGAGGAACTGATTAAAAAGATCAGCGACGGTACCTATCTGAACGCACTGATCAATGCGATCAACGACTTCTTGAACAAGGTCTTGTCCTTCCGCGGCGAAGAGGCGTTCGAATATATCAGTATGGAAAAGATCACGCAGGTGCTCAGCGGATTCTTTGAAAGTACGGGAGATCTGCTTCAGAATGTCGCCAACTGGGCGCTGTCCTACGGATCCAATATTTTGACCGGTCTGAAGAACGTAATTATCGGTTTCCTGCTTTCCATCTACTTTGTTATCTCCAAGGATCGTCTTTACGCGCAATCTACCAGAATACTTGCCGCGGTTTTCTCCAAAAAACGTTTGGCAGCGATTATGGATTGGTTCCGCTTTGCAGACAAAACCATGGGCGGATTCATTGTAGGAAAGTTGATTGACGCTACGATGGTGATCGTGCTTTGCTCGATAGCCTTCAGCATCGCCGGTATTCCCTATTCTATTCTTGTTTCCGTGTTCATTGGTGTCTGTAACATCATCCCCTTCTTCGGTCCCTTTATCGGCGCGATTCCCTCCGGATTTATCGTGTTTATCGCAGAACCGGACAAGTTGTTGCTCTTCGTGATCTTGATTCTGGTGATCCAACAGATCGACGGCAATATTCTTGAGCCCAAGATCGTTGGTGATCGAACGGGACTGTCTTCTCTCGGCGTTCTTGTTGCCGTAACGGTGATGAGCGGATACTTCGGCGTCCTTGGCATGTTCCTTGGCGTTCCGATCTTTGCTGTTATCTGCGCATTCCTCAAGAAGTCGATCAAACGTCGTTTAACCGAAAAGGAGCTTCCTACGGAGCTTGCTGATTATTATAGCAAGGACGCTCTTTCCGAGCCTCATGTGGAGGTTGAACATCTTTCCACAAAGATGTTCCGACTGGGCGGAAGCTGGATAAAAAAAGAACGTACGATTATATCCCAAAAGCTCAGCCGCCGTAAAAAGAAAAAGGCAAAGGGTGAAGAAAGTGCTCCTTCGGAGTCTGCGCCTTCTGTCGATCAAACTACGGCATCTACTTCCGATGTAGAGAGCGCATCGAGCGAAAACGAATAAATATTATGGTTTTTATGCCCGACCCAAAAGGTCGGGCATATGTAGGCCTTCTACTATGAAAAGGAAAAATATTATGGAAGAAAACATTAAAAAAGGCGGAATTTCGGTAGAAACCAAGAACATATTCCCTGTTATTAAGAAATGGTTATACTCGGAAAAGGACATCTTTCTTCGCGAAATCGTATCCAACGCGACTGACGCGATCACCAAGCTCAAACGCCTGCACTCCTTAGGGCAAATTCCGACAACGGACGACACGTATCGCGTTGACGTAATTGTGGACAAGGAAGAAAAAACGATCACCGTCAAGGACAACGGTATCGGAATGACCGAAGAGGAGCTTTCTCAATATATTTGCCAGATCGCATTGTCCGGCGCCCTTGATTTTATTCAGAAATATGAGGGTGAGGAAGGCGCCACCGATGGCATTATCGGACATTTCGGTTTGGGCTTTTACTCCGCTTTTATGGTCAGCGAAACGGTAGAAATCATAACCAAATCCTATACCGATGCGCCTGCAGTACATTGGACCTGCACAGACGATGGTGAGTATGAGCTGGAAATGTCCGATGCTACTGAACGCGGAACCTCTGTCATTATGCATATCTCCGAGGCGGAGGAAGAATATCTGGACGCGAATAAGCTCCGCGGAATGCTTGATAAATATTGCTCCTTTATGCCGATAGAAATCTATTTTTCGGAGCAGGACAACAACGACTCAGCAAACACCCCCATCAACGAAACCGTTCCTCTGTGGCTTCGCCCCGCAGCGGAATGCAAGCCGGAAGAATACAACGAGTTTTATAAAAAAGTATTCCACGATTTCCGCGATCCCTTGTTCTATATTCATATCAATGCAGACTATCCCCTTAATTTCAAGGGTGTGCTGTTCTTCCCTGCCATCAATAACGAATACGAATCGATCGAAGGTCAGGTAAAGCTGTATTATAACCAGGTTTTCGTTTCGGATAATATCAAGGAGATCATTCCCGATTATATGATCATGCTCAAGGGTGTTGTGGACTGTCCGGAGCTTCCCCTGAACGTTTCCCGAAGCTATCTTCAGACCAACACCTATGTTTCCCGCGTGTCCGCACACATTGTAAAGAAGGTTGCCGATAAGTTGAACGCTCTTTATAATACGGAGCGCGAAACATTTGAAAAGGTGTGGGAAAATATCAAGGTCTTTGTTGAATACGCTTGTATGCGTGACAAAAAGTTCTATGACAGAGTCAAAGATGCCCTTTTGATGAAGCTTACCGATAATACCTACGTTACCGTAAAAGAGTATTTGGAGAGCGCAAAGGAAACAAACGAAAACACGGTTTACTACACATCTGACAAAGCACTTCAAGCGCAGTACATCACGCTACTCGAAGAACAAGGAATTAAGGTCGCTTATTTTGAAAAGCAGTTTGAGGTGCAATTCCTGTCTTATCTGGAGCAAAACTTGGAAAATGTTAAGTTCGTTCGTGTAGATGCCGACATCGCGGCCGCACTAAAGTCGACCGATACCGCAGAAGACTTTTCCGCGCTCGCCGAGCTTTTCAAAGAGGTTTCCGGCAACGCAGAGCTGAAGGTCCGTTTTGAAAATCTTAAATCCGCCAGGGCTCACGCGGTGCTTACCGTGTCCGAAGAATCCCGCCGGCTTGAGGAAATGATGAAGATGTATTCGGGCGATGCCGAAATGCCGATGGGAATGAGCAAAGACGAAACCCTCGTGGTGAACGGCGCGTCCGACTTAATTTGCCACGTCAATTCATTACTGACCTCCGACCGCGAAAAGGCTTCGCAACTCGCCTCCTATATCTATAAGTTGACCGTTCTCTCTCACAGGAAGCTCTCCGCAGAAGAAATGCGTAGCTTCCTTGACGATAGCTTTGCCCTGTTAGCGCGCTTATGATGAAACGGGATCAAAGCGACGTACAGCTGGAAAACGCATTGCGCTTACATCGCGATGTTCTATCCATCCGTGAAGAAGAACGCATTTTTCTAAAATCGTATGTTTCGGCTATCATAACGCCTGAAATGACCTTTGACCGAGCAGCAAAGCTTTTGATTACCGGATATAAACGGTTAAAAGCAGAGTCAAGCGGATCTTGCGCCACACAGGCGGCTACGCTTTGTTTGGCTCTTGCCGAGCAGTTTCCGCAATCCTCGACGTTAATAAAGTGTTTCTCGTCACCGTTTCGTGTTCATAGATCCGATTGGCACGCCAAAATATCCTTTTGGAAGGAAAATCACCTTTCTCTGAACGCACTCGAACAGTTCTCGCCGCTTTTTCAGTCTGTTACATCGGTTGCCTCAGAAAGCTTTTCGGAGGCTTGCGAGCACATCGTTAACGAGACGAGCGACTTTGGAATTCTCCCTATAGAGAACACAACCGACGGAAAACTTTCAGCATTCTATAGAATGCTGGATCGATACGAATTAAAGGTCTGCGCGGTCTGTGACATAGAGGATCCCGAAACAGATATAACGACCAGAATGGCGCTTGTTACAAGAAGCTTGTATTTCTTTGAAGGCGTTTTCCGGCGGCATATTGAGCTTTCTTATGTCACAACAGAGGAGGACACCAAGTTCGACTTGATTGACGTAGCATGCGCTATGGGGGGCTCCTTGACTGGTTTTTCTTCAAGTCCCCTATCCTACCGCACAAACGCTCACGTGGAAACGGTACGGTTTTCCCTGTTGAAAAATAACACGCTTCCCTTCCTAATTTATCTACATTTTTTCTGTGAAGACATCAACATATCAGGCTTTTACGTTCAAATTTGAAAGGAGTCATCCTACCATGGCAAAATTTACTTACACAACAAAAGGCGTTTGCTCGCGCCAAATCGAGCTTGAGATCAATGACAACATCGTGACCGAGGCGAAATTCATCGGCGGTTGCTCCGGCAACACGCAAGGCGTCAGCGCATTGGTGAAAGGGATGAAGGTAGACGAAGCGATTTCACGCCTCGAAGGAATTCGTTGCGGAATGAAGTCCACCTCTTGTCCCGATCAGCTTGCCCAGGCGCTGAAAGAATTTGCCGCAAAATAAATAAAAAGAGCAACCGTGGTTGCTCTTTTTATTTTATTGAACCGAGCTCGCATCCTTCCTCTTTAGTAGCAATTTCGTCGAGAAAGCTTGCTCCGCCCGATAGATGAAATAGTCGCTGCCGATTTTGTCCATAACACCGGAAATCAAAGAGTTATTCGGCATCTCGTCCAGCACCAGTTGAAGTGCGTCCTTTGCCAAAGCCTCTCCCGGTAGCTCCTCGTTGCGCATAAGAATCGTATCCTTGTCGAGGAAAACCAGCTTGATTACTCGGGACGACGGATATTCGAGAAAGTCGATTCGGATCACAATAACCGTTCTATCCTCTTCGTCGTGAGTCAATCTCGCAGTAGCGGCAACGGTAAACGGAATATCCCCGATCTGCACCTGCTGTACTGCGGGAGCAGATGTACCAAGGCATATATCCATCTGCGCGCTCTTTTCTTCGTAAACAAGATGCAGAGCGCCTGCTTTTTTTGTGAATGAAATACCAACAAAGCCTGCAGAATAACGGTTTTCCACCGCTTGCAGAATCATAGGGAGAAGCCCCACGGATTTTTCAAAGCCTTCGGCGTAAGTGAAATGGCTACCCGTAAGTGTCCGCATCATCCTTGCATTTATTTTGCCTTTTTTTAAGGATAACTTTGAAGGCACGGTATACGCGGAAAGCTTTGCCACGTATTTGTTGAGCGCCCTTTCTTCCTTCTTGTTTGCATCAAGGCAATTCTCGAAATCCCTGTCAAAAAAGTCGATTACGTATCGGAAGAAATTACTTTGTTGGAACAGCTCGCAGTTTCCCGCATTGGTCACCACAATAATTCCGTTTCGACGGAAGCCAAGAACGTTCTGCCCAAACAAACCGTTGAACAAAAAGGTATCCGTATCCTTTCCAACCCAAATCTGATAGCCGTAATCAAAGCGCGTGCTTTTCATAGTAACGTCCACGTGTGCAAAGGTCGCGGCAGTAATATACTCCTCCGAAATAAGCCGAGTTCCCTGCCACACACCCTTTTGCATAACAAGCTCAGCAATCTTTACGAAATCATCGGGGCGAATATATAATCCCCATCCCCCTTTGTCGATTCCCTTTGGGCATGGCTCCCAGAACCAATCATCGTT
>JBGVFO010000197.1:0-14951 GCA_045121195.1 Eubacteriales bacterium
CCTCACCACAGAAGGCTTTCACCAATTTTATAATCGCAAATCCTTTCGTTTCGGGGCGCCGGGGACGTCGCCCCCTACAAGGTTTGTATGTCGCCATTTCGCCACATCAAACTCACCGACAAATCAAAATTTGAATTAAGAAAAGCACTCGCCGCGGGTTCCCGTGGCGAGTGCTTCCATTATTATTCTATTATATGAAGGGACGGTTGTTGTAACGGTTTCCGTCGTTATCTTCATCGTTGGCGTCCGACTGGGATGGCTCCTTTTCTTCAGCCTTTTTGCGTGCCTCTTCCTCGCGGATCGCTTCCGCACGCTTTTTGTTTTGCTCGTCGCTTTCCTTCTTCTTTTCTTCGGCAATGCGAAGAAGGTCCTCGTGGGTAACGTCGGGCATTTCCATAGCTACCTTGAACTGATCGCTGTCCATGGTTTCGTACTTGAGAAGGAACTCTGCCACGAACTCAAGACGGTCGCGGTGCTCGGTGAGGATCTCGCGACACTTGGTGTACGCCTTGTCGATCAGCGCGCGGATCTCGTCGTCGATGGCGGCGGCGGTCTTTTCGGAATAGTTCTTGCCCGAGCTGAAGTCGCGTCCAAGGAACACGGCGTCGTTGGAATGCTCGGAGCCGTAAAGAACGGTGCCCAGCTTTTCGCTCATACCGTAACGGGTGACCATGTTTCGAGCCGTTGCGGTTGCCTGTTGAATATCACCCGAGGCGCCGGTGGAGATGTCGTCCATAACAAGCTCCTCTGCCACGCGTCCGCCAAGAGACCAGACGATGGATTCAAACATACGGTTGCGGGAGCTGTAGGAAACGTCCTTTTCGGGAACGCTGACGGTGACACCGCCCGCCTGACCTGCGGGAATGATAGTAATGACCTTGATGGGGTCGGTGTGGGGACAGTAGTAAGAGGAAACGGCGTGTCCTGCCTCGTGATAAGCGGTCAGCTTATTATCGTGCTCGGTGCGGACACGGGTCTTCTTCTGAGGACCGAGGATCATCTTCATAAAGGAATCCTCGATCTCGTCCATGCCGATGAGGTTCTTGCCACGCTTGGCGGAAAGGAGAGCCGATTCATTCAGCAGATTGGAAAGGTCAGCGCCCGTGAAGCCAACGGTGGTCTGGGCGATCTTGTGGAAGTCAACCGTGTCCTCCAGGGGCTTGTTGCGCGCGTGGACCTTGAGGATCTCCTCGCGCCCCTTAATGTCGGGATAGTTGACGGTAACCTGTCGGTCAAAGCGACCGGGACGGAGAAGAGCGGGGTCAAGAATATCGGGACGGTTGGTTGCGGCGATAACGATGATGCCCTCATGAGAGCCGAAGCCGTCCATCTCCACCAGAAGCTGGTTGAGGGTCTGCTCGCGCTCGTCGTGTCCGCCGCCGAGACCCGCACCGCGGTGACGTCCCACGGCATCGATCTCGTCGATGAAGATGATGGAGGCGGGCGCCTTGCGGGCGTTGTCGAACAGGTCGCGCACACGGGACGCACCGACACCAACGTACATTTCTACGAAATCGGAACCGGAGATCGAGAAGAAGGGAACGCCTGCCTCGCCTGCTACTGCCTTGGCAAGGAGGGTCTTACCCGTTCCGGGAGGGCCCACGAGCAGAACGCCGTGGGGGATCTTTGCGCCGAGGGCGGTAAACTTCTTGGGGTCCTTGAGGAATTCTACGATCTCCTGAAGCTCCGCTTTCTCCTCGTCCGCGCCTGCGACGTCGGAGAAAAGAACGCGGTTCTTATCGTTGGGAAGGGGCGTTTTGACGTGCGCCTTGCCAAAGGAGTTCATCCTGCCGCCCTTGCCGGACGCCTGATTCATCATAAAGAACCAAAGCACGATGAAGATCACGATGACGATGGCGTAGGGGATCAGGCTGATCCACCAAGGGTAGACAGTCTGAGGCTCGTACTCGTAGTCCTCAAGATTGACGTTGGAGGCGATGTAGCCCTCAAGGTCGGTATGGAACAGCTCCAGACTGCGGAGCTGATAGGTGAGCTGCTTGAGATGCTCCTTGTCGTAGGCGGTCACCTTGCCCGTCGCCTCGTCAACGGTGGCGTATTCGGGATCGACCACCGTCATGGTGAGCAGATAATCCTCACTCACCGTAAAGGATACGACCGAGTCGGACGCGAAATGATCCACGATGTCGCTGTACAGCAGCTTTTCCTGCTTGGTCTGCCCGAGCAGGGAACTGACTGAGATCACGACGATGGCGATCAGTACGATGTAAAACAGTATAGCCTTGAAGTTGCGCTTCATGAATGCCTCCTCTTTTGGGAATAGTACACGGAGATGTCGTGCCGACGCGCGGCGATCATATAGTTATGATATGTTGAAAGTCAGGGTTTTATCCGACTTCCTCAGTGGTTCATATAGACCTCGGGGCGCAGAACGCCTACGTAGGGCAGATTGCGATATTTTTCATCGTAATCCAAGCCGTATCCGACAACGAATTTATCGGGGATCTCGATACCGCAATAGTCGGGCACCAGCTCGAACTCGCGGCGGGACGGCTTGTCCAGAAGGGTACAAATCTTCACGCTTCCCGCACCCTTTTCGGCAAGGTAAAGCTTGAGGTTGCACAGGGTACGTCCGCTATCCACGATATCCTCCACCACGATGATGTCCACGTCGGTCATGTCGTCGCGCTTGAGATCCAGCGTGATCTTCAGCTGACCCGAGGAAACGGTTCCCGCACCGTAGGAGGACACCTTCATAAAGTCGATGTCCATGGGCAGACTGATCTTACGGATCAGATCGGAGGTGAAGATAAGCGAGCCCTTGAGGATCGAGAGGATCAAAAGCTTGCGGGGAGAATCCTTATAGTCGCGGGTGATCTCCTCGGCAAGGCGAGTGGTGATGCTGTCCAGCTCTTCCTCACTTACGAGTACGCTTTCTACGTCCTTTTCAATATTCATAGCGTTTGCCTTTCGTCAAATCTTAATCGTTGTAAAATAGGGTAACTGTTATATTGCCGTCGCCGACCGAGCCGTCGCGCTGTGCCACAAACGGGATCCAGAGGATGCCGTCCGCGTCGCAGACGATGGGAAGCCGTGGGCGGAGTGTCAAGGGAAGTCCGCAGTCGCACATCAGCTTTTTCACCTTTTTGTGCATACCGTGGGTGAGGATAACGTCGCCCTCTCGCCGTGGTCGGGCGACAAGACTATCATATATTGTAGCAGAACTTATGTGGGTTGTTGTTGCCTTTTTGTAAATATTTTTGAAGGCTTCGTGATTTTTACGTGAGGATTCGGTTTCCACGAGAATCAGCATATCGGCTTCGGGGATCGGATTTTCCCCTTCCCGAAGGGGTGTGCAGAAATTCGGGGGAGTCGTAGAATCGACGGGCGTGTCGGATACCCAAAGGCACCCCGCTTCCACGTAGGCGCGAACGCCGCTTCCCAGATCCAGAGAGGAATGGGGAACGCCGTCCTCTGCCAGCTTCAGCACCGACGCAACGTGAGTGGCGGAGGTGTCGCTCAGCCGAGAGGCGAGAAGCTGCTTTACGGCGCGAGCCGCAAGCGCGGGATGGGCATTGCGCAGCGCTTCCAGGGGAAGAGCACCGTCGTCGGTCCTGTTCGTTTCAAGAAACTCATGGGCGCAGGCGGCGATAAAATCATCCTCGCGCGCCGCCGTTCGACAAAGTCTTGCGATGCTATCCACCGCCGAGGGATTGATCCGGCAAAGCTCGGGCATCACGTTGTGGCGGATGCGGTTCCGCGCGTAGTCGACGTCCTCATTGGTGCTGTCGGTAACGAAGGACAGACCGTTTGCCTCGCAAAAGGCAAGAATGTCCGCCTTGGCGACCGAAAGCAGGGGGCGGATCAGCTTGCCCGACGCAAAGTCGCGCACGGGGGCGATTCCGCCAAGACCGTGCAGACCGCTTCCTCGGGTGATGTGCAGAAGAAGGGTCTCGGCGTTGTCATCGGCGTGATGGGCGGTGGCAAGCAAGGGGATCTTATGCTTTGCCATCAGGGAAGCAAAGAACTCGTAGCGGGAGATTCTTGCCTGTTCCTCAATGCCGCGTTTATTTTCCACTGCCAGCCCACGGACGTCCACCTCCAACAGGTAGAAGGGAAGTTGGTACCGTTCGGCGAGGGCGCGGCAAAAATCGGCATCGGCGTCGGCATCGGCACCGCGGAGCTTATGGTTCACGTGCGCTACCGAAAGGGGCGCGCCCGTTTTCTCGGCGTAGTCGATAAGGAGCGCAAGGAGCGCCACAGAGTCGGCGCCGCCCGAGAGCGCCACGAGGATGGGCGTGCTTTCCGCCGTGTGCGAGAGCAGATGCGGCGGTGTGAAGCCCGAAAGAGGGGTCACGCGCTTCATGCTTGCTCAGGCTCCCTATGATCGTCGGCAATGGTAAGGAACTTGGTATAGCGTCCGATCCATCCCATTTTGACGGTTCCCGAGGAGCCGTGTCGGTTTTTCTGAATGATGACCTCCGCCACACTCGCGTCTTGCGAATTGGCTTCGGTCTTGTAGTATTCGTCACGGTAGAGGAACATAACCACGTCGGCGTCCTGCTCGATAGCACCCGAGTCACGAAGGTCGGAAAGCATGGGACGCTTATCGGTTCTGGATTCGGACGTACGGTTGAGCTGTGCGCAGCAGATGACGGGAACGTTCAGCTCCTTCGCCATGACCTTGAGGGCGCGGGAAATATCCGAGACCTCGTTGACGCGGTTCTCGCTCTGACGGTCACTTTGCAACAGACCAAGATAGTCGATGATCACCAGTCCCAGATCCTTCACGCGGCGAAGCTTTGCCTTCATGCCCGTGACCGTAAGACCGGTGGAATCGTCGATCAGAATGTTGGTGCCCGCAAGCTTGGAGGAAGCGAGGGCGATCTTGTCCCAGTCCTCGCTTTGCAGACGGCCGCTTCGAAGGGCGACGCTGTCTACCATAGCTTCGCTGGAGAGCAGACGGGATACCAGCTGCTCGCAGGACATTTCCAGCGAGAAGATGCAGACCGCCTTTTTGGTCTTGATGGCTACGTTGGTGCCGATATTCAGGACAAAGCTGGTCTTTCCCATACCGGGACGGGCGCCCACCAGAATGAGGTCGGAGTTCCCCATTCCCACGAGCATGTTGTCAAGACCCGAGAAGCCGGTCTTGGTGCCTTGTACCTCTTCGGGATTTTCCTGAAGCTCCTTGAGGTGTCCGTGGACGTCCATCAGCACCTCACGGATGTGTCGGAAGCTCTTGCTGTCGCGTCCTTGGGCGATCTCAAAGATCTTGGTCTCCGCCGAATCGATGATACGGGTCACAGACTCCTGCTCGCCGTATGCCGATTGGGTGATGTCACCGCATGCCTCGATGAGCTGACGGAGCACGCTCTTTTCCTTGACGATCTTGGCGTAGTCCTTAATATTCAGCGCCGAGGGAACTGCTTCGCAGATGGAGCGGATGTAATCCTCACCGCCCGATTTGTCGTAAATGCCCTTGCGGACCAGCATATCGATGAGGGTGACGATGTCGATCTCACTATTGAGGAGAAACAGCTCGTGCATCGCGAGATAGATCTGCTTATGGGCTTCCTCGTAAAAGTCGTCGGCGTTGATCAGATCGGCTACCTGATTGAGGGAGACGGGATCGATGAGGATCGAGCCGAGAAGCGACTGCTCCGCAATGAGGGAGAAGGGAAGCTTTTGCATAATTGCGTCGTTCATAATGGGAAGATTCCTTCTTTTTACGTTTTATTTGTCGGTAACGAGGAGGTGGATCTTGCCGACCACGTCGGTGTAGAGCTTCACGTCAAGCTCAAATTTGCCGTACGACTTGATGGGCTCGGGAATGCTGATCTTGCGCTTGTCCACGGTCAGCTTGTGATCCTTCTCCAGGGTCTCGGCAACGTCCTTGGCAGTAACGGCGCCGTACAGCTTGCCGTCCGCTCCGCTCTTGCAGACCAGCTTGAGCAGGATCGAGTCGATCTTGGCGGCGAGAGCCTGTGCCTCGGCGCGCTCGGTTTCGATCTTGTGCTTCAGGGATGCCTCTTTATTCTTGATCTCGTTCATCGCCTTGGCGTCCGCGGGGATGGCGAGCTTTTTGGGGAAGAGGAAGTTTCTTGCGTATCCGTCGGAAACGTTGATGACCTGGTCCTTCTTGCCCTGTCCCTTTACGTCCTGTGTTAAAATTACTTTCATATTGGTATTCTCCTTTGGTAAATTGCGAATTACAGATTGTCCAGATATTCATCGATGGCGGTCTTCAGGCGAAGGAGCGCGTCCTTCATATTCTTGCCCGAGAGCTGAGCGCCCGCGATGTTGAAGTGCCCGCCACCGTTGAGTTTTTCCAGAATCAACTGAACGTTGATGGTGCCGTTGGAGCGGGCGGAAATGTGGATCACGTTGTCAATGAGAACGAGAGCAAAGGATGCGTCCACGTTCTTGACGGTCAAAAGCTTGTCCGCCGCCTTGGAGGCAGCCACGCGGTCGGAAGCGTTTCCGGTACCGAGGCTGGTGGTGATGGCGATAGAATCGCGGTAGATGGTAACGTTGGAGCCGAACTTTGCCTCGGCGCTGAACTCGTCGAAGTCCTCGTTGAAGAAGGTGCTGGCAATTTCGGCGTTTCCTCCCTCACCGCGCAGGTAGAGCGCCGCCGCGAAGGTACGGGTACCCGTGGAGCGGGTGAAGTTCTTGGTGTCTACCATAATACCCGACAGCATAACGGTGGATTCCTCCTTTAAGAGGCTTCCTACGGGCAGACACTGCTCGAGGATCTCGGAAACCAGCTCACAGGCGGAGGAGGCAGAGGGGTCGATGTAGTTGAGCGTGGGCTCAAGCTTGGTTTCGGAGGTCTTTCGGTGGTGGTCGATGATGGCGATGGAGGATACGTTTTCCGCAATCGCGGGCTCCTCGAGGATGGCGAAGTTGTTGGCGTCTACGATGACCAAAAGGGTATCGGAGCGGATCAGGTCGATGCCTGCCGCCGCGTCCACGAACATATTGTGGTACTCCTCAAGGGCAAGAAGGCGCTCGGAGCAATCGATAAAGTTTCCGTTGCTTCGGTTCATGATGATCCTGGGGGTCACGCCGCAGTGCATACACAGTCTGGCGATACCCACGCAGGCGCCGATGGAGTCAAAGTCGGGGTTGCGGTGTCCCATAATGATGACGTTGCCGGAATTGGCAATGAGGGACGCCAGCTGACCGGCGATGACGCGCGCCATCACGCGGGTCTTCTTCTGAATGTTTTTGGTGCGTCCGCCGAAGAACTCAAGACCAGTCTCGCCGCGGAGCGCCACCTGGTCACCGCCGCGCTGAAGCGCCATATCAAGGGCGGTACGGGCGTTGTGGTCCCGCTCCACCATATTGTCGCCGATGGCGGAAATTCCCATGGATACCGTAATGGGCATACTGCTGTCGCCCAGCTTGATATTACGGATCTGCTCGAGAATGTCAAACTTGTTTTCAATACATTCCTCCAGCATCTTCTTTTCAAAGACGAGAAGGAATTTGTCGCGCTCGTATTCGCGTACCAGAGCATTCAGCTGAGCGCCCCATTGCTTGATCACGCTTTCCGCCTCGGTCGCCGCCTCACGGCTGCTGACGCGCACGTACTGCGCCAGCTCGTCAAGGTTATCGAGGGTCACGTAGGCAATCACGGGAGCCTCCGCTTCCAGACGCTCCTTGAGGGAAAGAAGCTCGGTGGAGTCGGTAAATACCGACAGGAAATAGGTCTTGCCCGCAACGCGCATCTCAAAGCTTCTGACCACGTAGTTGCGTCCGCCAAGCTCCGCGGGCGCCGTAGCAAGAGGATTTTCCTCGGTCGCGGTAAGCAGCGGCTCTACGGCTTCCACGGTGGAGAAATTGCGGTTGTTTTTGGCGAGCTCCTCGGGGGCGATCTGACAGAACTCGGTGAGCTTGATGCCAAAGAGGGAGCCGCGACGGTCAACGATGTGAGAGAATTCACCGTTATACCAGATGATCTGCTCATCGCTGTCGGTCAGCACGAAGGGAATATCCACCGCTTGAATGACCTCGGTCATGATGGTGTTGAGAGCGGCGTTTTCGCCCACGCGAAGCTTCTTTTTGGTTCGGTAGCTACGGTTGGCAAGGAACGCCACGGTGGCACAGGCAAGATAGATCAAAAGGCAGAAAATACCAACGATCTCCTTGTGGTCCATGTCCACGGCGCAGATGACGGTATAGGCTGCAAACAGGATCGCGCCGCAAAAGATACACACCCAGGTGGCGAGTGTCACCTGATGGGAGTCCCGAAGGTCCTTTTTGTTTTTCATATGAAATATCCTTTCTGTTGGTTCTTGAAGGATGAATTATTCTTGGAAGGGGCGTTTGCGGTTGACGCGGAAGGTCAGATAAACGCCGATAAAGGAAATGGGATAGAGAAGAATGCCGCGGGTATACAGGATCAGAAGCACGATACCGAGAAGGACCCATACGTTGAGGCACCCTCTGTTTTGCGCAAGAAATCCGTAAATGCCGAGGGCGCCGACCAGAAGAAGGGGCGGCATCAAAATGAGGGTCATATTTTGCGCCGTCAGCAGGATCAGGTCGGAGCCGCTTCCCATATAGGGCGCAAGGAAGGTCAAAAGGAGAGCGGCGATATAGAGAACAGCGGTAACCGGACTCAGCACGAAGGGACGGCTTTCCTCGGGGATCCGCTCCATATAACCCGATTCCGCGCACAGCATAAAGGAAAGCAGATGGGCGAGGAAGGCGGGAAGGCTTGCCGCAAGGACGAAGCCTGCGGGCAGTGAGCAAAGGACCGCGTCAAACGCCGCGTTGAACGCCTCCTCCGTGAAAAGCGCGCGAAGCTCCTTGTCCAAAAGCTTGGTGCTTTCTTTGAAGGCTTCCAGAAAAAGCTCGTGGAACTGAGAGATCAGGGAGGAAAGGGCGTCGGTGGTGATCTCGCCCGTCAGCCGATACAAAGCGATGGCGAAGATAGCGAGGTATCCCAAAAGAAGTCCTGCCGCCACAAGACAAATGGCGGAGGTGCGGCGCATTCCCTTGGCAAGCGCAATGGCAAGAAGAATGGCGCACAGGACGAACAGAAGCACCGTCGCGGAGGAGAGAATGCTTTTTGTAAAGAGAAGGGAGAGCCCGATGGCGGCGGCAAAGCACACGCCGACGAGAGGCTTGTTGACGTGAAGCAGGACCACGGCGCCCATACCAATGATGAAGATGACCGCGATGACGCTCGCGACGGGAATCAAGCTCGCGGAGGAGAGAAAGCCAAGGGCCGCGGGAATGCCGACTGCGAGAGCCAGCAGACGGGACCGCAAAAGAACAGCGCTGAAAAGAATCAGTATGGCAAGGGCGACAAAGGCGGTGATCTCATTGGTGACCGCGGAGAAAAACAAAAGATACGCGGTGATGAGCATCATCAAAAAATATCTGCCACGGGACGGGGACGCCTGATTTTCCGAACGGCTCATAAGAACTCCTCCTTTCTGCCTGCGAAAGCGGACTTTCGCATATTTCTCCATTATTAGAATAGTATACCATATTTTTGCGGATTTGTAAACCGTTTTTGGCGAAGAAATTATAATTTTAGGAGGAATTTTTCGTGAACGTTCGGTGAAATCAAAAAGAAATTGTCTAAAATCGGGAAAAAGTTTAAAAAACCCCTTGCAAAGCAGGAAAAAGTGTGGTATACTTGTCACAGTATGAGAGTGGGCTTGCGCCCACTCTTACTTGCTGAATGGGCATTTTTTGCACACGGAGAGAAAACATATGAATCAGAACACCAAGAACATTGCGGGTGTGGTCACCGAGCTGATCGCTCCCGTTGCCGAGGAGCTCGGCTACGAGCTTTGGGACGTGGAATTCGTCAAGGAGGGAACGCGCCGTATTTTGCGCGTGACCATTGATAGCGAGGAGGGCATCACCATCGAGGACTGCGAGAAGATGCACCGCGCCATCGACCCTGTGCTTGACGAGGCAGACCCCATTGAGTCGGCGTATTACCTGGAGGTCAGCTCCCCCGGCATTGAGCGCGAGCTTCGCACCGATCGCCATATTGAGGCTTGCATCGGCTGTCGCGTTGAGGTCAGACTGTACGCGCCTCTTGACGGCGCCAAGACCTACGTTGGCGTGCTCGCGGGCTTTGAAAACGGAGCCGTTACGGTAGAAACGGCGGCAGGCGTCCGTGCCTTTGAGAAAAAGGACGTGGCAAAGATCCGTACCCTGTTTGACTTCGGGGACTAAACGGTTGGTTATTCAGTAAATATTTTGAAAGGACGATAGACTTCAAATGAACAAGGAAATTTTTGTTGCCCTTGACCTCCTGGAAAAGGAGAAGGGAATCCCCAGAGAGTATATGTACGAGAAGATCGAGGCGGCGCTGGTTTCCGCATACAAAAAGGAATACGGAAACAACACCAACGTTCGCGTCCACATCGATCCCGTTAAGCAGGACGTCAAGCTCTATCAGCAGAAGACGGTGGTTGAGGAGGTCGTAGACCCCGAGATCGAGATCTCTCTTGAGGACGCCAAGAAGCTGAGCAAGAGAAACACCCTTGGCAAGGTTCTTGAGACCGAGGTCAAGCCCAAGGACTTCAGACGCTTGAGCGCAGGTGCCGCTAAGTCGGTTATCATTCAGGGTATCCGCGAGGGCGAGCGCATCGCTATGCAGCAGGCATACGAGAGCAAGCGCGAGGAGATCATCACGGCGACCGTCAGCAAGATCGACCCCGAGAACGGTGCTATCGTTCTGGATACGGGCACAGGTCGCGCCGTTCTGCAGAAGAACGACCAGATCCCCGGCGAGGAGTTCTTCGTCGGACAGAAGATCAAGGTGTTCATTATGGAGGTCAATAAGGAGACCCGCGGACCGCTGGTAACCCTTTCCCGCGTACATCCCGGACTCGTTCGCCGTATGTTTGAGCTGGAGATCCCCGAGATCACCGACGGCATCGTGCTGATCAAGGGCGTGGCGCGTGAAGCAGGCTCCCGAACCAAGATCGCCGTATATTCCCGCGATGAGGCGGTGGATGCAGTCGGCGCTTGTATCGGTAATCACGGTATGCGTATCTCGGGCATCGTAGAGGAGCTTGACGGCGAGAAGATCGACATCGTCCGTTACAGCGAGACCCCCGAGGACTTCGTTGCGGCGGCACTTGCTCCCGCACAGGTCAACGAGGTGATCGAAACGGGCGAGAGAAGCTACCGCGTGATCGTGGATCCCGATCAGCTCTCCCTTGCTATCGGTAAGGAAGGTCAGAACGTAAGACTCGCGGCAAGACTGACGGGCTTTAAGATCGACATCAAGACAGAATGATCCCCCGGAGGGTGAGAATATGGAGCAAAAGAAACGAAAGGTTCCAATGCGGCAGTGCCTTGGATGCAACGAGCACAAGCCGAAGGTCGAGCTTCTTCGGGTGGTGAGGACCCCCGAGGGCGAGATCTGCCTGGACTTCAAGGGCAAGATGAACGGCAGGGGCGCCTACATATGCTGGGACCCCGAGTGCCTGAGGAAGGCGCGCAAAAGCCGCAGGATCGATCGCAATCTGGATTGCGCGATTCCCGAGGAGGTCTATGATCGAATGGAGAAAGAACTGAAAGAGAATGTGTAATTTCCAAGAAAAGGGAAAAACTGATAAGGAACGGCTGTTGGGGCTTGCAGGTCTTGCCACAAGAGCAGGTAAGGTGATATTCGGAACGCCCATGGTGTGTGACGCCATGCGGGCAGGTAAGAGGATCTTTCTCGTGCTTGAGGCGGGCGACAGCTCGGCGAACACGCACAAGCGTATCACCGACCGATGCACCTACTACAAAATTCCGCACGCGCGCATTGACGCGGGGACGGAGGAGCTGGCTCACGCCCTCGGAAAGAGCGGCGATCTGGCAGTCGTTGCCATCACCGACAAGGGGCTTGCAGATGCCCTTGGAAATCTGCTTTCCCACACGTAACGGGGATACACAAATTGCTCCCGTAAACTCGATACAGCACCGTAAATACCAAAGAAAGGCAGGGTCACAATATGGCAGTAAACCCCCAATTTAAGATCACGCAGATCGCGAAGGATCTTGGTAAAAAAAGTAAGGATATCGTAGATATTCTCTCGCAGAAGGGAATTGAGGTAAAGACCACCCAGAAGAACCTGGAGGCGAGCGAGTTTGATATTCTCTTTGATACGCTTACCAAGGAGAATCAGATTACCGAAATCGAAAATTATATAGACGGCATTACCTACATTCCTTCCAAGGTAAAGAAGGAAGCGCCCAAGGTGGAGGAGAAGCCCGTGGAAGCGCCTAAGGCTGAAGCTCCCAAGGCAGAAGAGCCCAAGGTAGAAGCTCCTAAGGCGGAGGCTCCCAAGGAGGAGGCTCCTAAGACGGAGGCACCTAAGGCGGCTCCCGTGGCGCCTAAGGCAGAGCCCCAGAAGACCGAGGCTCCCAAGGCACCCGTAGCGCCTGCCCGTCCCGCGGCACCCGCCGCCCAGACGGCACCTGCGAGACCCCAGCAGCCTGCGGCGCAGCAGCGTCCCGCGGCACCTGCGGGTAACAGACCCCAGGGCGCGGATCGCTTTGCAAACCGTCCTCAGCAGGGACAGGGTACCGACCGCTTCGCAGGCCGTCCCCAGCAGGGACAGGGTGCGGATCGCTTCGCAAACCGCCCTCAGCAGGGAGGAATGGGTCAGCAGCGCCAGGGCGCGCCCTACGGACAGCAGGGTAGACCCCAGCAGGGCGGACGTCCTCAGAACAACAATAACAACCGTGGCGGCGGCTTCCGCGATAAGGACGAGGGATACCAGAACGCACCTCGCGAGAGATTCCAGGTACAGCCCATCGTGCGCGGACAGACCCCCAAGGGCGGTGATCCCGTACAGAAGCAGAGAGGTGCCACCCGTATCGTCGATATGAGAGGCGATAACGTGGATCTTTCCAAGTACGACGATAAGCTGAATTCCTTCGTCTCCGATTCCTACGCGGATCTTCGCGGCGGAAATCAGCGCTTTAAGAAGCCCCAGCAGGGACAGCCGTTCCGCCAGGGCAACAAGGGCAAGAAGGGACCGTCCCAGCCCCAGCAGCCCGTCAAGAAGGTTCCCGTAAACGTCACCATTCCCGATGAGATCAGCGTAGGCGAGCTTGCCTCGCGACTGAAGGTAACTGCCGCCGAGGTCGTGAAGAAGCTGATGATGATGGGAATGATGGTGACCGTGAATCAGGTCATTGACTATGATACCGCATTCCTCATTGCCGACGAGCTTGGCGCGAACGTGACCAAGGAGGTTGTCGTTACTATTGAGGAAAAGCTGTTTGACGAGGGTGAGGATTCCGACGATAAGCTTCTGCCCCGTGCGCCCGTTGTGTGCGTTATGGGTCACGTTGACCACGGTAAGACCTCGCTTCTTGACGCCATCCGTAACACCCACGTTACCTCGGGTGAGGCGGGCGGTATTACCCAGCATATCGGTGCGTACCGCGTCAAGATCAAGGGTCAGGATATCACCTTCCTGGATACCCCCGGCCACGAGGCGTTCACCGCTATGCGTGCAAGAGGTGCGCAGGCGACCGATATCGCGATTCTCGTTGTTGCCGCTGACGACGGTATCATGCCCCAGACGGTTGAGGCGATCAATCACGCCAAGGCCGCAGGCATCGATATTATCGTTGCGATCAATAAGATGGATAAGCCCACGGCAAACCCCGATGCCATCAAGCAGGAGCTGACCAAGTACGAGCTGGTTCCCGAGGAATGGGGCGGTGACGTGATCTGCGTTCCCGTGTCTGCTTTGACCCACCAGGGTATCGACGATCTTCTTGAGAGCGTGCTCCTGGTTGCCGAGGTCAAGGAGCTGAAGGCGAATCCCAACCGCCGTGCCAAGGGTATCGTTATCGAGGGTAAGCTGGATCGCGGACGCGGTCCCGTGGTTACCGTCCTCGTACAGAACGGTACGCTTCGTATCGGTGATATCGTGATCGCGGGCACCGCCGTTGGTCGTGTCCGTGCGATGACCGACCATACCGGTCGCGCCGTTAAGGAGGCTACTCCTTCCGTTCCCGTTGAGATCATCGGTCTTGCCGAGGTTCCCACCGCGGGTGACGAGTTCAACGGTGTTGAAGACGAAAGAATGGCACGTGAGCTTGCCGATAATCGCCGTAATAAGGCGAAGGAGGAGGAGTTCAAGGCGAACAGCCGTGCTAGCCTCAACGATCTGTTCACCCAGATCTCCGAGGGCGTGAAGGACCTGAACGTTATCGTTAAGGCGGACGTAGTCGGTTCTGCCGAGGCTGTTAAGCAGTCCCTGGAGAAGGTCTCCAACGAGGAGGTCCGCGTAAGAGTCATCCACTCTGCGGCGGGCGGAATCAACGAGGGTGACGTTATGCTTGCCGCCGCGTCCAACGCTATCATCGTCGGCTTCAACGTGCGTCCCGATAAGGGCGCTATCGACTCTGCCGAGCGTCAGAACGTTGAGATCCGTACCTACCGCGTCATTTACGATGCGATCGAGGAGATCACCGCAGCGATGAAGGGTATGTTGGCTCCCAAATTCAAGGAAGTCGTTCTCGGTCACGCCGAGGTTCGTCAGACCATTCACGTTCCTAACGTCGGTACCATTGCCGGTTCTTATATTCAGGACGGTAAGATCGCGAGAAACGCGCAGATCCGCGTGGTCCGTGACGGCGTCGTGATCTTTGAGGATAAGATCTCGTCTCTGAAGCGCTTTAAGGACGATGCCCGCGAGGTAGCCGCAGGCTACGAGTGTGGTGTCGGTCTTGAGAAATTCAACGATATTAAGATCGGCGATATTCTCGAAGCCTTCATCATGGAAGAGATCGAGCAGTAAATTAAATGCAAAAGGAGTTGTCGCAAGGCAACTCCTTTTTTGTTTTTTATTTCAAATTTTGATTTGTCGGTGAGTTTGCAATTACGAAATGGCGAGGTGCAAACCTTGTAGGGGTCGACGTCCTCGGCGACCCGAAACGAACGGATTTGCCATTATAAAATTGGTGAAATCCTTCTGTGATGAGGATTTGAGCGTAGCCAT
>JBGVFO010000198.1:0-2658 GCA_045121195.1 Eubacteriales bacterium
ACCGTAGGGGTCGACGTCCTCGGCGACCCGAAAATAAACGAATTTAATTTTCTTAACGGCTACGCACGAACCCTTATTCTAAAAGGGCTTTCGCCAATTTTGAAATGCAAAATCCCTCGTTTCGGGTCGCCGAGGACGTCGACCCCTACAGTGTTTGTGCGTTGCCTTTTCGCATTTGCTAACCCACCGATAAATCAAAATTTAAAAACAAAAACTACCGCAAACGGAATGTCTGCGGTAGTTTTTTTATGGAATTTTAGAATTTTACAAGAACCTTGCAGGTGGGCTTGTCGGAGAAGACCACATTACCGTCGATCCTCTCGCCGTCCACGAAGATCCCCTTGTCCTCGGCACGCACGAATTCGATGTCGTAGCTCGTGCCGCGGTATTCCTTATGCACCGAGTAGCTCTGCCAATCCACGGGCACGTGGGGGGTGATCTCCACGCCGTGGAAGCCGGGCTTGACGCCGAGGATCTCCTCGTATCCGCCGTGGATCAGCCACGAGGGGGTGGCGGTGAACCAAGCGAACAGATTCATGCCCTGTCGCTGATGGTCGGGTCCGTAGTATACGTTACCTACGGTATAGGGCTCACTGGTGCGGCGGGTGTCCGAGTTATCGGGATGGTTGGGCAGACAGCGGGAGAAGGTATCCAGCGCATCGTCGTAGTCGCCGCGCGCCACGTCGGCAAACACCTTGAAGGACGAGGCGTGATTATAAACCGCGCTGTTGAGGAAGGTGCCGGGGAGCTGATTCTGAATACGGCCGTTGCGTGCGCCGTAGAATACGTAAGCGGGATAATGAACCAGGCTTCCGAAGGGGGTCAGCAGATAACGGGAGGTCGCCTTGTCGATGCGGCGGATTCTGTCGGGATCGTCGATGATGCCTGAGAAGATACCCCATGTCTGGGGATTGAGCCAGATCTTACCCTCAAGATTCTGCACCGAGCCGATGGGCTCGCCGTCGGCAAAGAAGCCGTAGCGTACCCAGTTGCCGTCCCAGCCCACGGTGTTGACCGCTTCCTTGTATTCGGCGTTGCGGCGAAGCATCTCGTTCTTCTTTTCCTCGTCGCCCCGCGCCTCGTAGATCTCAGCCATCATCTTCTGCGCGTAATACGCGGCGATGGTGACCCAAACCGAGGTGGCGTCAGCGCCGTACTGGTTGATGCCGCCAAGACCGTCTGCCCAGTCGCCGTCGCGCACGCGGACGATGCCGTTTTCGGCGCGGTCGCAGAACATAAAGTCAAGGGAACGCCAGATGTGCTCCTCAACCGTCGCGGTCTCGTCGCTTCCGAGGAAGGGGATCACGCGGTCAAGGATGGCGAAGTCGCCCGTCTCGCGGATGTAGGAGTTAAGGGCGATGGGCGCCCAGATGGGAGAGTCGGAGAAGTCGCGGATATCGTGATCGTCGTTAAAGCGGCTGATCTGACGGGGACATCTGCCGTCGGCGTACATATAGGAAAGGCAGTAGATCACGCCCTCTACGGCACGTTCGGGGTCGATGAGCATATAGCCCCAGGAGTCCTGCAGACCGTCGCGGTAGCCCACCATCAGCTTCTGACCGCCGCGGTCGTAGCGGAAGGTCAAGTTGATCTGGTTCTTGAGCCAATAGTTGATGAAGCGCTCCATGTTCTTGTCGGGAACCGAGCAGGTGTTTCTTCCGTAGTTGCGGTCAAGTCCCGCGAGTACGGCGTCGAGCTCGCTCGTGAAGGCGGCGCTGTCAAGATACGCGGTGCAAGCCTCCTCGGTGGACTTCAGCCTGCCCTCGGCAAACCACTTGGCAATGACGGTGTTCCAGTCATAGGACGCGCCTGCCGCAAGATCAAGGGTGGCGAAAAGGGTCGCCTTGTTGAAGTCCCACGCCTTTTCGTGGTAGACCTCGGTGGCGATATCGTCCACGCGGCTTGCGGTAAAGAGCATAGTCGCGTCGCCCGTCTTTGTATAGAATTTACCGCCCTCGATGGAGGGGGTGTCGGTTGCCTTGTTGTAGAAGATGTGCTGGGTGAAGGAAACGGCTACCTTCTTGTCAGCGGCGTCGGGGTTGGTGAGGGTGATGTGCCAGCACTCGGCAGGCTCCTCACGGGGAACCATCACGGTGATCTTGACCGAAATGCCCTCTATAGATCCTTCGAATTCCACCTTGCCGGGTGCCATGGTTGCCACAAGATCCTCGGCGGCGTCAAAGAAATCCACGGGCTCCGCACCGTCAACAGACAGGGTGAAGCCGCGCTTGCTGTTGAGGAGTCTTGCGATGTAGTTGCCACCGTCCTCCCAATGCTTGGTCACCTTTTCAGCGTTGGCAAGGCGCATAAAGCCCATCGCGGTATTGGAAACGGCGATGTAGATCTTGTCGTTGCAAAGGTACTGGATCCAGGGGCGGGGGGTGTTCTTGTCGGTGATGACGTAGGCGCGACCGTCCTCGGTGAAGTGACCGAAGGTCTTGTCTCTTGTGTAGTGCGCCTCAGGGGTAGTGTCGTTGTGAGCGACGTCGGGTCGGTATGCTCTTCCGGGTATTGCTGCCATAGAATTCACCTCGTTTTATGTTTTTTGTGTTGAGTTTCTTTTGGAATGGGGTAAATTTTGATTTATCGGTGTGTTTGATGTGACAAAACGGCAACGCACAAACCCGTAGGGGCGACCATTGGTCGCCCGTTTATTAG
>JBGVFO010000199.1:0-5504 GCA_045121195.1 Eubacteriales bacterium
TTGCAAGGCCTCTCCAAGAATGGGAGAGGCTCCCGCGAAGCGGGTGGTGAGGTTGCGCCTTTTTATGTTGCAAAATGGCACGGTGCCGTACATTGGTACAAATTCCGCAACCTCATCCGTCGCCTTCGGCGCCACCTTCTCCCATTCTTGGAGTAGGCTCTCAATGCTCGCCGTTTTGCCACATTAAACCCACCGATCAATCAAATTTTCACCCCTCCGACGTGATTTTCGTTGAATTTCTCGCGAAATTGTGATACAATAAGAAGGAAAAGGCAGGTAATTCAATGAAAAAGATCAAATACGGAATCAAGGGTATGAACTGCAGCGCCTGCGTTGCCCACGTGGAGCGGGCGGCGCGGTCGGTCTTCTCGGGGGAGGTCACCGTCAGTCTGATGACGGCGAGCACGATCCTTCTCGCCGAGGACGGCACCGACGAGGCGGCGCTTCGTTCCGCCCTGACAAAGGCTCTGCGCGCGGCGGGCTACGATCTGGTAGCGGAAACGGCGCCAAAACGCGCGGACGCCCTACGGGAATACCGCGCCGAGCGGCGCACCCTCATTCTATCTCTTCTGTTTTCCGCCCTTCTGATGGCGGTAGCCATGGGGCATATGGTCATCGACCTTCCCGTCCCCGAGGGCATCCGACCCTATGCGGGCGCCATTAACGTGCTTCTGCAGCTATTTCTTTGCCAGCAGGTCATCACCCGCAACCTCAAATACTTCATCGGCGGCTTCCGCGCCATTTTCGCGGGGGCGCCCAATATGGACTCCCTCGTGGCGCTCGGCTCCTCGGCATCCCTCCTCTGGAGCGTGGTGCTGATCGGCAAATTCGTTCTCGCGGGGGATCTCTCCTACGTACCTCATCTGTATCTCGATTCCGCCGCCATGATCGTGGCGCTGGTGTCCCTCGGCAAATTCCTTGAGGGGCGCGCCAAGCGACGGGCGGGGGACGCCATTATGTCGCTCTCCGAGACCATCCCCACCGAGGCAACGGTGCTTCGCGAGGGAGAGTCGGTGACCCTGCCCGTAGGCGAGGTGGTCATCGGCGACACGGTTCTCGTCCGCGCGGGGGAAGCGATCCCCGTGGACGGAACGGTCCTTGAGGGGGAGGGAAGCATCGACGAGTCGGCGCTGACGGGTGAGAGTCTGCCCGTAGACCGCACCGTGGGCGAGACGGTACACGCCTCCTCCATTCTCCGCGACGGCTATCTACGCCTCGAATGCACCCGTGTGGGAGGCGACACCTCCATCGGGCGTATTTTGTCCCTTCTTGAGGATGCGGCGGCGTCCAAGGCGAATATTTCCCGCCTTGCAGACCGTGTCAGCGGCATCTTCGTGCCCATCGTATCGGGCATTTCTCTCGTGACCCTCATTCTGTGGCTTCTGATCAGCCGCGACCTTTCTATGGCGATCCAATGCGCCGTTTCGGTGCTTGTGATCTCCTGTCCCTGCGCCCTGGGACTTGCCACACCCACCGCCATCACGGTGGGAACGGGCATCGGCGCCAAGCTGGGCATTCTCATCAAGAGCGCCCACGCCCTGGAGGAGCTTCGGGCGGTCAAATACGTGCTGTTTGACAAGACGGGAACCGTGACGCACGGGCGTCCCCGTGTCACCGACGCCTTCCTTGAGGAGAATGATCTGCTGTCCCTCGCCTGCTCCCTGGAGCAGCTCTCCTCTCATCCTCTTGCCACCGCGGTGTCCGACTACGGGGCAGAGAAGAACGCCCCCGTTTTTGGGGTAGAGGACTTTGACGCGCCCGTGGGCAAGGGGCTCTCGGGACGGGTCGAGGGCGTCCCCGTTTTCGTGGGAAAGCGCGCCTTTATCGAGGAATCCTGCGGCGCACTTTCGGCATCTGCTGATAAAGCAGATAGGGAGTTCCGCGCGCGCGGTGCAACAACAATTTGCATATGCAAGGTGCCCGAGGACGGCGCGTCCTTCGGCGTATTTGCCATCTCGGACACGGTCAAGAAAAGCGCCAAGCGCGCCGTGGAGGAGCTTCATAAATTGGGCGTCACCTGCGTCATGCTGACGGGCGATAACGAGGCGGCGGCGCGGCACGTTGCCGACGGGGTTGGCATCCGTGAGGTACACGCCTCCCTTCTGCCCGACGACAAGGAGCGCTTGCTCCGCGAGTTCTCCGCCAAGGGCAAATGCGCCATGGTAGGGGACGGCATCAACGACGCCCCCGCCCTCGCGCGCGCCGACGTAGGCATCGCCATCGGCGCGGGCACCGAGGTCGCCGTGGACAGCGCCGACGTGATCCTCATCGGCAGCTCTCTCACCGCCCTTCCGAACGCCATTTTGCTCAGCCGCGCCACCATGCGTTGCATCAAGCAAAATCTCTTCTGGGCGCTGCTCTATAATATGATCTGTATTCCCATCGCTGCCGGCGTTCTCGCGCCTGTCGGCATTACCCTCAACCCCATGATGGGCGCCGCCGCCATGAGCTGCTCGTCGGTCTTCGTGGTGCTGAACGCCCTGCGTCTTCGCGCCTTCCGTCCGCCCCTTGCGGTAAGCCCCGAGGAGGACGCCTGTCCCGTTGTTCCCGCTCAAAATTTATCCGAAAAAGGAGAAGATGATATGTTTGGATTGTTTAAGAAAAAGAATGAAAACAAGGTTGTTATCAAGGTTGACGGCATGATGTGCCAGCACTGCGCCGCCCACGTGACCAAGGCGCTTTCCGCCGTGGCGGGCGTCACCGACGTCGCCATTGATCTGGACGCCAAGACCGCCACCATTACCGCCGCCGAGGGCTTTGACCTCGCCGCCGCCCACGCCGCCATCACCGAGGCGGGCTATACCGTTCTCTGATTTCAGGTTCGGGAAATTGATGTTTACAGGTGTGTTCGCAGTGACATTGCAAGGCCTCTCCAAGAATGGGAGAGGCTCCCGCGAAGCGGGTGGTGAGGTTGCGCCTTTTTATGTCGCAAAATGGCACGGTGCCGTACATTGGTACAAATTTCGCAACCTCATCCGTCGCCTTCGGCGCCACCTTCTCCCATTCTTGGAGAAGGCTCTCAATGCTCGCCGTTTTGCCACATTAAACCCACCGATAAATCAAAATTTGAAACAGGAGAAAAAACGTGAAAATTCCACATATTGCAGAGGACTGGCGGGTCTTGTTCAAGCCTGAAAAGCAGGGCAATTACGTCAATGACCACACTATTGTGATGGGTCCCGACGGCAAATGGCATCTGTACGGCATCACAAGCTTTGGCGGAGGCTCTTACAGTGAACGGTATTTCGTTCACGGCGTAGGAGCGTCTCTTGCCGCGCCGTTTACGGAGGTCGGACGAACGGTGGATCGCGGTACGGCCGCCTGGTCGCCCTGCGTGATCCGAAAGGATGACGATTACTATATGTTTTATGGTCCTTCTCCTACGTCCCTTGCCGTTTCCTTTGATATGTACGAGTGGTTCGGTCATACGGTGACCCTCCGCAACGAGCCTGTTATGGCAGCGCATCGCGACCACTTCGTGCTGGAGGTGGAGAAGGGAACCTACCTGATGTACGTGGTAGGCGTTCACGATAAAAAAGGTGCCGTTTCGCTTTTTTCCTCTCACGATCTTCTTACGTGGGAGTATGAGGGCGTTGCCCTTGCCTCGGGTGACGGCGCGCCGCTTCGTCCGGGATGGGGGGCTATGGAATCTCCCTTTGTGGTGAAAAAGGACGGCTTATATTACCTTTTTGTCACTTATACCGACTGCTCCGACGCGACCTACAACGATACGCTGGTGTTCTGCTCGGAGGATCCAAAGCGCTTCGGCGTGTATAACGGCGATGAGCCGATCGCGCGTCTGTACGCCCACGCGCCCGAGATTCTTGAGGTGGATGGCGACTATTACATTACCACCTGCGGCTGGAACGGAAAGCCGAATCCCAACCCCGGATGCGTTTCCATTGCCAAGCTTGGCTGGAAATAAAACAGTATATAAAAATTCATTCCCGAAAGGATACGATATGCAACTTTACAATTCTGCAACAAGACAAAAGGACGAGATCATTCCCAACGAGCCCGGCAAGATCAAAATGTATACCTGCGGTCCTACGGTGTACCACTTTGCCCACATCGGCAATCTGCGCACCTACATTATGGAGGACGTGCTGGAGAAGTACCTGCGCTTCACGGGACTTGACGTTATGCGAGTGATGAACATCACCGACGTGGGACATCTTTCCAGCGACGGCGACACGGGTGAGGACAAGATGCTCAAGGGCGCCAAGCGCGAGCACAAGACGGTCATGGAGATCGCCAAGTTCTACACCGACGCCTTCTTCTCCGACTGCGAGAAGCTGAACATCAAGACCCCCGACGTGGTGGAGCCTGCGACGGGGTGCATCCCCGAGTTCATCGCCCTCGTGGAGGGACTTCTCGAGAAGGGCTACGCCTACGAGGCAGGTGGCAACATCTATTTTGATACCTCCAAGCTCGAGCAGTATTATATCTTCAACAACTTTGAGGAGGAGGACCTTGAGGTGGGCGTCCGCGAGGGCGTCGAGGAGGACGGAAACAAGCGCAACAAGGCGGATTTCGTGCTCTGGTTCACCAAGTCCAAGTTTGACGATCAGGAGCTGAAGTGGGATAGCCCTTGGGGTGTCGGTTACCCCGGCTGGCACATTGAGTGCTCGGGTATTTCTCTCAAGCACTGCGGCGAGTATCTTGACATCCACTGCGGCGGTATCGACAACGCCTTCCCCCACCACACCAACGAGATCGCCCAGAGTGAGGCGTTCCTCGGTCACAAGTGGTGTAACCATTGGATGCACGTCCACCACCTGAACACCACAGGCGGTAAGATGAGTAAGTCCAAGGGCGAATTCCTCACCGTTTCTCTGCTGGAGGAGAAGGGCTACGATCCTATGGCGTACCGTTTCTTCTGCCTGCAGTCCCATTATCGCAAGAATCTGGTGTTCTCTTGGGAGAACCTTGATAACGCGGCGGTGGCGTATAAGAAGCTGATCGCTCGCGTAGCGGCGCTCCTCAAGGACACCGACGGCGAGGTGGACAAGGCGGCGTTCGACGCGGCGCGGGCATCCTTCTGCGAGGCGTTTGACAACGATATGAACACCTCTCTCGCCGTGACGGCTCTGTACGACGTATTCAAGCTGGACGCCAACAACGCCACTAAGCTGGCGCTGGTAGAGGAATTCGACAAGGTGCTGACCTTGAATCTTCTTGAGGCGGCAAAGGCGTCGGAGAAGCAGGAGGACGCGGGTATTGACGCGGCTCTCGTTGCCGAGATCGAGGCACAGATCGCGGCGCGCGCGGCGGCGAAGAAGGAAAAGAACTACGCCGAGGCTGACCGCATCCGCAACGAGCTTGCCGCCCGCGGCATCACCCTCATCGATACCAAGGACGGAACCCAGTTCAAGATCGGTTGATAAATTGATGTTTGTCGGTGAGTTGTGGCTACGCCGAAAACGAACGAAACCATCTAAAACCGTAGGGGTCGACGTCCTCGGCGACCCGAAAATGATGAAATTTGATTTTGTTTATGGCTA
>JBGVFO010000200.1:0-2303 GCA_045121195.1 Eubacteriales bacterium
AAAGCCCACCAGCGTGGTCACGCCCTTGCCGTCCGTCGCCATTCGGTGCCGCTACTGCCTGAACCCCCATTCCTTCGCCGAAAAGACAAAATGCTCGGTGATGACGCCCGAGGCGCTTTATGAGCGTGTCAAGATCGACCAGCTCTATTTTTTGGCGACAGGAGGCGGTGTTACCTTTGGTGGCGGCGAGCCTCTTCTGTACGTTGATTTTTTGCGTGAGTTCCGCGCGCTTTGCGGACGGGAATGGCATTTGTCCGCGGAGACCTCGCTTGCGGTAGAGCCGCGTGCCGTGGAGCAAGCGGCGTCGGTCATTGACGAATTTATCGTGGACTGCAAGGATACCGACCCCGATATTTACCGTCGGTATACGGGACGGGAAAATCGGCAGATGCTGGCAAATCTTGAGCGGCTGATCGCGCTGACCTCGCCCGATCGGGCGGTGGTGCGCGTTCCGTTGATCCCCGATTATAACGACGAGAATGCGAGGGAAAAGAGCCGCGCGCGGCTTGCGAAAATAGGCGTTACCCGCTTTGATCTTTTTTCGTACAAAACCGAATAAAATTTCTTTTTCTGCGTTGACATTGGGTGCTTGGGGTGATATAATACCCGCGTAATGTCAACGCATTTTTTGGAGGACAGGATGAAGGGAACGAAGCGCGAAGCTCAAACAATTCTATACCTGTATCTGCTTTTGTCTTTCCTGTATTTCGTGAGCTATATTACGAGATTGAGCTTTTCCACTACCATGACCGAAATGATCTCGGTGGGGGTTCTCAATAAGGAGCAGGCGGGGCTTATCGGCTCGGCGCTGTTTTTGACCTATGCCCTGGGGCAGATCGTGAGCGGACTGCTCAGCGACCGCTTCTCTCCCTACGGCATCGTAGGCGTGGGCTTGGGGATCACCGTTGCTTGCAATCTGCTGATGAGCGTAGTGAGAGATCCTGCGTGGATGGTGGTACTGGGCGGCGCCAACGGCTTTGCGCAAGCGCTTTTCTGGCCGCCAATTTTGGGGATCATGGCAAAGTTCCTCGATGGCGAGCAGTACGCCAAGGGCATCCTTTGGGTGTCCGCCGCCGCTCACGTCGCGACCGTCCTGATCTACGTGATCGTCCCCGTTCTGCTTTTGTGGTTTGATTGGCGAAGCGCCTTTCTGTTTGCCGTGGCGGTCGCTTTTCTCTTCGGCGTTTTGTGGTTTGTGGGATATCCCGCGATCCGTCGCCGCCTGTCGGCGCGTGAGACGGCGGAGCTCGCCCCCGATACGTCTTTAGAGAAGGGAATTGACAATCGCGGTTTGATCTGCGTTCTGGCTGCCTCGGGTGCTTTTGTTTTGCTGATCCCAACGGTTCTTCACGGATTCCTCAAGGATGGTATTCAGTCGTGGATGCCCACCTTCTTTACCGAGGTCTTTCATATGGACGCCTCCCTTGCGATCCTGTCAAACGTCCTTCTTCCCGTGTTCTCCTTCCTTGCGGTGATGCTCGCCACCGAGCTTTACAACCGCGTGTTCCGCAATCTGGCAAAGGAGGCGCTTGCGCTCTTTGGCGCCATCACGGTGCTATGCGCGCTGCTTGGCGTGTTCTTTGAAGGATCGGCGGTGGTTTGTCTGATCCTCGCGGCGCTGATCACGGGCTGTATCCACGGTGTCAACCTGATGTTTATTTCATACATGCCTCGCTTTTTCCGAGAGACGGGAAGGGTGTCGACCGTTTCTGGTATCTGCAACGCCTGTACCTATATCGGTAGTACGCTCTCGTCCTACGGCGTGGCGTGGGTCGCCGAGCGGTTTGGCTGGCAGATGGCGTTGCTTTCGTGGGGTGCGCTGGCACTTGTCGGCGTGATCCTTTGCGCGACCGTGACGAAAAAATGGGCGAATTTCGCGGCGAAGAGCGAATGAAAATTTTTTTCAAACTCTTTGGAAAAAAGTATTGACAAAGTAAAAAGAATGTGATATACTAATACCCGTCGCCGCGATAGCGGCGGGGAAATGGGAGCATAGCTCAGCTGGGAGAGCATCTGCCTTACAAGCAGAGGGTCATAGGTTCGAGCCCTATTGTTCCCACCATAATGGCCTGGTAGCTCAGTTGGTTAGAGCGCTAGCCTGTCACGCTAGAGGTCGTGGGTTCGAGCCCCATCCGGGTCGCCATTATTGTTTTTGTTGTAACCGGCAGGTTATTAACCAATAGAAAAAATGCCTCTGTAGCTCAGTTGGTAGAGCAGAGGACTGAAAATCCTCGTGTCGTTGGTTCGATTCCGACCGGAGGCACCATATTATGCGGATTTAGCTCATTTGGTAGAGCGCCACC
>JBGVFO010000201.1:0-5966 GCA_045121195.1 Eubacteriales bacterium
CATAAACAAAATCAAATTTCATCATTTTCGGGTCGCCGAGGACGTCGACCCCTACGGTGTTAGATATTTTCGCTCGTTTTCTGCGTAGCCGTAACACACCGACAAACATCAATTTATCATTTCGAAAAGAAAAAAAACCGCTTCCCCATCGTGGTGAACGAGTAAAAAGGAAAATTTTGATTGATCGGTGTGTTTGATGTGACGAGATGGCGACGCACAAACCCGTAGGGGCGATCATTGATCGCCCGTTCGTTGGGCCTTTTCCGTATATGGCGGGCGACCAATGGTCGCCCCTACAATGGATACTTCAGCTCCCCGATAAACATCAATTTATCATTTCGAAAAGAAAAAAGAAACCGCTCCCCGAGGGGAGCGGTTTTGTGTTGCGATCGCGGGGGATCGCGGTTTTGTGATCGCGTCGCCTTTATTCGGCGTGGAGGGCGTCAAAGTAATTGACAAGTCCCATAATGTGCTTATCCACTCGCGCGTAGGCGTCGGCAAGAGGCTGGTAGATATTCATCTGATTATCGTACAGACCCTTATTGGAGCCGTTATTGGAGTTGTCGCCTCCGGACTCGCCTTTATAGACGACGGTGAGCTGATCCGCCGTGATATTCGCCTTGAAGGGCAGGTAGGGGTCGCCCTCTGCGGAGAGATCCATATTCTGCTGCACGGCAAGGAAGGCGGGGTCGATATTGACCGAAAGAAGGGCTCCGCTTGCGTCAAAGGTACCCGTTCCCACCTTGACGTAGGAGGAGATGGCACCGCCGGTGATGTCGTGATCCACGTACAGATTGCCGTCGGCGTCGCGGTAGATGCGCTGATCGTTGTCGCGGAAGCGGTACCAGGTCCATCCCACGCAGCAGCGGCTCTCCAGAAGGAGAAGAACGTAGTTTTCGTAATGCGCCGCGCGGTCCTCCTGGGTCTCGACCACCCAGCCCGCGTTGGTCTGGTTCATCAGGGGAATGCCGTTCATATCGTTGGCGTCCTGCGCCTTGGCGTAGAACTCGGTAACCAGAATGGGCTTGCCCGAATATTTGTACATATACTCCACGGTGTCAATGGGAGGCTCGGGGCCGCCGTAGAGGTTGACGGTAAGGACGTCCACGTATTGGGAGGCGGCACGGAGGTAGCCCTCGCTGTCCTTATTCGAGGAGTGAATTCGGTTACCCAGATACATCTGCTTGGCGCCTGCCTCCTCAAGGGCTCCGGTGGCGACGTGATAGTAGCGATCGTAAACGAATGCCTTGAATTCCTCGGAAAGGGCTTCGGTGATGTCGTCGGCGGCGGGGTTCGCCTTGCCTGTGCGCGCGCGGAGGAAGGTCCACGCCGCGGCGTAGGAGAAGGCGTTTTCGGGAGCGGAGGCATCCACCGTGAGATACTCGTAGAGCATATTGTCCGACGCCGGGATCTCGTTATCTGTGGTCCAGCCGAGGATGCGGGGATCGTTGGCGTAGTCCCCGACGGTGGTGACCGCCTTACGGTTGGAGAAGGTAATAAAGTCGGGGTCAAACACGTTCATGGTGTTGTTGTGCTTGAACTTGACGGAGCTGTTGGAGTTGGTCAGCTTCAGAGAAGCCATATAGCCCGACACAAGGGATACGTTTACTACCGTATTTACCCTTTCGGTGTTCATCATCTGCTGCCAGTCGCCGCTCCAGACGGTATTGATACCCAGGTCGCGAAGCTCCTTTGATACGGTGTCGTAGAAGTTTTCCGCAGTACCGTACTTGGCAAGGGAAGCTGCCCGTTGCGTTTCGCTGGCGCCCAGCTCTACCGTATTCATACCCACGGCGAAGTAGGGGTAACCCAGGGGGTCGATGATAAAGGTCCTGCCGCCGAGGATCTCGGTATGGAAGTAGCCCGTTGCCGTGCCGCGGATGTCCGCGTTGGTGATACCGCCGTAGGTGCTGTAGACGGGAGCGACGGCGGAGGCGGCGTCATACGCCCCCGTTGAGAGCTTCGACAGGCTATCGATGGAGCGGACGTAGATCTTGGAATTGATCTGGCCCTTCATCTGTGACGCGCGCCAGTGGATGGGGGTCACGTAGGCGCCTGTCGCCTGGCTATTGTCAACCGCCTCAAGGTCCGGGGTGTCATAGCCATCGTATCCGTACACGCGGAGATCCTTGATGGATACGGTATATTTGAATATGCCGTCAAGCAGGTAGATCTTGGATATAGTGGCAGTGGGGAAGTTGATACCCGAGCGCGTGACGGCAAGCTCGTCGTCCACGTATATTTTGACGGTGCCGGCCGTGCGATCCACGTCAAGGCGAAGGGTGAACCATTTGCCCTTGGGCAGGGTCACGTCGGTGGCGGAGGAGCCGCCGGTATCGGTGCAAAGCTTACCGTCGGCGTTGACGCGGATGCCGTAGTTAATGGAGTTTGCCGTGGGCATCCAGCGGATGAGGTTCATGGGATATTCGTTTGCCGTGGTGGGGTCGCTGGTGGTCTTTCCGCCGTAAGGGAAGGACGCAAAATACAGATCCGCCTCCACCGAGAAGCGATCCTCCTTGGCGAGCGCCATATTGGTGTCGATAATCTGGTAGGCGCTGCTATTATTTGAGATAGCCAGCACCTTTTCACCGGCGTTGGTGGGAGAGGCGACGATGGAAACGTTGGAATTTGCCGTGATGGAAATGGCGGCGTTATTGCCGTTATCCGAGGGTGAGGTCATGCCGTTCGGGTCCAGACGCCATTGTACGTCGCCCGCGGTGTAGGCGTTTCGGTAGCCCTCCTCGACCCACTCGTTCACGAGCTTCTCGGCGTAGCCCCAGGGCTCGTAGCCAAGGTTATCGTATTTGTGGAGATCGACCTCGTGCGAGAAGAGGGCGGGGTAGACCAGCAGCTCGGGGATGTAGAGGGACTCCGAGGTGTGGAGCTGGACCGCCTTGTCGCCGGAATCGCCGGGCTTTTTCTCGGTCAGGGAAACGGTGAAGGCAATCTCACCGTTCTTCGCCACCGACTTGACGTAGTCGGTCACGTCAACGGTAAACCACTCGTCGTCCACGAGAGCAACGTCAAAGGAGTGGGAGGCGTCCGCGGCGGGAAGACTGTCGGGATAATGAGAGGTGCTTGAGAGGGTCGCCTCGTCCCAATCGGTGTCACAGCCGCTGAAGCGGGCAAGCACGCCGCCTGCGGCGATCTCCTTTTCGGTCCACAGACCGGAATCGGCGGTGGGCACGGCGTAGGCGTATACGCGGAGCAGGATGCGGCAGGCGTCGTCAATACGCGCCACGCCCGCATCGGAAAGGGTAAACTTCAGGTATCCGGTTCGGTTATAGCTGTTGCCGTCCCCCTCGTACTTGAGGTACATGGTCGTCTTGCTTCCGTTGACGCCGGTATCGGAGTCGGTGGTCTTGGTGGACATGCGGATGTAGGTATCGTCCGTTGGGGTCGTCTTATAGGGAGAGGTCTGCTCGATGCGGGAGAGGAGGGGCTCGCCGCTCTCCGTGTCGTATTCGCCGTTCCAGAGAAGGGTGGCGGCGGCGCCGTAGCGTCGCGTGCCGTCACGAAGATCGGTATAGGGACGGACGGCAAGCTCGATGCGGGGCAGGGAGAGGTCGATGCCCGAAATAATGGCGGCGTGAATATAGTCGCCGTCGGGCAGAGAATAGGCGCCGTTCTTGGCGGTGATGCTTTGGAAGACCGAGTCGGAGGTCAGGGTCTGTACGTTGCTCTTGATCTCACCGTATTCCTCCCAGACGGCGGTCACCTCGTAGCCTGCGGTGGCGAAGAGGTCGGACGCCTCGGCGCCCGAAGCGGAGAAGGCGGCGGGATCCACGGCGGACAGAAGACGGAGGTCAAAGGTGCCGTCGCTGTTTTTTCGCGCCTGATAGCCGAAATAGTCGGCGGTGGACTCGGCGGTCACACCCACGTTGACCTCGTCCAGGGTGCGGACGGAGGGGTCGCGGAGGTAGGCGGTGTAGGAGAACATTCCGTCAAGGAAGCCCACGTCGGAAGAGACGGTCTCGGAGATGGGCGTAAAGGCGCCAATCAGCTCCCTCACGCCGTCGACGTAAAGCTCGTAGCGTCCCGAGGAGGGGTTGACGGTGATAGCGAGGTGGAACCAGCGATCCGTGGGCAGGAAGACGCCCGTGCCCGAGTTGGCGTTGGCGTCGGTGCAAAGCTCGCCGTTGCCGTTGACGCGGATGCCGTGATGATGGTCGTAGTTCACGGCACCGGGGGCTTTGATTCTCCACTTAAGCAGGGAGAGGGGATAGTCGGTAGAGGTGCGGGGGTCGGTGGAGGAGTAGGTACCCGAGGGGAACTCGTCAAAGTAGAGATCGGCCTCCATGGTGAACGCCGCGGACTTGACCAGACGGTTTTCGGTATCGTGGAAGAAGAAGGTGCCGTTGGTGTTCTCAAAGCCCCAGACCTTTTGCTTTTCGTTGACGGGGTCGGTATATTTTCTCAGACGGATGGTGGACGAGGACATGGAGAAATCTCCGTGATCGTCGGGTACGTTATCGGGGAGGGAGGAGTTGACCGCCGTGGGTACCGCCCACTTGTTGGTGGTCGCCGACCAGTAGACGTTGTCGGAGGTGGACACCGAGGGGTCCTTTACGTAGGCGGTGTATTGGAAATAGCCGTCGAACAGATAGAAGCGGGGCTCCGTGAATTCGGTTACGGCGGTGAAGGTGTTCTGGAGCACATGAACGCCGTCGATGCTCACGGCGCAGAAGCCCTCGGCGGGGCAGTAGGTCACCGAGAGGGTGAACCAGCGGTCAAGGGGCAGAAACACGCCCGTGCCCGAGGTGCTGTTGTTCGCCGTGCAAAGCTCGCCTTGGGTGTTGACGCGAAGCATGGTGAGGTCGGAGAGGGAGGTGCTCCCCGATTTTTTCGCCTGCCACTTCAGGAGAGAGAGGGGTAGCTCGTCGGCGGTGCTTGTTTCGCGGGTGCCCGTGGGGAATTCGTCAAAGTATAGCTGTGTCGAGAAGGTGAACTGCTCGTAGGAGGAAAGCCCCATGGTGACGTCGGAGATGACGAGGGCGGCGCAGGTGTTCTGAACGCCGAGCACAGTTTCCTCCTCGCCGTCAAGGGTCACGGTGTGGAAGACGAGGTTTTTAGAGCCTTTGTGGATCGAATAGTCGCCCACCGTCACGGCGTTTGGCGGGCCGCTTGATTCGGGGAGCTTTGTCAGATCGATCTGCCAGGAGGGACCGTCGAGAGGCTCAAAGGAGCTTACGGCGTTGAGGTCCTCCACGGCGGACGCCGTAAGGGGAATGGCAACGAGGCAGGACACTGCGGTGAGCAGAGCCAGCATCAGGGAAAGAAGTCGCGAGAAAACGGAACGGTGCTTCATAATCGGTCCTTTCATCAAATGAGAGTGCGCCCGTGCGCCGAGGGGTGTATGTATGAGAATTTATATAATTTATATAAAATAGTATTATGATCCATTGTAGCATATCTTTCACGCCGTGTCAACGGCAAGGGGATTTTTTGCTTCGGCAGGGCGTCGGTCAGAGGCGACGCCGATCGGAGGAGAGGAATCTTGGCGTCGGTTAGCGGAGAGGCTTTCGTGTCGTTAGCGGAAAGGCTCTTTTTGTGCCGTCGGAGGAGAGGGACTTCTTTGCCGTCCCTCGGTTGACATTCGCGCAAAAAGGCGGTATAATGATGGTGAATTTCAACGCCCCACGGCTGCTTCAAAATTTGATTGATCGGTGAGTTTGCATATACGAAAAGGTAACGCACAAACCCGTAGGGGCGAACTGTGTTCGCCCGTTCGCAGGGTGCGCGCCTTTTTTTAGGGGCGAACACTGTTCGCCCCTACGGAAAAGACGTTGCGCTGATAAACATCAATTTATCTCCCCTCCCCTTCCGCAAAAAAACGTAACCGTTCCGTTTTCAAATTTTGATTTGTCGGAGTGTTTGATGTGACAAAACGGCGACGCACAAACCCGTAGGGGCGATCATTGATCGCCCGTTCGTTGGGGAATTGTCGTTCATGGCGGGCGACCATT
>JBGVFO010000202.1:0-2485 GCA_045121195.1 Eubacteriales bacterium
AGAAAAAAGCACCTGATTTTTAGCGAATATCACTAAATTCAAGTGCTTTTTGTTGCACAAAATTGTGCAAAATGTGGCGGAGGGTGTGGGATTCGAACCCACGTGCCCAGAGGGCAAACGGTTTTCAAGACCGCCTCGTTATGACCACTTCGATAACCCTCCGTAGGTTATCTTTAGCGAAATGCTCCGGAATTTGGAGAGAATTTCGCGAGAGAACTATAAAATTTTTGTATGATGGAAAATACCGAAAACCCTTGATATGACAAGGATTTTGAGGGAACAAACTGAACAGTTACGCGCGGGTTTTCAAGACCGCCTCGTTATGACCGCTTCGATAACCCTCCGTGTGATAGCACGGAGCGGTTTGAGAAGCGGCTCGGCGTCAGCCGAATCCGCTGCGTGGTTCATCGGCGAAGCCGATATAACCCTCCGTGTTTGCTATTTAATTGTGTTTTTTCTTGCCTTTAGAATTCTCGATAGAGATCATTTGAGGCAGATATTTTACCGTCTGAAAAACGGCGTGTTTTGAACCTCTTTCGGAGGTCGCCGTCTTGCATCATCGCGCGGCAGACTGAAATTTCAAGTTTGTGAACCTTTCAATCCGATGCTTTCTTATTGTATCACACTTGAGAACGATTGTCAAGCAGCAAAAGAAAATTGATTGCCAAAATAAAAGAAAATTGATTGTCAAAACAAAACAGGAAGAACGTGGTTCCTCCTGTTTGTTTGAGTTATCTTATAACAATGTGCACTTATCCGACAGCTATGGGAGGCAGTTATGCTACGCCTTGTGAATGCCGAACGGGGTTACCTTGCCGTCCAGTTCCGCGCGATAGTCACCGTAGAAGCCGCGGAAGGTTACTGTGCCGTTCTCGTCGGTGGTCAGTTCAAGGTCGGTATGCCAGCGCTGATTGAACAGCTCATAAAGCCGCTCGGCCGCTTTTTTGGGGGTCATATCATTATGGAACAGGCCGCCGCGGCACTGGTTTTCATTCCACGCGCGTCCAGCGGCATTGTAGGCATAACCGTCCGGCAAGTTCCAATAGACTGCTGTATCGACCGAGGGATGGCCAAAGAAGCAGGTATAGATGAGATCCAACAGATCTGCCTGAAGCTGCTCGTCTTCCTCGGTATCACCAAAGGTGGGGACCGTGATCTCGGTCATCTCCAACGGCAAGCCGTGGGCGGCGTAAACATCAAGTCCTTTTAGGATCATCGCAGGATTGAACAGGGGACTGCCCTGCTCAACAGCCGCCTTGTATTCCTGCTCGTTGGTGGCTTTCGCACCCGTAAAGCTGTGGTGCTGAAGACCGATCTTGTCAATTTTTACGCCGCGCTCCAGCGCCGCGTCAATCATCATAAAATACGCGCCTCGGTAACCCTTTTCGTTAGCGGGCATCAGCGGATTTCCCTCATTGATGACCAATACATCATCCTTAAAATATTTTCTCGCCAAAGCAAACGACCACTCGATAATATCGCGCTTGGAACTGATGGCGCTCTTGAAATTCCAGCCCGACTCGCAAAGAAGCTCATTGATGACCTCTACCTCGTAGAGCTTACCCGAATAGCGTTCGGCAATCTGAGAAAAGCGCTTTTCGTACAGCGCCTCCATTGCTGCCATATCGTTAAGAGGCAACCATTTGGGAATAAATTTATCGTAAACAAGGCAGTGAAGCTTGGGGAGAACGCCGTTTTCCTCGCAATATTTAACGCAAAGATCGGGGGCGGGGCGACGGTAAACCTTGGGACTGTCGGCATCATAGCGCGGCTTGCCCTCCTCGGGTTCCAGTCCGTCCCAATAAAAAGGCACGGTTGCCAGATTGAAATACTTCTTAAAATTCTCGCGATAAAGTGCGTTACGCTCCGCGTCGGGGAATTCGTCCAGCATGAAGATATTGGCACCGTACTTGAAGTCGTGGGTGAGCTGGGTGATCTTGACCTTCTTCCCTGCCTTGGGGTTGCCATTCTCATCACAAAAACGAAGTGTGCAATCACCCTTGCGGTGCACTTCGATGTCCGACTTGACACGACCTTCCAACAGATCGCGGTGCTCCTCGGCGTATTTGAGCCATATATTTCTGATTTCCTGCTTTGTCATACTTACCTCCGTACACATGAAACAATTGCATTTTATATCTTCAGTATATTGAAAAAACGCCCTTTTTTCTAACACAATATTATGTTTTTCTTGCATTATGTTACGATTTTCAAAATACACACCACCACCTCACGCTCCGTTCCTTCGAAAAAGCCAGAAATCCACGCTGAAAAAAACGCATTTAGATATGGACAAGCCGCGGGAAATATGCTATAATGATTGTGATTATTCTACTATACAAAGGAAGGCTTATTATGAGCAACGAAAAACTTTCCACTCAGCCCTACAAGGGCACACGTGATTTTTATCCCAATGAGATGAAGCTGCGCAACTGGTTCTTCGGCAAGATCCGCGAGACCCTGGAGCTTTGCGCCTTCGATGAAT
>JBGVFO010000203.1:0-16947 GCA_045121195.1 Eubacteriales bacterium
GGTTTTACCACTAGACTATATCCGCGTAGCATATACGATTATAGCACTCGCATATGCCCTTTGTCAATATCTGATCTTGAAAAATCGTTCGACAAATTCTAATCGCTGAAATCAAAAACCGCGTTTCCGTTCTCCAGCTTCAGCCGACCGTCAAAGGTCTTGCCCGTTCGTTTGGAGGTAAAGCCCGTGATCTTGGCAGTCCTTCCCTCCTCAAGAAGCAGCTTCATATTGGAAATCGATATGGCTCGGTCACAAATATAGACGCCGACCTTGAAAGTACAGCCCTCCTTGTAGCCGCGGCAGCCGTAATAATAGCGACCGCGCATCACGTCAGCGCCGCATAGGGGACATTTTCCGACAATGTCGCCAAAGCAGCCCGTGTTCTGATCGGCTTCAATGGAAAATTCAGCCGTTTCTCTTCTGAAGACCTCGGCGATCTCTTTTTTCGCAAGAGATACGCCGTCATCCACGGAAATGCTTCCGCGGAAGACCTGCTTGAGTGCCTTACCCATTTCCGCCGTCTTGTATTTATCCATAATGATCTGCATACGGGAAAGGGCTTCAATGAGGAAAATTCCCTGGGGCAGGATGGTATACACGTCCTTTTTCAACGCGATATACTCACTCTTTCTTGCGTTGTCGATAATACCCGTTCGCGTCGCTTCGGTGCCAAGCTCAAGTCCCTCAAAGATCGCCTTGTACTCCTCCTCGTCGTCAAATTCGGAGGCTTCCTCGCCGTCTTTCGCCTTTGCTTTCGCCGCCATTTTTTCGTCGCGGAAGGGGTTTTTCAGGTAGTTATTGAGCGTTTCTACCGTATAGTGCTTGGGCGGTGTCGTTTCCTTTTCGGTGGGCTTAAACATGGTGGTGACCACGTCGCCCATTGCCAATTTAGGAAGGATCTTATCCTTTTTCGTGTTTTAGTCGAAATTTGTCCACCCCTTTTCCACGATGACCGTTCCCTTCAGGACAAAGTCCTCGTAGTCGCCGACCGCGATGGTGATCTCCGATTTTTCGATCACGCAATCCTCCGCGCAGAACACCGCGATAAAGCGACGGAACACGGTGGAGTACACCTGCATTTCCCGCTCACTAAGCTTCCCCTTATCGGGGATCTTGTAGGTAGGAGTCAGCGCCGAGTGGGATTCGATCTTGGAATCGTCGAAGATGGTCTTTTTAAACTTGAATTCAACGGGATAGCCCAGCTTTTTGCAGTTGGCAAGGATCTTTTTGATCTTATCCTGCTCCGCCGTTGCCAAATACTCCGAGTTGGTACGGGGATAAGTCAGGTAACCCGCCTCGTAAAGCTTTTGAATGATCTCAAGGCTTTCGGTCATGGACATCTTGTACTTTTTACTGAGCACGTTCTGCAGCTTGGAAAGCGAGTACAGCTTTCCCGGCGCCAGCGTATCCTTTTTCTTCTTGACTGATTTTACGATAGCGGGAACGGCGTTGTACTTATCGCAGAGGGCTTGCGCCTCGGCGCCCTGCTTCTCATCAAACTTTTGCTTGCTGACAAGCTCAACGACCTCTCCGTTGGTTTTTTCCTTACTGACGATTGCGAAGTATTTGCCCGGCACGAAGTTTTTGATCGCCATATCGCGGTCGTAGATCGCCTTGACAATGGGAACGATCACGCGACCGACACGCAAAAGCGTTCCCGTTTTCAGGGTCGCGTAGCGGGTCAGGTTAACGCCGTAAAGCCAGTCAATATAGGTGCGGGCAAAGCCCTCGTTGGCAAGATTGTCGTATTCGGTCTCGTCCTTCATTTCGGAAAGCGCCTTGCGAACCGTTTCGGGGGTCTGGTCGGGAAGCCAAAGACGCTTGAGTGACTTTTTCGTAGCAAGCGCTTTGTCGATACAAAGCCGAACGATGATCTCTCCCTCGCGATCCGCGTCCCCAGCGTTGACGATGGTGTCTACGTCCGCTCGGTTGCAAAGCGACTTCAGCACCTCAAATTGACGGACGACGCCGCTATCCACCTTCTTATCGCTTCCCTTTCGCAGCTCAAAAACGAACTCTTGGGGAAAGCAAGGAAGATTGTCAAGGGTCCACCGCTTCTCCGTAACGGGTGTTGCGGAATACGCCTCTACGTCCGCTAAGGAAAACAAATGACCGAATGCCCACGTTACCAGGTATCCGTTTCCCTCGATATAACCGTTGCGCTTGGTCATACCGCCGATGGCATCGGCAATGTTTCGTCCAAGGCTTGGCTTTTCCGCAATAATCAGTATCATACTTCTTCTCCGTGTAAAAGAGTCGGCAAGACTCAAAGGAGCCTTGCCGCCCGTGTGTTATCAGTCAAACATATAGTAATAGGTGCTCTTGATGTATGCCGCAAGCTCGTCGCCCTGCACCTTCGCCCCCGCTACTGTGGGATGAGAGGCGGCTCCGGTACGGTCGGTAGTTAGGGTCACCGTTTCAATATCGTAGCCTGCGGGAAGATACTTGGTCTTGATCAACTCTTGCAGACGGTCGGTTGCCGTCGTATACGAGCTGGTCGCCATACAGCCGAACACGAAGAGGATCGGCACCTTCTTCTCGCCGTAAAGCTGATCAAAGGAAGCAAGAAGCGCGTCAACCTCCTTGTCAAATGCGGCGTTAAATACCGATTGGTCAGGATTCTTTTTCAAAAACCACTGATAGTTATCGTTGGTATGAAGGTTGATCACAATAAGGTCCGGGGTTCTCGTAGGCACATAGGGATCGGTATTTCGTTTGTCACACTGGTACATGTACCTAAGATTAACCAGATTCTCCATATCTGCGGCGAAGGCAAAGCCCATACCGCCGTTTGCCATAATGGAATAGTCAACGTCAAGCTGATCGATGGCAACGTATGCGTAGGTCAAGGTGCCGTCGTTCGTGTTCTTACCGTTGCTATCCAGCATACTGGAAAGTCCTGCGCCGTGGGTAATAGAGTCGCCAATGAACTCGATATAGACATCCTTCGGCTTCTCCTCGCGGAGCTTACCGGTAAGGGTAACCGACAGAAGCTCACTGCAATTCCATTTTCCGTATCCGGGCTCGGAAACAATGCGGATGCTGTGCAGACCTTCTTCCAAACCGGAGGCGATCACATAATCGTGTTGCCCCTTCGTCAGCTTGAAGTTCTTGGTTATCTCCCCATCTACCTCAACACGAAGATAGATGGAGTTTGAGCCGGCATTAAAGGTGATAATAAAATCGCCCTTGCACTCCGCGCTAAATGCCGCTCCGGCGCCCGTCCAGTCAACGGTAAGCGCAGTGCCTACCATCGCGGTACGTCCAAGAGGATTGAACAATCCCTCGGCATCCTTCATGGTATAGGTCCGTTCCACGTAAATCTCCTCCTTTGGCTCACCTTCGGTCTCCGACTCGGTTTCGGAAGGCACCGATATTTCGTCGTCAGGGGTTGCCGACGTATCCACAGGGACTTCAGGAAGCTCACCGCAAGCGGAAAACACCGTACAAGCAACCAACAAAAGGCAAATAACAGACAACAATTTTTTCATTGCTCAATCTCTCCTATTGCCTTCATACTCAGTTCAACTGAAAGCCAAAGTAATTCTTGGTATTGTTGTAGCTGATATCGGCGATAAGCTGCGCCAGCGCCTCATAATCCGCGGGATACATTCCCTCCTCGACCCACTCGCCGACGATACGGCAAAGAATGCGTCTGAAATATTCGTGTCTGGGATAGGAAAGGAAGCTGCGGGAGTCGGTAAGCATACCAAGGAAGTTGCCGAATGCCGAAAGGTTCGCATAGGACTTCATCTGGTTTACCATGCCGTCAAAGTTATCGTTAAACCACCAAGCAGAGCCCTGGGTTACGGTAGGCTTGCCGCTTCCGTCACCGGCGCAGAAGGTACCGCAAAGAGTACCGATCGCCGCGTTCTCGTTAGGATTGATAGAATAAACTATCGTTCTGGGAAGACCGTTGTTATTCTTGAGATAATCAAGCATTTCAACAATATTGGCCGTAGAAACGCCACCGTGAATGGTGTCATAGCCAGTGTCGGGACCGAGCTTTGCAAACATCTCGGAGTTGGGGTTTCTGCGAACACCGTAATGAAGCTGCATAACCCAACCGCGACGCTTGTACTCAATACCAAAGAAACGCATCATTTGAGACTTGAACAGAACAAGCTCCTCAGGCGTAACGTCAGCACCATCGCTTGCCATTGCCTTCTTCAGGATGAGATCAGCGTGATAGGCATCGGGCTTGGTAAAGCCAACGATATCATCCATACCGTGGTCTGCCGTCTTACAGCCGAGGGCTTCAAAACGGTCAAGAGAAACAAGATATGCCTTTTCAAGAGTAGTGAGGTCAACGATCTCTACACCGTTGGCAGCACCAAGGGTCTTAAAGTAAGCAGTAACGCCTTTTCTCTCGATATTCATACCCTTGTCGGGACGGAATGCAGGAAGGACCTTGGTAGAGAATCCGCTCTCGGCGATCTGCTTGTGATACTCAAGAGAGTCAGCGGGATCGTCGGTGGTGCAAAGAAGATCCACATTGGAGTTCACGATCAGATTCTTTGCGCTCATCGAGGGAGAAGCCAGCTTCTCCGCCGCGATATTCCAAATTGCCTCGCAATTCTCTTCGCAAAGCACCAGATCGCAATCAAAATAGCGCTGAAGCTCAAGATGGCTCCAGTGATAAAGAGGATTGCCGATCAGCTTGGGCATAACCGAGCAATACGCCTTGAATTTGTCATAGTCGGAGGCATCACCCGTGATATACTTCTCATCTACGCCGCAGGAGCGCATCGCTCTCCACTTATAGTGGTCACCGTAAAGCCAGACCTCGGTAATGTTGGAATAACGCTTGTCCTCCGCGATCTCCTTGGGGGAAAGGTGACAGTGATAGTCGATAATGGGCAGCTTTTCCGAATAGTTGTGGAACAGGATCTGCGCCGTCTCCGTAGACAGGAGGAAATCTTCATCCATAAACTTCTTCATAGTACGTTCTCCTTACGTGATGATGGCATAATGCCTCAATTTTACTGTCTTAAATTATACCATACTTTCCTTCCGATTTCAACAATTTTATTAAATTTTATCATCAATTTGTATTTTTAGGAAGGCTCGCAAAAAATCCTTTACAAAATTCATATTCTGTGATATAATAAACTATCTATTTATGTTTACTTGAGGAGGAAAAATGCAACTGAACAATTTTTCTCTCATATACCCTGACGCGCTCTCCCACGCGGAGCATTACAAGGGGCATTCGGTTCCTGCCATCGATATGTTCGTTTTGGAGGAGCTTGGAATGCTGGACTTCATTGATCTGAAGAACAGCGAGCTTTCCGAATACTTCACCACCGATCCCGAGGTCATTGCGTACCGTATGGAGACCTTCCGCGATATGCTGGACCATCCTTCCATTTCGGAAACGCTGAACGGGCTGATCCCCATTCTCGGGGACATTCTTGAGCTTCGCCGTCTGGAAAGCGACAGCGGTGACACCGACTCCTATCTTTCCAGCATTACCGAGATCGAGCTTTATATTTCCTGCATTGATCTGTTGAACGGAGGCTTTGCTCCCATTCGCGAGAGCCTGAAAAGCCGTGCCTTCTGCACCTTTGCGGACCGCATCCGCGAGCTTGCCGAAAGTGATTACTACCGTGAGCTGAATCAAAAGCTCTCGGAGCTGACCGCCCGTGTTCGTGAGATCAAGAGCGTGACCATCGGCGTCAATCTTGACTCTCTGCTCCGTCCCAGAGAAGCGGGCGTGCTTTCCATCAATTCCGAGTCCTTCCGCTCGGGCGACGTTCTGGAAAAGATCCTTCGCCTGAATTTCAAGGACGACGAATACACCTGCATCGCAAATCTTGTTCCCTTCGGCAAAAAACAGAACGAGAACCAAAAGACCGCGCTTTCGCTTGCCTTTACGTCAGCGATCAACGACATCTACAAATCCTCGCTCCGCTCCTGGAAGAAGATCGTGCAGAGTTACGTGCTGGATAACACCAACTTTCTCCTCAATCTCCTGGGCGAGATCGAGTTCACCGCCAAGGCGACCGAGGCGATGCGTCGGCTTGAGGAAAAGGGCTGTGTGCTCTGCACCCCCGAGCTTCGTCCCATGGCCGAAAGAGCCTTCCGCACCGATTCCCTTTACAATCCCTGCGTAGCACTCAAGATCGAGGATGACATCGTTCCGAACGACGTGATTTTTGATGAAAACGCCATGATCTACGTGCTGACAGGTCCCAACCGCGGCGGAAAATCGGTAGTCACCTGCGCCATCGGTATCGCACAGGCTATGCTTCAGCTCGGTATGTTCCTGCCCGCAAAAAGCGCTGTTATCAGCCCTGTTGACGCGATTTTCACCCATTTCCCGACAGGCGCTGAGGATACCATCGACAAGGGACGTCTTGGCGAGGAATGCGCCCGTCTTGACGAGATCTTTGACAGCGTAACGGCGAATAGCCTGGTGCTTCTTGACGAGTCCCTGTCCTCCACCGGCTCCTTTGAGGCGTCTTACATTGCCGCCGAAGTGCTGGGCGGTCTTAGCATGGTCGGTTGCCGTTGCCTGTTCTCTACCCACCTGCACGAGCTTGCGGCGGAGATCGACAACATCAACGCCAAAACAAAGGCGGCGGGCGGCGCGCCTATCGACACCCTGGTAGCAGGCATTGAGGAGGGTAAGCGTTCCTTCCGTATCGTGCGTGCCAAGCCCGACGGAAAGAGCTACGCCCGTGACATTGCTAACAAGTACGGGCTTTCCTACGAAAGTATCACAGAAAAAATAAAGAACAGAAAATCTGAGTGAAAGGATATATACCATGGATAAGATTCTCAATCTCCTTGAAGACGACGCGACACTCACAACAAAGCAGCTCGCAGTTATGCTGGAAAAAGAGGAAGGCGACATCAAAGCGGCTATCGAAGCCTACGAAAAGGACGGCGTTATCCTCGGCTACAAAACCATCATAGACTGGGATAAGACCGATAAGGAATACGTAACCGCTCTCATCGAGGTCAAGCTAATGCCCCAGAAGGATCGCGGTTTTGATAAGGTCGCCGAGAAGATCTATAACTACCCCGAGGTACAGAGTCTGTATCTGATGTCCGGCGGCTACGACCTTGCGGTATTTATTGAGGGCAAAACTATGAAAGAGGTCGCGTATTTCGTAGCGCAAAAGCTTGCGCCCATTGATTCGGTTATGTCCACGGCAACCCATTTCGTCCTTCGCAAATACAAGGACAAGGGCGTTGTCTACGGTGCCATTGAAGAAGATTTAAGAGGAAACGAATTCTGATGATCGATTATAACAAGATACTATCCAAAACCGTCGTCGACCTGAAGCCGTCCGGAATTCGTAAATTCTTCGACCTCATCGGCGAGATTGACGGCGTGGTCGCGCTGACGGTAGGTCAGCCCGACTTCCCCACCCCGTGGCACGTCCGCGAAGCGGGTATCGAAAGCCTTGAGCAAGGTAAGACCTACTATACCTCAAACGCGGGTACCGCGGAGCTTCGCCTTGAGATCGCACAGTATATGAAGCGCCGCTTCGGTCTTGACTATAACGGAAACGACGATACCATCGTTACCGTGGGCGGCTCTGAAGCCATTGACATCGCCATCCGCGCCATCGTGGAGCCCGGGGACGAGGTCATCATTCCCACCCCCAGCTTCGTCTGCTACGAGCCCATCGTTCGTTTGTCGGGCGGCACACCGGTGATCATTGCCACCGAGCTGAAGGACGAGTTCAAGCTGACGGCAGAAAAGCTGAAGGCGGCTATCACCCCCAAAACCAAAATGGTGGTGATCCCTTATCCCAACAATCCCACGGGCGCGATTCTAACGAAAACCGAGTTGGAAGACATCGCCGACGTGCTTCGCGGCACCGATATCGTGGTGCTTTCCGACGAGATCTACGCGGAAATGTCCTATGAGGGTCCTCACGTGTCCATCGCGACTCTGCCCGATATGAAGGAGCGCACCGTCGTGGTCAACGGCTTTTCCAAGGCATATGCCATGACGGGCTGGCGACTTGGCTTCCTCTGCGCCCCCTCGCCCCTTGTCGCGCAGATGCTCAAGATCCATCAGTACGCCATTATGTGCGCACCAACCACCGCCCAGCTTGCGGCTGTTGAGGCGCTTCGTAACGGTGATGACGATATTCGCATGATGACCGACGAGTACAACCGCCGCAGACGGTATATCTACGACGGACTCCGCTCCATCGGCATTGACGTATTTGAACCAAAGGGCGCCTTCTACATCTTCCCCAACATCGGCGAGTTCGGTATGACGGGCGAGGCGTTCTGCGAGAAGCTTCTTTACGATTACAAGTGTGCCATCGTTCCCGGCGAGGCCTTTGGCGACTCTGGTGCCGGCTTTGCCCGCATCTCCTACGCCTACTCCATCAAGCATATCACCTCGGCCCTTGAGCGCATCGACGCCTTTGTGACCGATATCAAAAAAGGAATAATATAAGCAACGAAAAGCACTGCGGAAGCCCGCAGTGCTTTTTCTTTTAATATTCGTACACCAGCATATTCCAAGAATGTTTGCGCAAAGTAATGGCGTCACCAATTTTCTTCTTCGTGGGAGTGATAGGCGTTTGATCCTTTGTGTTTATCGCCTTCAGGTCGTCGGAATACAGCTCAACATGCTCGCGAAGGCGAGCGTTTTCATAACCGCCAAGATCAAGTTCAAGTGCCATATCCTCCTCTGGCGATCGATTGACAGCAAAAACCACAAGCTCACGTTTTTCTGTATTATCCACAACCGAGGCGCAAAGGTATGAGATTTCCCATTTATCCTTGGATTGATAGGTGTCACTTGTAATAACAGTCTGCAGTGTTCTTCCACGACCGTATCGAGAGGCATATAAATAGGGATAGAAGATGGTCTGCACCCAAGCAGCACCGTCGTCCTCTGTCATAATGGGGGCAATGACGTTGACAAGCTGCGCCAAGCACGCTATTTTCACGCGATCACAGTTGTTCTGCAGGGTCATCAGCATACACCCCACAAGAAGCGCATCCTCAAAGTTATAAACCTCTTCAAGAAAATGAGGCGCCTTCTGCCATCTTTCAACAGACTGCCCCATAGTGCGATACCATACGTTCCACTCGTCAAATGAGATGTTAATCGTCTTTTTCGAGCGTTTCTTGGCCTTAACCGCGTCACATACGGAGGCGGCACTCTTAATATACCGATCCATTTCCTCGGATTTTGCCATAAAATTGAGAAAATCGTTGGCGCGGTTTCCGTAATAGTTATGGAGCGAAATATAGTCCACGTAATCGTAGGCGTGCTCAAGCACCGTGCGCTCCCAATCCACAAAGGTCGGCATACCGCAATTAGAGCTTCCGCTTGCCACAAGCTCGATATTGGGATCGACCCACTTCATAATTTTTGCGGTTTCGGTGGCAAGGCGCGCATATTCCTCCGCAGTCTTGGTTCCGATCTGCCAGCGACCGTCCATCTCGTTACCGAGACACCAAACCTTGATGCCAAAGGCGTTCTCAAACCCGTTTTCACGGCGAAGGTTCGCGTAATACGTATCGGTCTCGCCATTGCAATATTCGATGCAATTCTTGGCGTCCTCAGCACCGCGTGTGCCAAGATTGACCGCCATCATCACATTGGTGCCTGCTCGTTTGGCCCACTCCTGAAATTCATCGATTCCCATTTCGTTGGTCTCAATAGTGAACCAGGCAATATCCTGCTTCTGAGGACGTTTGCTCTTCTCGCCCGTTCCGTCCTCCCAATGATATCCTGAGACGAAATTGCCTCCGGGATAACGAACGATGGGAACGTCGATCTCGCGGATCAGCTTCATCACGTCACCACGGAATCCCATATCGTCAGCCGTAACATGAGTCGGCTCATAGATACCGTTGTATACCGCGCGGCCGATATGCTCGATAAATGAGCCGTAAATTCGTTTATCGATCTCGCCCACGGCAAAATTTCTATTGATGATGATTTGTGCTTTCATAAAAAACGTTCCTTTCCTTTTTTCTCATTATACATCGCTTGACAAAAACCTTTCAATGGTTTATACTGTTATAAGACTGATGTTTTGTGCTTTTTTGCAGGAGAAACTATTATGAAGATTGTAAACGCAGGCTATCATTATATTCACCCTTCCGGCTTCACTATTAACAGACCAAATGGGTCAGGAGATTATATCCTATTGATTCTCAGAACAGAGGCTTACTTTGTTTTTGGTGGAGAAAAGCAGCTCACGCCGCCAAACTCCGTAATTTTTTTCAAAATAGGAACCCCTCAGCTTTACGGTGCCTCGGGCGAAAAATTTGCAAACGATTGGCTTCATATTGAGATGAATGATGCCGAAGAAAAGGATATTGAGGCGCTTGGAATTCCCTTTGACACCGTTATGACCTTTGACAGCGTTGCTCCCTTTTCGGAGATCATCAAAAGCATTTTCTGCGAAAGATACTCCCGAAATCGATATAAGGAAGATTCTATGAAGCTGTATTTTGATCTTATGGTACGAAAGCTTGCCGAAAAGCTTTATGATCCCCATCCTCAAAAAGAAAATGCCTTTTACGGAATGCTCTGCGATCTGCAAAACGCCATTCGCTTACAACCACAAAAGAGTTGGGCCATCGATAAGATATGCCGGGAAATGAACATCAGCCGCTCCTATCTTCAGCACTTATATAAAAGCTTTTTCGGTGTTTCCATTACAGCCGACATTCAGTATAGTCGTATGGAATACGCCAAGCATCTGCTGTCTAGCACCAATCTCACAGTATGTAACGTATCCGCCTCGTGCGGCTATCCGAGCGATGTACATTTTATGCGCGTATTTAAAAAGGCAACCGGTATAACGCCCAGTCAATTCCGAGCAGAATTCGGGATTTTTCAAAAAGAGGTGGATGCCGGAAGAACCATGAATCCCTTCGCCAAAAAGCAATAGAAAAAGACCGAACGAATTTCGTTCGGTCTTTTCTATATCACGTTTAGAACGCGATGTGCTTTTCGATATAGGACTTAAGGTCAGCAATCGGGATGCGAACCTGCTCCATGGTATCACGGTCGCGGACGGTTACGCAATTATCGGTCTCGGACTCAAAGTCGTAGGTGATGCAAAGAGGAGTACCGATCTCGTCCTCACGGCGGTAACGCTTACCGATAGAACCGGTCTCGTCGAAGTCCACCATGAAGTACTTGGAAAGCTCCTCGTAAACCTCACTTGCCTTCTCGGACAGCTTCTTGGAAAGAGGAAGCACTGCCGCCTTGAAGGGCGCAAGCGCGGGATGCAGGTGAAGGACAACACGAACGTCGTTCTTCTCGGCATCGATCACCTCTTCGTCATAGGCATCAACCAGGAACGCAAGCGCTACACGGTCGGCACCAAGGGAGGGCTCGACAACGTAAGGAACGTAATGCTCGTTCGTTTCCTGATCGAAATAGGTCATATCCTTGCCGCTATGGGTCTGGTGCTGACCGAGGTCATAGTCGGTTCTGTCGGCTACGCCCCAAAGCTCGCCCCAGCCAAAGGGAAACAGGAACTCGAAGTCGGTGGTTGCCTTGGAGTAGAAGGCAAGCTCCTCGGGATCGTGGTCACGAAGGCGAAGGTTCTCGTCTCTCATACCAAGATCAAGCAGCCATTTGTGGCAGTAATCCTTCCAGTAGTTGAACCACTCAAGATCGGTGCCGGGCTTGCAGAAGAACTCCAGCTCCATCTGCTCGAACTCACGGGTACGGAACACGAAGTTACCGGGGGTGATCTCGTTACGGAAGGACTTACCGATCTGTGCTACGCCGAAGGGCAGCTTCTTTCTGGTGGTACGGGCAACTGCGGGGAAATTCACAAAGATACCCTGCGCCGTTTCGGGACGAAGGTACACGGTGTTGGAGGAATCCTCGGTAACGCCGATAAAGGTCTTGAACATCAGGTTGAACTTCTTGATGTCGGTGAACTCGTGACCGCCACAGGTGGGACAGCCGATATTCTTCTCCTTAATGAAGGCGCTCATTTCCTCGAAGGACCAAGCAGCGGGATTGTCGTCGGTTCCGTTCTCAAAGGCGTACTCCTCGATCAGCTTGTCGGCCCTGTGGCGTGCCTTGCACTGCTTACAGTCCATAAGGGGATCGGAAAATCCGCCAACGTGACCCGATGCCACCCAGGTTTCGGGATTCATAATGATAGCCGAGTCAAGACCTACGTTGTAGCGGCTTTCCTGGACGAATTTCTTCCACCAAGCCTTCTTTACGTTATTCTTGTACTCAACGCCGAGAGGACCGTAGTCCCAGGAATTCGCAAGACCGCCGTACACCTCGGAGCCGGGGAAAATAAAGCCGCGGTTCTTACAGAGGGCTACGATCTTGTCCATTGTTTTTTCGGAATTGTTCATAGTTGTTTCTCCTAAAATGTATTATCGTAAATTAGATTCGACCTTAAAAAATGCTTCTACTGTTTTTTCGGTATCCGCCACACCGTCCTGATCCAGCGCAGCGGGAACGGTTTTGATCTCATATTCGCCATACCGCGTAGCGAGAAAATCTCTGATCCCATAGGTAAAGGCGTCTATGGATCCGGCTGGCGCGATCCCCCATGCGTCGGTATCCATCAAGGTATCTGCCTCCACGCCGGTAAGGGCGGAAGCGATATCGCAAAGGGCTTCCTTCCCTTCGCTTTCACAAATGGTGGAAACGAAGTAAATACTGGTCTTGAAGGGAACGGGAAGCGTTGCGGCAAAGGGGGTAACCGTGATCATTTGATTTGTCTCGTCAATGCCGACCAAAGCGGCATACGCGACGGAACCGTCCTTTTCTTCATAGTAAACTGCGGTGCTTGAAAACGCGTATCGCGCACTACGCTCGGGAAGTCCCGAAACGGGAATTCCCTCCCCGTCCGAACGATGCTCGTTCACGCGGCTTCGAAAAACCGAAACGCAGATCGCCGTCATAATGAGAGAGAGAAGAAGCAACGCCGCGACGAAGGAAATAACCATATGCTTTAACGACAGTTTCACGGTATTTCCCTCCTCGCAACAAAATTCTTATACAGTATAGCACAAAGAAACGGTAAATTCAATAGAAATCGCAAGATTACTTGCCCGCTACGCTGACCTTTTTCAAAAGCGCGTCGGGAGCGCCAAAGCCGCGTCCGATACCGGGACGGGCAAGGGACACCTTATCGGAAAGCGAATCAATGTTTTTCAGCAGCTCGTAGAAGTTGCCCGCAATGGTGAAGGACTTGACTGCCCCTGCCAGCTTTCCACCTTCGATACGGTAACCTGCGCTCTCGATGGAGAAGTCACCCGTTACCGCATTGGCGCCTGCGTGAAGTCCCTTCAGCTCGGTGATATAAATACCGTTCTCCGCCTCAGCAAGAAGCTGATCAAGGGTCTTCTCTCCTGCGTTGATATACAAGCAGTAGGGCGAAATGGCGGTGGGAGCGGAATAAGAGCCGCGGGAGGCGTTCGCCGTGGTTTCCTTCCCTGCCTTCTTTGCCGTAGCAAGGTCGTAAAGGAGGGTCTTAAGCACGCCGTTTTCCACTACGTTCTTCTTGTAGGTTGCAACACCCTCTGCGTCGAAGGCGCTCTTGCAAAGCATCATATCCGAGAAGGGATCGTCGGTAATGGTTACAAAATCTGCCGCAACCGCGCTTCCCTCTTTTCCCGCAAACAGGGAAAGTCCAAGCTGGGCATTCTTTGCCGAGAAGGAGCCCGAGAAGGTAGCAAGCAGGGTTGCGAGCATCTTGCCGCTGAGGACAAGATCGTAGCTTCCGCTCTCTACCTGTCCTGCGCCAACCTTGGACAACGCCGACTCAACGACAGGCTTGGAGAGTGCGGTCGCCTTGTCAAAGCTTACGTCAAAGTTGTATTCAAAATCCTGCTCAGAGTCCCCGTCCTTATTCACAACGGCGGCAACCACGTACTGGTACGCGTTTACCTCCTCGTGAAGCTCAAGGCCGTAAGAATTGCACATATCCACGCTTTCGCGAATCACACCGACGCCGCTCTGGGTTCCGTCGATCACGTATTCGCTTTGCGCGTAGGTGGTTTTCTGAATATCCATAGCGATATCCTTCAGCTCTGCCGTAGAGATCTCGGGGAGAACCGGATTTTCCACGGTTTCATAATGCTCAGAGCCACGGAAAATCATCGCCTCGTCGTCCGACTCAATATAGAGCGCGTTTTCATAAGCCTTTGCAACCAGTCCTCTTACCTCATCGGGGGTGATCAGCTCGCTGGAGGCATAGCCGAACTTGCCGTCGCGGATGCAGCGGAAGCTGATACCGATACCGTTACTGCTGCTGAAGCTGCTGATCTCCTGCTTCAGGGTCTCTGCGGACAGGGACTCGGACTTGGAAAAATAAATATCGTACTCGGTAACGCCAAGCGTCTTCGCTTCTTCCGCGAGGATCTCTTTGATCTTAGAAAATTCCATATTGCTTCCTCCTTATCTTCCGCCAACCGTGATCTTGGAAACACGGATGAGAGGCTGACCTACGTCGGTGGGAACCGAGCCGCTGGACGAGCCGCACATACCCTGACCGGTTGCCAGATTCTGACCTACCATATCAATATCCATAAGGATCTCGGAGCCCTTACCGATAAGCGATGCGCCTCTGACCGCCTCGCAGATCTTACCGTTACGAACGATATATCCCTCGCTTACGGCGAAGTTGAAATCACCCGTGAGAGGATTGACCGATCCGCCGCCCATATGCTTGGCGTACAGACCGTATTCAATAGACGCGATAATGTCCTCGTTCTTGTCGGGACCGTTATCAATAAAGGTATTGGTCATACGGGAGGTGGGCTCGTAGTTGTAATCCTGACGGCGGCTGTTCCCCGTCATAGGCATACCCATACGGCGAGATCCAAGACGGTCTACCATGTAGCTCTTGAGCACGCCATTTTCGATCAGCACGTTGCGCTTGGTGGGATTGCCCTCGTCGTCAATATTGACCGAGCCCCACGCATTCGCGATGGTTCCGTCATCAATTGCCGTAACCTTTTCGTTTGCGATCTTCTGCCCCATCTTACCGCACATCTGGGACATACCGACGCCTACCGAGGTGGCTTCAAGAGAATGTCCGCACGCCTCATGGAAAATAACGCCGCCAAATCCGTTTTCAATGGCTACCGTCATCTGTCCTGCGGGACAGTAGGAGGCACGGAGATTAACCATTGCCTGACGGGAAGCCTCAATTCCGATGTCCTCGGGTCTAATCACGGTATCGAACATTTCAAGACCCATACCGCGTCCGGGATTGCAGGAGCCGGACTGATTCTCGTTGCCCTCGGAGGCAACCGAGGAAACCATCATTCTGGTGCGAACGTGTCTGTCGGTTGTGAAAAGCTCTTCGGTATTGGCGATCCAGATATTGCGGTCTACGCAGGCGAGTCCGCCCTGTACCTGAACGATATGCTGATCATAGCCTCTTGCGGCGTCACAGCCTGCTCGAAGAAGGTCGATCTTGGTCTTCATTTCGGCACCGACCGGCTCAACAAGCACGGGATGGATATTGGGGAAAATTCTCTCGGTGAGAACAAAGCTCCCAAGCTTACTTGTGGAGGAGATCACCTCTGCCACACTCTTGGCACACTTCATAAGGCCCTCACGGCTGATATCGCAGGTGGAGGCGTATACCGTCTGGGTTCCGAGGAACGCGCGGATACCGACACCCGAAATTACGTTGTCCGTGATCTTCTCGATCTTACTGTCTGCCAAAACGATGTTGTTGGTTCTTGTGGTTTCGCAGAAGATCTCGGCGAAATCCGCACCGCCGGATACGGCGACCTCAAGAACGTCAAACGCTGTTTTCTTGTCAATCATAAGAATCCTTCCTTTCCTTAATCGTCGACTCTCTCGCCGAGGATATTTCTGTATTTTTGATAAAAGCTTTCAAAGTAACCGCCGTCAAGGGCTTCACGGATCTTCATAGTCAGTTCATTATAGAAATACAGATTATGAGTGACCGCAAGACGCATACCCAGCGACTCCTTCGCCTTGATCAGATGGCGGAGGTAGGAGCGGCTGTAGTTGCGGCAGGTGGGACAGCCGCAGCCCTCATCAAAGGGCCTGGGGTCCTTGGCATACTTTTCGTTCAGCACGTTGATCTTTCCGTGCCAGGTAAAGAGATTTCCGTGACGGGCGTTACGGCTGGGCATTACGCAGTCGAAGAAATCCACCCCGAGATGCACCGCCTCAAGAATGTTACAGGGAGTACCAACTCCCATCAGATAGCGAGGCTTATTTACGGGCATATAGGGCTCCACCGCATCGATAATGCGGTACATATCCTCGGTGGGCTCACCTACGGCAAGTCCGCCAATGGCGTAACCGTCAAGATCAAGCTCGGCGATCTGCTTCATATGCTCAATACGAAGATCCTCGTAGATGCTTCCCTGGTTGATACCGAACAGCATTTGATTTTTGTTGATGGTGTCGGGAAGCGAATTGAGACGTTCCATCTCCTTCTTACAGCGCACGAGCCAGCGGAAGGTGCGTTCGCAGGAGTTCTTGGCATATTCGTAGGTGGCGGGATTCTCCACGCACTCGTCAAACGCCATCGCAATGGTTGACGCCAGATTGGACTGGATCTGCATACTCTCCTCGGGTCCCATAAAGATGCGCTTGCCATCAATATGAGAGGCAAAATGCACGCCCTCCTCGGTGATCTTACGAAGAGAAGAGAGGGAGAACACCTGGAATCCGCCGCTATCGGTCAGGATCGGACGGCTCCAGTTCATAAATTTATGAAGACCTCCCATATCGTGGATCAGCTTATCGCCGGGACGGATATGAAGGTGATAGGTATTGGAAAGCTCCACCTGACAGTTGATATCTACAAGCTCGGTTGGCGAGACGCCGCCCTTGATGGCGGCACAGGTTCCTACGTTCATAAACACAGGGGGTTGAATATCCCCGTGTACGGTATGCAGAACGCCTCTGCGCGCTCTGCCCTCTTGCTTTAAAAGTTCAAAATGCTTTGACATAGTTCAAAGTCCTTTCTC
>JBGVFO010000204.1:0-2373 GCA_045121195.1 Eubacteriales bacterium
ATAACTTCGACGATATGAAGGAGAAGGGAAGCCTTCCCCTCTCGGAGGAGGAAGCCGCCTTCTTCGACGGACACTTCGTCTTCGCCAACGTGGGACGCATTATGTATCAAAAGGCAGCCTGGCACCTTGTCAAGGCCTTCGCCAAGGTACACGCAAAGCACCCCGAGGCGCGGCTCGTTATGGTGGGCGAGGACTTTTCGGACGGCAATCTCGAGGTCCTCATCGGAGAGCTGGGGCTTTCCGACTGCGTTTTGCTGACGGGACGGACGCGGAATCCGTATCAGTATATGAAAAACGCGGAATGCTACGTATTGTCCTCCCTGTTTGAGGGCTTCCCCAACGCTATGGTGGAAGCCATGGCGTGCGGCTGTCCCACCGTCGCCACCGACTGCAAGTCGGGTCCCCGCGAGATCCTGTTTGAAGCCCCCGATCTCGAAGCCGAGATCACCGAGGTGACCCGCGCCGACTACGGCATTCTCGTCCCCGCCCTTGAGCCTGAGGTGTGCTGGGATGCCACGGTCGTAAGCGAGGGAGAAGAGAAACTGGCGGACGCCATGCTTTCCGTGATGGAAAACGACGCCGAACGGGCAAGACTCGCCGACGAGGCGGAGAAGAGAAGCCGCGTCTTTGACTTTGAGGCGTGCCGTAAGGCGTTCTCGGACGTAATAGAAGCAAAATAAGAGGTACGTTATGGATATTACACAAAACAATCAACAAAAGCTTCGACCCCTGGAAGCGGTCTGCTCGATCCTGCTCTTTTTGAGTCTGGTGCTGAACGACTCCCTGGGCGACGTGGGCGACCTGAAGTTCCTGTCCAAGGGCGCCATCCTCCTGTTTATGGTGTGCGCCGCCCTGCTTCTCACCAGCAATCCCCGTCTGCCTCTGGTGTTTCCCATTCTGCTGGTGTCGAACCTCATCTGGTGGCTCCTCTCCTGCTTATGGGCGCCCGGCGACGTATCCTTCGTCTCCACCCTGGCACAAAACGTGCTGTTTGCCTTCTTCGTGTTCTGCTTCTTCGTGCAGAGCAAAAACTACGACCTGCTTTTCTGGGCCATGTTTGCCTCGGGCTTCCTGCTCATTCTGTATTCGGTGGGCGTCTACGGCGTAAGCGGATTTCTTGAGGCACTGCAGGAGGAGGAGCGCATCGGCTCCGAGTTTACCAACGCCAACACCTACGGAAGAGTCTTCTCCTACGCCGTCGTGGCGGGTCTGTACCTCACCCTCTACAAGAAAAAATGGCTGTGCCTCGCGGGTAGCCTTCTGTTCCTGTTCTTCGCCCTGTCCAGCGGCTCGAGAAAGGCAATCCTCATCATCCTCATCGGCGCCGCTCTGCTGTTCTTCTTCCGTTATGGTCTGAAAAAGCCCGTACAGATGATCCTTTGGTCGGCGATCGTTCTGCTGACCCTGTATTTCGTGATCCGTCTGCCTATCTTCAGCGTGGCGTACGAGCGCTTCCTTATGTTGCTCGAGGGAAGTGATAAGGATTACAGCTCTATAATCCGCCATAACATGATCGATACCGCCCTTGAACTATTCAAACAAAAGCCCTTCACCGGCTGGGGCATGACCGCCTTTGCCGAAGTCAGTGGATTTGCGACTTACTCCCATAACAACTTCGTGGAGCTGCTTGCCAACTACGGCGTTATCGGTTTCACTTTATTCTATTCCCTTCACACCTATATTCTGGTCGGTCTTTCGCGCGCCTTAAAAGCGGCGCAGCCAAAGCATATTATGATGTTCACCGTCGTAACCACGGCGCTGATCATGGACTACGGAAATGTCAGCTACGGAATCAAATGGATGTGGATCGTTTTGGGTGCCGCCGCCGCAATGGCAGTGGATATCGCACGCACAAAAAAATCACAAAAATTCAATTTCACCGAGGAGAAATCTAAATGAATTTCAAACGACTGTGCCGCGCCGGCATAAGATATCTTTTCAATTCCGAATATCGCTTCTTTATGAATTGCAATTTTGGAATGTATAACCGTCTTTCGGACGAGGAATATCTAAAGCGCAAATTCAAGGTTGCCATGCGGAAGGAGCTGGATCTGGAGAACCCCAAGACCTTCAGCGAAAAGCTCCAGTGGCTCAAACTCTACGACCGCAAGCCGGAATATACCATGATGGTTGACAAGTACCTCGTGCGAAATTATATTGCCGAAACGATCGGCGAGGAATATTTGATCCCCCTTCTCGGCGTTTGGGACGATCCCGACGAGATCGACTTCGATTCGCTTCCCGACCGTTTCGTACTGAAATGCAACCACAACTCGGGGCTTGGTATGTATATCTGCCGCGATAAATCCAAGATGGATATAAAAGCGGTCAAGGCGGCACTTCGCAAGGGTCTTCGGCAAGACTACTACCTGA
>JBGVFO010000205.1:0-9353 GCA_045121195.1 Eubacteriales bacterium
CCGACGATGCCGGCGGGGAGCAGGACGATCATCACAAAGGAAAGAATGCCTGCCGTCGCGGTGCTGACCGTCAGCGTTTGTGTGACGAGAGGAAGCACGGGTGCGGAGGGCGGTGCTTCTGTCTCACCGCAGATTTGGGTAACCACGGCGTGGAGGAGCGTGCCGTTTCCGCCGGCGCTCACCTCGTTTGCCGCGTCGCTGAGGAAATTCGCACAGGGGATCCAGACGAGCTTACCGCCACTGGAAATTTCCGAAACGGCACCCACGCAGAAGGACGCGGTTTGCGCGCCATCGGGCTTTTCGGGCGAGGTGGCGTCAAGAGGGATCAGATACGCGCTCTCCGACGTAGAGAGAAGGGGCGTAACCGTCATTCCTGCGGCAAGGTCGGCGGCGGGTACGATTCCGTGAGTAACGGGAAGCAGAACCGAGGAGATCCCTTCGGTCATATCGGTGGCGTGAATGTTAGGTGCCAGATAATGGGGATAACTGCTGTTGTAATAGTGCTGACCGTCAGTCTCGGCTACGATGCCGTCTACACCTTGAAGCGCCATATACGCCGTAACGGTTCCGAGGTTGGGCAGCGAGGTGATATTGGGGGCGGTCGTCAGCAGGATCGCGCCGCCCTTTGCCAGATAATCGCAAAGCAGAGCGGCTTCCGCTGCCGTAATGTCGGTTTGCGGTGCGCTGATAACCAGCAGATCGCAATCCTCGGGGACAGGGGTGCCGGACGAAAGGGAGAGCGCCACGGGAGATACGCCGATCGGTTTCAGCATACCGGCGGCAGTAGTGGCAAGATCACCCTCCGAGTGTCCCGAGAGGGTATAGACCGCAGGAAGATCGGTGTTAGAAACGTGGCTGATCGCCGCGAGCATAAGGGCTTCACCGTCGAAGCAGTAATAGGGGGTGACGCCATAGTAGTAATAGTAGTACATCGCGTCCGATTCCGAGATCTTACCGACCTGATCGATATAGTAGCTGAAAAAGTCGGAGACGGGAATGTGATAGGAACGAAGCTCGCTTTCTACGATAACGCTGAGATTCCCGATTTCGTTGCCAAAGGAATATCGGGAGATGAAATCGGTGTCCTTTAAGGGATCTACGATAGCATAAGAAATGTTTTTATTAACTGCCGCGAGATTTCCGAGGAAGGTGTGCAGGTGCATTCCCTCGTCAGCCAGCGATTTTTCACCGTTGGTTGAAACAAGATAGATCTCGATCGGGGTAGCACCCTTTGCGATCTCGCGCTTCGTGCTGTCGGAAACCGAAAACATTTTGGTGTCCGTAATATCCAGGGTCTTGATATCGTTGGGAAGGGAAGCGGTCAAAAGATTGACGGCCAGCAAAACTGCGGCAAGCAGAACCGCGGTGAGTAGGGTGAGAAGACCCATCCGCGTCGTTCGATTTTTAGTTTGATTCATATTCGGTACCGTCCTTTCCTTGCCATTACGCCCATCGCTTTTTCTCGGCGCCGAGGACCGTAAGCGTCACGAAAAATACGGAAACGGACAGATAGAGGATCAGCGTAGGAATGTCGAGAAGTCCGTACGAGAAGACGCCAAAGCGATCAAAGAGAGCCAGTTGAGAAAGAAGCGCGGGGAAAAGTCCTTCAAGCAGGGGGCGATTCAGAAGGAAGAGGATCAACGCTCCTCCCGCAAGGACGCCGCCAATGCTGAAGGCGACGGGAATGCTCTTGGTGAGAAAATAGCCGATGACACCGATCAGGGCAGCAAGAGCTATAAGGCAGAGCAGGGACACGGTTGCCGTTTCCGGAATCAGCGAGGCGATGGATTCAGCCATGTAGATGACGAGTACCGCCGCGAAGCCGAGAATGGCCGCCACGATCTGGCTGTCCGCCAGGGAAGACAGAAACAGGCAAATGGCGATCAGCGCCGCACCCAAAAGGAAGAATGCGAGAAGAGAGGCGTAGGCGACGGCGAAATTGACCGCGCCAAAGGCGCTGAGGATCAGGGGGTAAAATGCCAATACGATCGTAGGAAGCAGCAGAACGGCAAGCATCGCCAGATATTTTCCGAGGATCACGCGGGAGAGCTTTACGGGAAGAGAATATAAAAGCTTGTCGGTCTTGAGCCGCTTGTCATCGGCAAGAGAGCGCATCGTAAGAATGGGAACCGCCAAAAGAAAAACGACGGCGGTGCTTTCCAGCGCGTACTCAAAGGCGGTATAGCCGCCCAAAAGATTGAAGCTGGTTACGAAAACGCCGGTAAAGGCAAGGAGAAAGGCGACGAACAAAAAGCCGATCATGCCGTTGAAGTAGGATTTCAGCTCACGCTTAAAGATTGCCATCATAGCTCGTTATCCTCCTGTTCGTCATTCTCTGTGGGGTCAGACTCCTCCTTGGGAAGAGCCTCGTCAAATTGCGGGGTCGTGAGCCTCAGGAAAATATCCTCAAGCGTCATTCTTTCGGTCGTCATATGGAGAAGGGGGCGTTTTGCGTCGGAAAAGGCGAAAAAGATCCCCTCCTGCAGCTCGGTGTTGCCGTCACAAGGGAGAGTGAATTCGGTGCATCCGACGGAAGGCAGATATTCTACCGTATATTCCTCGATGCTGTCCACCGTTTCGAGAATTCGGGTCGCTTCCTCCAAGTCACATTTGACGCGGAAGATCAGCTTGCTCGACGCGTTCATTGCTTGCTCCAGCGCCATAGGAGTGTCGTTGGCAACCAGACGACCGCCCGAGAGGATCATAATATGATCGCAGACGGCGCTGATCTCCGCCAATATGTGGCTGGAGAGAATAACGGTTTTTGTTTTTCCGAGCGTGCGGATCAGGTCGCGGATCTCTATGATCTGCTTGGGGTCAAGTCCGACGGTGGGCTCGTCAAGAATGACGATGGCGGGATCGCCGAGAATGGCTTGCGCGATTCCCACACGTTGGCAATATCCTTTTGAAAGATTGCCGATCAGACGGTCTGCCACGTCGGTGAGGGCGGTGAGCGCCATAACCTCGTTGACCTTGCGATAGGTCACTTCGGCATCAAGCCCTTTGGCTTCCGCCACAAAGGTGAGATATTCGTAGGGGGTCATATCGGGGTAAAGAGGCGGGATCTCGGGAAGATAACCGATCGCCTTTTTTGCCTCAATGGGATCCTCTACGACGTCCTTTCCGTTTATCAGAACCGTTCCCGAGGTGGGACAAAGGCACCCGGTGATCATATTCATGGTCGTGGACTTTCCCGCGCCGTTCGGACCGAGAAAGCCGTATATTTTTCCTTCTTCAATATCAAAGCTGATATCGTCTACGGCTAAGGTGTCGCCGTATGCTTTGGTAAGATGCTTGACTTGGATCAAGATTTTATGCCATCCTTTCGTATGATTTTCGACAAGGTAATCAACAATATTATAAGTCTAAATCACAAATGTGTCAACATTATGTCTTCTTTTTGAATGTTTCTTGATAAAACTTAATAAAAATAGCGGAAAAATAGGTGAAAATGCAAAAAACCTATTGCAAATTTATGTACGTTGTTGTATAATATGTTTATGCAGTATGTGTCGATATTGTATATATACAGAGAAATTACGGAGGGAGTTTTGGATGTTGTCAACAAATAGAGATACCCTTGCCCCGTTTCTCTTTCATCAAGGGACGAATTATCGGTCATATGAATACATGGGTTGTCATGCCGGTTCGCGAAAGGGCGCGGACGGAAAGGACGAGGCAACCTATGTTTTTCGTGTATGGGCGCCTCACGCCACCGCGGTTTTCGTAACGGGTGATTTTAACGGCTGGAGCAATACCGCCTCGATGCTGAGGATCACCGAGGGCGGCATTTGGGAAGCGGAGCTTCCTGCGAATTTGTTTTCCGAAAGCCGCATATACAAGTATAGAATCTATTCTCCGAACGGCGAGTTCCTGAAGGCGGATCCTTACGGATTCTTTACCGAGGTGCCGCCCAATACCGCGTCGCTGGTCGGCGCGCTTCCGCGCTTTTCGTGGCACGACGACGGATGGATGTCTATGCGAAGAGAGAAGATGGCAAACGGCGGATTCTACCGTCAGCCGATCAATATTTACGAGGTGCATCTCGGCTCGTGGAAGCTTCGTGAGGACGGTAGCTTTTACACCTACGCGGAGATCGCCTCCGAGCTTGCCTGCTATGTCAAACAAATGGGCTACACACACGTAGAGCTGATGCCCGTGATGGAGCATCCCTTTGACGGTTCGTGGGGCTATCAGGTCTGCGGCTATTACGCTCCCACCTCCCGCTATGGAACCCCCGAGGACTTTATGCGCTTTGTAGATACGATGCACGAGGCGGGGATCGGCGTGATCCTTGACTGGGTGCCCGCCCATTTTCCGAAGGACGCCCACGGACTCTATGAGTTCGACGGAGAGCCGCTTTACGAATATCAGGGCAAGGACAGAATGGAAAACCGAAGCTGGGGAACGCGCTATTTTGACGTAGCCCGCAACGAGGTAGAGTGCTTCCTTGTTTCCAACGCGGCATATTGGACGGAGATGTATCATGTGGACGGTCTGCGTGTGGACGCGGTCGCCGCTATGCTCTATCTGGATTATGACCGTGAGCCGGGCGAATGGGTCCCCAACGTTTACGGTGACAATAAAAATCTTGAGGCAATTGCCTTCTTCCAAAAGTTGAATGGCTTTATGCGTGAGGAGTATCCCGACGTGATGATGATCGCGGAGGAATCCACCTCGTGGTCGAAGCTTACCCATTGGGAGGAGGGAGGACTTGGATTCTCGCTCAAGTGGAATATGGGATGGATGAATGACGTCCTTGCCTATGAAGCGATCGATCCGCTCTTCAAAAAGTACGACCACAATAAGACGACCTTCTCGCTGACCTATTGCTTTGGCGAGAAGTACGTGCTTCCTATCTCCCACGACGAGGTGGTGCACGGAAAAAAGTCGCTTCTTGATAAGATGCCCGGAGAATACGGGCAAAAATTTGCCAATACCCGCGCGTTTCTCACCTATATGATGACCCATCCCGGCAAAAAGCTGATGTTTATGGGCGGAGAGATCGGACAGTTCCGTGAATGGGATTATAAGGGACAGATCGAGTGGTTCCTTTTGCAGTACGAATCTCACGCAAAGCTGCAGCTCTTCTTTGCCGAAATGAATCATTTTTATCTCGAACATCCCGCGCTGTGGGAGGATGACGGCTCGTGGGACGGATTCCAATGGATCAATCCCGACGATAGCGACAGAAGCATCCTGTCCTACCGACGGATCGGACAAAACGGCGAGGAGCTTACTGTTGTGGTGAATTTCACCCCGGTGGTTTATGAGAACTATGAGATCGGTGTATCCCACGGTGGGTACTACGAGGAGATCTTCAACTCGGATGACGAGCGGTTCGGCGGTAGCGGCGTGGGGAATTCCAAATCGCTGCGCGCGACCAAGAAAAGCTTCCGCGAATACGAGCACGTGCTTCGTATGACCGTGCCGCCTCTTGGTGCGTGTATTCTTCGTCGTAAGCCTGCGGCACGTCGAAAGACAAAATCATTTTGAGTCACAATTTGCAATATTACAATAAAAACTTCGGAGGTGCCCTATGTTCAAGAAAAAAGAAAGCGTAGCGATGCTCCTTGCCGGCGGACAGGGAAGCCGACTGTATGCGCTGACTTACAAAACAGCCAAACCCGCCGTTTCTTTCGGAGGAAAATACCGTATCATCGATTTTCCTCTCTCCAACTGTACCAATTCCGGCATTGATACCGTAGGTGTCCTTACCCAGTATCAGCCTCTTGTCCTCAATGAGTACATCGGCAACGGTCTGCCGTGGGATCTGGACCGCGCCTTTGGCGGTGTGTCGATTCTTCCCCCGTATCAGGCGAAGGATTCCGCAGATTGGTACAAGGGCACAGCCAACGCGATCTATCAGAACATTGAATTCATCGAACGGTATGACCCGGAGTACGTTCTGATCCTCTCGGGTGACCATATCTACAAGATGGATTACTCTAAGATGATCGACTATCATAAGCAGGTCGGCGCGGACTGTACCATTGCCGTTATCGACGTTCCGATCGAGGAAGCCAGCCGCTTCGGTATTATGAGTACCAATCCAGACAACTCCATTTATAAATTCTCTGAGAAGCCGAAGAACCCCGACAGCACCAAGGCTTCTATGGGTATTTATGTATTCACTAAGGAAAAGCTTGTCAAATATCTGAAGAACGACGCGGCAGACCCCGAATCCTCTAACGACTTCGGAAAGAATATCATTCCCAATATGCTGGCGAATGGAGAAAAAATGTATGCTTACGGCTTCGAGGGCTACTGGAAGGACGTAGGAACCATTGCTTCTTTGTGGGAAGCGAATATGGATATGCTGGGCGATACCCCCGTTCTGAACCTAAATGACGAGAGCTGGCGTATTTTCTCCCGCTATCAAAACGAAAGTCCACAGTTTGTCGGAGCCAATGCCAAGGTGGAGAACAGCACGATTACAGAAGGCTGTGAGATTCTCGGAACGGTTATCAACTCGGTCATCGGCGAGGGGGTCAAGGTGATGGAGGGCGCGGTCGTTCGCGACTCGGTCATTATGAGCCGCGTTACCGTGGGCAGGAATTCCGTTGTTGAGTATTCCATCCTGGATGAAGCTGTGACAGTGGGCGAGGGAGCCTCGATTGGTAAGCCTCGCGAAGAGGCGAAGGGGATTACCGTGGTTGGCACGGGTATTGCCATTCCCGCAGGACGCGTGATCGGCGACGATGAAATGATTGCAGAACTGAAGGAGGAAGCGTAATGACTGCTGCAGGCTTGATTTTTTCCAATATACATGATCAGTCGATTACAGAGCTCACCAACCGAAGAACGATGGCGAGCGTTCCGTTCGGTTGCCGCTACCGTCTGATCGACTTTGCACTTTCCAATATGGTAAACTCCGACATTACCAAGGTCGGTATCGTTACACATAACAATTATCAGTCACTTCTTGATCACATCGGTACGGGTAAGGACTGGGATCTGTCCCGTCGCTCGGGCGGTATCAAGCTGCTTCCGCCCTTTATTACCTCGTTTACAGGGCCTGTAGCGAACAAGCTGTATTCCACACGTCTTGAAGCCTTGATGGGCGTTACCGACTTTATCAAGCGTTGCAAGGAGGATGTCTTGGTTCTTTCCGACTGCGACGCCGTTTGCAATATCAATATCTCTGACGTTTTGGAATATCATGAGAAGAAAAAGGCGGATATTACCATCGTCAGTGCAAAGAAGAAATTTGGTGACTGCGAATTCCGCTCTACCGTGATTGGTGTGGAGTCGGATATTGACGGCAGACTCACTGCAGTTTCTCAATTCAAGCCCAAGGATGGCGAGGTTGAGGTCAGCACAAATCTGATCGTAGCCAATCGTAAGTTCCTTCTGAACCTCGTAAACGATGCGGCAGCAAAGGGACTGACCCACTTCTATATGGATGTAGTTTCCAAGAATCTTGCCAACGACCGTTACTTTGTATATCCTTATCATGGATATTACAATATTATCGGCTCTCTTGAGGGCTATTTTGCTTGCAATATGGAGCTTTTGGATCCCGAGAAGCGCCGCGAGCTCTTCGAGGTTCCCAATTTCCCCATCTATACGAAGGTAAGAAACTCGGCTCCTACGAAGTACACGAACAACGCAAGCGTTAAGAATTCTTACATCGCGGACGGATGCGTGATCGACGGAACGGTCGAGAACTCTATTATCTTCCGTGGCGTGAAGGTAGGGAAGGGCGCGGTTATCCGCAATTCCATCATCCTTCAGGATACCTACGTCGGCTCGGACGTTTCGCTGAATTGTGTTATCACCGACAAGAATGTCGTTATCAATGACGGACGTGTTCTTTCGGGACATCAGACCATGCCTTTCTTCATTGGAAAAGGCGTGAGAGTATAAGTGAGGGTCTGCAATGAGTAAGATTCTTTTCGTAGGCGCCGAGGCGATGCCCTTTGCCGCCACGGGTGGTCTCGGTGACGTTATGGGATCGTTGCCCGCCGCCATGAAGGCTGCCGATCCCGATAGCGATATTCGTGTCGTTATGCCCCTGTACGGTGCCGTAAAGGAGGAGTGGCGTTCGCAGATGAAGACCGAGGCGGTCTTTAACGTTCCCCTTGCATGGCGAACGATTTATTGCGGCGTCCTGAGTCTTGTTAAGGACGGCGTCACCTACTACTTTATCGATAATGAGCAGTATTTCAAGAGAGATACGCTTTACGGACACTTCGATGACGGAGAGCGCTACGCCTTCTTCTGTATGGCGGTTCTTGAGATGATAGAAAAGGTCGGCTTTTATCCCGACGTTCTTCACGCTCACGATTGGCAGTCGGCACTCAGTGTCGTGTATCTCAACTGTCTGTTCCGCTGGCGTAGGGAATACGCGAAAATAAAAACCGTCTTTACGATCCATAATATTGAGTACCAGGGAAAATATGATTTTGGAATTCTCGGCGACGTGTTCGCGCTTGGAAACGATAATCGCTCTCTTATGGAGTACGACGGATGCATCAACCTGATGAAGGGCGCCATCGTCTGTGCCGACATCGTGTCTACCGTAAGCCCAAGATACGCGGAGGAGATCCGTTCTCCCCAGTACGCGCACGGGCTGGAGCATATCATCAACGAAAATGCGTATAAGCTTCGCGGTATTTTGAACGGCATTGATTACGTTTACTATAATCCCGAGGCTGACACCGTGATCCCGAAGAACTATACTGCCGACGCGGTGCAGGATAAGACGGAAAACAAGCTGGCGCTTCAAAAGGCGCTCGGACTTCCCGAAAACGGAAATGTCCCTATGCTTGCCATCATTTCCCGTCTTGCCTCACACAAGGGCTTGGATATCGTTTCGGAGATGGCATACGGTCTTCTTCAGTATAACGATGTTCAGCTTGTCGTGCTGGGAAAGGGCGAGGCTCGCTACGAGCAGTTCTTCCGTGAGCTTGAAAGAAGCTTCCCGACCAAGGCACGGGCGCTTATTGAGTATGACCGCGATCTTTCCAAGCGGATCTACGCCGCGTGCGACATCTTCGTGATGCCCTCTGCCAGCGAGCCCTGCGGCTTGTCGCAGATGATCGCCTCTCGCTACGGAGCAATTCCCGTGGTCAGAGAAACGGGCGGACTTTACGACTCCATCAAGGGATACTGGGAAAAGGACGGCGAGCTTCTTGGAAACGGCTTTACCTTTGCCAATTATTCTGCCTCCGAGCTTTACGACCGTATTTGTGCGGCAGTCCAGCTCTGGCGTGAGGACGAAAAGCGGGACCGTTTTACCAAGAAGATCATGAATACCGACTTCTCCTGGAGCGTTTCCGCGAAGCGATATCTGGAGATGTATCGCGAAATTATCTAAATTCAACGGCGCGTCGGTTGATGCCAATGCG
>JBGVFO010000206.1:0-4076 GCA_045121195.1 Eubacteriales bacterium
AAATTGGTGAAAGCCTTCTGTGGTGAGGATTTGAGCGTAGCCATGAACAAAATCAAATTTCATCATTTTCGGGGCGCCGAGGACGTCGCCCCCTACGGTGTTAGATATTTTCGTTCGTTTTGCGTGTAGCCGTTCTCACCGACAAACATCAATTTAACCAACAGAAAAGCCGAGGCAAATGCCTCGGCTTTATTATTATTGTGATGGAGTCTATGAAAATTACGCCTCGGAAACCGCCTCGGCTTGTTCCTCGGCTGCCTTTTCCTGCTCCTCGCGTTCGCGCTCCCGCTCTTCCATGACATCTTCGGGAACCACGGTTACCTCGATCTCGACCACGCGGCGCGCGTCGGTCTTGGTAACGACCACGTCGAGATTCATATACGAGAAGGCATCACCCTCCTCTGGGATCTTGTCGAGCTCGCTGGAAACCCAGCCGCCGACCGTATTCTCGTCCACCTCGGCGCGAACGCCAAAGGTCTCAAGGGCTCTTTCAAGCGCCGCGGTGCAAAGCACCTTGTATTTTCCATCCTCAAGCTCGACGATCTCCTCCAAGATCTCGTCGTGCTCGTCCCAGATATCACCGACCAATTCCTCAATAATATCCTCCATGGTAATGATACCAAGGGTTCCGCCGTAATCGTCGGCGACCACAGCCATATGGGACTTGGACTCCTGCAAAAGCTTCAGCAGGTCGCGGATCTTAATGGCCTTATGTACGGGGATCACGTCCTTGACGATATCACCAAGCTCGCACTTCCCTGCCTTGACCTTATTGTAATAATCCTTGTGGTGAATAACACCAATGATATTATCAATAGTCTCCGAATACACGGGAAGTCTGGAGAAACCGGTTTCAACAAATTTCTCCTCTAGCTCCTCACACGTGATCTTGTCGGAAACCGCCTCAATATCAACTCTGTGCGTCAGGATCTCCTGCGCCTCACGGTCATTGAACTCAACCGCGCTGCGGATCAGCTCGCTCTCCTCCTCGTTGATACCACCCTCCTGTGCCGCCTCCTCAACGAAGGTCAGGATCTCGTCCTCGGTGATCACCACCGCGTCCTTGTTCTTGAAGATCAGGGAGAACAGCTTGCGAATACCGATCAGGATAAAGGAAATGGGAGTAAACAAATACCAAAGAAGCTGAAGAAAGGGGGCGGAAAGCATAGCGAACTTTTCGGGAGACTCCTTGGCGATGCCCTTGGGACAAACCTCACCGAAAATCAGAACCACAACCGTTACCACAACGGTTGCGACCGTCGTACCGATGCTCTTTCCTTGCGCCTCGCCGAGCGATTTTGTCATAATATCAATGAAAAGAACCGTTGCAACAGAGGAAGCCAGAATATTTACGATATTGTTACCGACAAGCACCGTTGTCAGAAGCTTGTCGAAATTTTCTGACATTTTAAGAACTCTTACTGCTTTTTTGTCACCGTTGTCTGCGGCATTCTTCAATCGAATGCGATTGAGAGAGGTAAACGCCGTCTCCGAAGCTGAAAAAAATGCGCTGAACAATATTAAGATAACAATCAATATTATCTTTCCCGTACTGTCACCGTCCAAGATAAAAAATCCTCCTAAAAATAAATATAGTGCTATTATTATATTATAAATTCCCCGATTTGTCAAGTGAAAAACCCTCCGTTTTGACCGAACGGGGGCTTTTAGGGGCGAAATTCCCCATTCTTGACCAACTTTTCGGGCTATTTTGCGACTTTGCGGTGTTTTTGCCCGAATTCCCTTGACACCTCTCGACAAAAATGCTAAACTGAAAACAGATTTCACATTCCCCGATAAAGGAGCTATTATGACCAAGCTGATCCTTGCCTCGCAGTCCCCAAGACGCCGCGAGATCCTCGAAAATTTAGGGCTGACCTTCCGTGTCATCACGGCAGATATAGATGAAACCTGTGCCGAGACCGATCCCCGTCGCTACGTGGAAGAATTGGCGCTTCGCAAGGGACAGGCGGTGCTTGAGCGGCTTATTGCCGAGGGCGCCGTCGACGGTGATACCGTCGTTCTTGCCGCTGACACCGTCGTCGCCGCCGAGGGTGAGATCCTCGGAAAGCCCCGCGACAGGTCGGACGCCGAGCATATGCTCCGCCTGCTTTCGGGCAAGACCCATCAGGTCATCAGCGGTATCGCCCTGCTCTCGGCAACGAAAACCGCCGTGGCAAGCGAGGTGACTGGCGTTCGCTTCTCTCCCCTCTCCGAATCCGACCTTGATTTTTACGTATCCTCCGACGAGCCTTACGACAAAGCGGGCGGATATGCCGTCCAAGGGCTTGCCTCCCTCTTTATCGACGGTCTTGAGGGCGATTACTTCAACGTGGTAGGTCTTCCCGTCAAGCGCCTGCACGACCTTTTGCGCGACCGATTCGACATCGATCTTGCCCTTCTGATCCAAGAGACCGCCGACGGAAAATAAGCACAGCCAAGCCAAGATTTTATTTGCCGTTCGCCTTGACATCAAGGAGCGAATATGGTATAATTTCTACAACAAGATTTTGTAAAAAGCATCAGAAAATAAAGGAAAGGATGTTTGAATATGAAAAAGCTTCTTGCACTTTTACTCGCCCTGCTTCTCGCGCTTTCTCTCGTCGCCTGCGGTGACGATCCGGAGACCGAAAGCCAGTCTGAATCCGAGTCGGAATCGGAATCCGTAACCGAAAGCGAGTCTGAATCCGAAAGCGAGTCCGAGTCGGAGACCGAATCCGAAACCGAGTCCCCCGACGCCACCTTTGATCCTCGCACTGAAACGGTGTACGTCAACGGTGCAAACGCACTTAACATCCGTTCCACCCCCTCCTCCGACAGCTCTGATAATATTCTCGGCTCCCTTGCAGAGGGCGAGTCGGTTGAGCGTATCGGCTACAACGAAACCTGGAGTAAGATCAAGTATGACGGTAAGGAATGCTACGCAAGCTCCAAGTATCTTTCCGTAAAGGCGCCTCCCACGTTCGATCCCGTTGACAACAAAACGGTCTACATTAAGGTTGAGGTTTCCCTTTCGGTTCGCTCCAAGCCTTGGATGAACGCTGAAAGCGTTGCGTATCTTTCCAATGGCGAAAAGGTGACCCAGATCGGTATTGCCACCGAGGCAGACGAGCACGGCATCACCTGGGCGCGCATCTCCTACACCGACGATAAGGGCAATGCCAAAGAGGGCTACGTTAACGCGGCTTACTTCACCGAGGAAGCTCCTCTTGCCTTTACCGAGGTCAACCAGACCGTAACCATCACCTGCGAGAGCCTCAAGCTTCGCGCGATGCCCGGCGGCAATGAGATCGGCGTTGGCAAGAAGGGTGACACCTTCCAGCGTATCGGTATCGCTACCGCGGCAGACGACGATGGTATCGTATGGAGTATGCTGATGTATAACGGCGCTCCCTGCTACGCAAGCTCGGTATATCTTGCCCTTGTTGAGGAGGCAAAGACCTTCTCGGTAGAGGGAATGAACATCACCCTCAGCGAGGAGTTCACCACCGTTGCCGATCCCACGCCCTATACGGCAGGCTTCGACTCCGACCGTATGGCGATCACCGTGACCAAGGAAACGCTCAAGACGATCGCGGATGCGGGTCTTGACACCACTATGTCCCTGAAGACCTATGCGGAGATCATCATCTCGGGCTACAAGCTTACCTCCTCCGTGGTTGAGGAGAACGGTATGACCTATTTCAACTACCTGTCCGCTCTTGCTGACGGAAGCGGAACGGTCACCGTCCTTGCCTTCGTTTACAAGAGCGCAGATGCGTATTGGTTGGTACAGTTCCTTACCCCCACGGGCAATTACACGGCGGAAAAGGCGACCCTCTTCAACTACGCAAACTCCATTACCTTTAACTGATCATAAAAATACAAGGCGCAAGAGCAATGCTCTTGCGCCTTTTGATTTTCAAATTTTGATTTATCGATGGGTTTGATCGTACAAAATGGCGAGATGCAAACCTTGTAGGGGTCGACGTCCTCGGCGACCCGAAACGAGGGAATTCGCAATTGCAGAGTTGGTGAAATCCTTCTGTGATGAGGATTCGAGCGTAGCCATAAACAAAATCAAATCTCATCATTTT
>JBGVFO010000207.1:0-3085 GCA_045121195.1 Eubacteriales bacterium
ACCGTCGTTGCAAATTGCAAACGCGATGTGAGTTCCCATATTGGCGTTCACGTAATCGGTTACGTCGACCTCAAGCCAAACGCCCTTTTTGGCGCTCGTTGTATCCATAGAAGCAACCGCGTCTCCCAGCGTAGGCTGTGAGCTCCAGGTCATTCCTGTTTCGCTCCATTCGGCGTCTACGGCGTAAAGCTTATAGTCACGCTTGCTTATCTCACTCTTCTTGTCGGAAGCGTACAGGCAATAGAGACGCACCGTAGCTCTCTTTACCGAATCGGAGCCAATAACCGAGGTGTCGAACTTAATAAGTGCGCGTCTGGAAAGGCTCTGCGTGTCATCACTCTTGACGCGAAGCAGCTCGGCGCTACCAAAGTCATCGTTTCCCTTTTGCTGAACGTAAGTATCAGCAATGGAAATCAGAGTCGAGCTAACCGTAGGCTGAACATCGCCTCCCGTTGCGGGGTCGCCTGCCGTAAGGATCAGCTGCGGCTCTTTTCTTCTGATCTCTCGAGAACTGAACTGAAGCATATTGGAGGTGCCATCAGCGCCTTCATTAAAGATAGCGAAGGAGATCGGCTCTCCCAAATGCGCTCTGACGTAGTCCGTTACGTCAATTTCAACCCATCGATCGGACTGGTAAGAGGAGGTATCAACGTCCGCGATCTTTTGGATCACCGTCGGCTGAGACTCCCAGTTAAAGGTCAACTCACTCCAATCGGCATTGACGGCATACAGATTAATATCTCTTTGGCTGACGGCGTCCGCGCCGGTGGAAGCCTGCGTACAGTAGAGTCGCAGAATAGCCTTTGAAACGCCCTCAAGCGTTGTATTGGTCGTATCGAACTTAATGAATGCACGGCGGGTCGATTTGTTTGCGTCGTCCTTTTTGACGACGATCTTGCTTTCCGTTCCGGCATCCTTTGTACCCGTAGTAGAAATGACAACGTAGCTATCCGCGATCGCCTTCCACGTTTCGGTATCTCCCTCGATCTTGGGCGTGTTCTCACTTTCCATCACGGCAGGAACGAGAGGCGACGTAAGCGTGGTAGGATACTTAAAGAACTCCTTTGACGTAGCGGGAATGCCCGTGGTTTCCACGTAGGGCTTTACGATCTCCTCCGCCTTGCTGTACTGACCGTCTGCGATCAGCTGACTCGCCACGTCCATTGCCGCCAGAATGTCGGCGTTCTTGGTGGTTTTGCGGATCTTATAGATCCAACCGGGGAGTTCAAGATTGGCGGTGTTCGCCTCAATTCCCTTGTATTCTGCGGCGTACTTTCTGGTGATCTCCAAAAGCTTGACGCCATACTCAAGGGACGGCTCTATGTTCGTTGCTTCGCCCCAATCGTCCCACGTGGGGATAACAACCATGGGGAATCCGTTTTCAACGGCGGCTTGCCACTTATATTCGTAAAGCTCGCCGTTCGCTCCGCCTTCCACCTTGCTGGGTCCTTCGCCCCATCCCCAACAACCAAGAGAGTCAAAGCCGGGGGTCAGCGCCTCCGCGTAGAAGGAAACCAGTCCCTGATCGATATAGCTCCTTGCTTTTTCAACCGTTCCGTCGTGATTTTTCTTTGCGGTTTCCAGATCGGCATAGGTCTTGTAGACACCGTTACGCCAGAAATTCTGCACTCTGCTGTCGTCCAATTCGACCCATCCGTACTGTCCGTCGGACACGGTAAGCCAGTCGCCTTGCTGATAAACACCGTGCTGCCACGTCATCAGGAACGGCTCGGTCCCGTTATGTGCTTCAGCATAGGTTTCCTTCCAGGACGCAACCTGTGCAGGCGTCATCTCTCGGAAAGTAAACTGTGCGAGAACGGGTCGTCCGTCGATCGTAAGAACCGTGTCTCCCAGCTTCTCGATCAGCGCGGTCAGCGCCTCGCCCGCGGCAACGTCATAATCCTCGGGGAAATTGGCAAGCCGCGCGGTGGAGGAGAGTCCGTATTTGCGAAGCATCTCGACGGTCACTTGGTCGAAGGAACGTCCCCAATCGGTCTTACCGGAATCGATAAGCTCCGGCTTTCCAACGTAATAATTGATGGTGTCTATGTAACACATTTTGCACTGCTGCATCATGTATTCCTGATAATCGGGGTCGGTCACGTCGTACAAACCGATAGAAGGATAATACACCGAGGAAATATCGCGCAAGCCGTTCTCGTCGGTCTTGTCGGGCTGATGGCTGCCGGTTTCGCCGCTGTTATTCCAGTTTTGCCACTTACTGCTCGTGGTCGTATTTTGGAAGTTGCCCATGACAAAGGTCATGACGCGCTTTCCGTTTCCAACCTCATCGGGTGCTACAAAGTCCTCGTTATCGTTCATCGTTTCTTTTCCATCTCCCGTTGTTTCTTCGGGTCCACCGTCACAAGAGATCATTGAAAAAAGCATCAGCACTGCCAGTAGCATTGCGAGCCAGGCTTTTTTGTTCATAGGTGTAACCTCCGTTTTATATTGAAAGTTGTATGAATTACGATGCTCCACCGTAATTTGCAATGAAGGACGCTTCATCCAATCCGTCTATCAGCTCATTCAGCTTCTCTTGATATACCTCGTCGTTCTCATCCCACTTCTGTGCAATGTCAATGGAAAGATTACGGAAAAGGTTTCCTACGCCACCGAGACTCTTGGTAGAATATATGTAGCCAAAGCTATACTGGAAGGAGTCAATGATCAGGTCGTACATTGCCGCATCCTGAGGATCCTCAGAATATTTGGTCTTCAGAGCAACCTCGCAGTATGCGGGACGAACCTGACGGTAGGATTCGGCTGCCATAAGCTCAAGGGTAGCGCCAACAAGATCCTTTCTCTCGTCAATAAGAGAAGAAGGAATCGTCGTCATAGAAGCGCCGTTAAATACGACGGTGTGATATCCACCCTCCTGGTTTTCCTCATACATGGGAAGAGGAAGAACACCGTAGCGGTTTGCCATAGATCTGTAATTGGCACCTGCGCTCATTCTATCCATATCGAAAAGAACGTTGCCGTTTTCAAACTTTGTGAACTCGGGATAGGTCATGCAGAACGTTCCGGGGTTTTGAGAACCGAGTCGCTTGATTTTTTCAAATGCGTCTACGGTACGGCTGTT
>JBGVFO010000208.1:0-2780 GCA_045121195.1 Eubacteriales bacterium
ATAAAATTGGTGAAATCCTTTTGTGATACGGGTTTGAACGTAGCCATGAACAAAATCAAATTTGGTTGCTTTCGGGGCGCCGAGGACGTCGCCCCCTACGGTGTTAGATATTTTCGTTCGTTTTGTACGTAGCCGTGACACCCCGATAAACATCAATTCACCGTTCAAATTTTGATTTATTGGTGGGTTTAATGTGGCAAAACGGCGAGCATTGAGAGCCTTCTCCAAGAAAGGGAGAAGGTGGCGCCGAAGGCGACGGATGAGGTTGCGGAATTTGTACCAATGTACGGCTACGTGCCATTTTGCAACATAAAAAGGCGCAACCTCACCACCCGCTTTGCGGGAGCCTCTCCCATTCTTGGAGAGGCCTTGCAACGTCACTGCGAACACACCTATAAATATCAATTTACACCTTTCACCGCCCTGCGTTTTCACCCTTCCTTTTCCATTTTCCACTTCCCATTTTCAATTTCCCTGTCCTCGCGGGCAGAAAATGTGAACAAAATGTAAAATGTCGCCCGCAGGGGTTGCGCGACGCCCCTCTCCATTGTATAATTGTATACATCTTTTGGATTGTATACAATTCCGCTCCCGCGCGGAGCCGTCCATCCCCTGAAAGGAGATATACATTATGCTGGAAATTTCCAAAAAAACCAACCTATTGGAGCAGAAATCCTATCGCTATCAGCTCCAGGACGTAGCCGACCCCAATCTCTACCGCGACGTCTACCCCTACGAGAACGTGCCGAAGGTTCCCTTCAACCACCGCCGCGTTCCTATGGGTATGCCCGAGGAGATCTGGATCACCGACACCAGTATGCGTGACGGTCAGCAGTCGGTGGAGCCTTACACCGTTGAAAACATCGTGGAGCTTTACAAGCTCCTCTCCCGTCTTGGCGGCCCCCGCGGCATCATTCGCCAGACCGAGTTCTTCATCTACAGCAAAAAGGACCGCGAGGCAATCGAGCGCTGCCGCGACCTCGGTCTCCGATTCCCCGAGATCACCACCTGGATCCGCGCCTCCAAGGAGGATTTCAAGCTGGTCAAGGATATGGGCATCAAGGAAACGGGTATTCTGGTCAGCGCCTCCGACTACCACATCTTCAAGAAGCTGAAGATGACCCGTCGCGAGGCGATGAATATGTACCTCGAAACGGTTGCCGAGGCGTTTGAGGCAGGGGTCATGCCCCGTTGCCATCTGGAGGACATCACCCGTGCCGACTTCTACGGCTTCGTGGTTCCCTTCGTCAACGAGCTTCAGAAGATGTCCTCCGACGCGGGCATTCCCGTCAAGATCCGCGCCTGCGATACCATGGGCTACGGCGTTCCCTACACCGAGGTCGCCCTGCCCCGAAGCGTGCCCGGTATCATCTACGGTCTGCAGCACTACTCCGACGTCCCCTCCGAAATGCTGGAGTGGCATGGTCACAACGACTTCTACAAGGCGGTCGCCAACGCCTCCACCGCGTGGCTCTACGGCGCGTCTGCCGTCAACTGCTCCCTCCTCGGCATCGGCGAGAGAACGGGTAACATTCCGCTGGAGGCTATGGTCTTTGAGTATGCCTCCCTCCGCGGAAGCCTTGACGGCATGGACACCACCGCCATCACCGATATTGCCAACTACTTCCACGAGGAGATGGGCTACGAGATCCCGCCCATGACCCCCTTCGTGGGCAAGAACTTCAACGTCACCCGCGCGGGCATTCACGCCGACGGTATGATGAAGGATCAGGAGATCTACAATATCTTCGACACCAAGAGGCTGCTGAATCGCTCGGCGGGCGTTATGATCACCAAGACCTCGGGTCTTGCGGGCATCGCGTACTGGATCAACGAGCATTTCGGTCTTTCGGGTGAGAACTGCATCGACAAGCGCGATCCTCTGGTGCTTGCCCTCAAGTCCCGCGTAGACGACGAATACGAGAACGGACGCCAGAACGCCATCACCGACGGTGAGCTTATCGAGTGGATCGACGAGTTCCGCGCCGCAAATTGAGAGGCAACTATGAACAACGGAAGACGATCCATCGCCGACACGGTCTTTGACCGCATTGAGGCGGATATCCTCAACGGAACCCTTCCCCCGGGCGAGCTGTTGACCGAGCTGAAGCTTTGCGAGCTGCTCTCGGTGAGCCGCACCCCCGTCCGCGAGGCGCTGAATCGCCTCCGTCAGGAGGGACTCATTGAGGAATCGGGCAAGGGCGCCGTGGTGGTGGGCATCACCGACCGTGACCTTGACGATATTTACGAGATCCGACTTCGGGTCGAGGGACTTGCCACGGCAATGTGCGCCGAGGTCATTACCGACGACGAGCTCGAGCAGCTGGAGAAAACGGTGGCGCTTCAGGAATACTACACGAGCCGCCGCGATTCGGACAGCATCCGCAATCTTGACAGCGAATTTCACCGTCTGATCTATTCCTTCTGCGGCAGTCGCATTCTCTCGGAGCTTCTTTCCGACCTGCACCGCAAGGTCCAGCGATTCCGCCGCTCGTCGGTGGAGGACCCCGACCGCGCCCGTGCCGCCGCCAAGGAGCACGGGGAGATCCTCGACGCCCTCAGAAGCCGCGACCGCGACCGCGCCGAGCGCCTCGCCGTAGCCCACATCAAAAACGCGTGGGAATCCATTAAGAAAAATAAAAATTAAGCTTTCAAATTTTGATTTGTCGGTGTGTTAGCAACTACGAAATGGCGAGGTGCAAACCTTGTAGGGGTCGACGTCCTCGGCGACCCGAAACGAGGGATTTTGCATTTCAAAATTGGCGAAAGCCCTTTTAGAA
>JBGVFO010000209.1:0-7394 GCA_045121195.1 Eubacteriales bacterium
AACAAACTACGAAATCGGCAAATACGGACACCTCCATCTCGACTTCATCAAGAAGCACCGCAGAGGTACATACACTACTCTGCTGACGGGAGGACGTTTAAACGAACATCTCCACAGCATCGACGAGCAGGCACACGAACAGATCGATATACATATCGCGCGGATGGCGAAGCAAATGGGCATGACCGAGGAACTCAAAGCCTCCGATCCAATGCGTTGGGTGCAGATGGTGAATAACATCAAGGCAAGTGCCGAGGAAATCGTTCTTAAGGAGGTTGTCTACAAATGAGATCTGTTCTTGAAGAATTGTTCTACGGCAATATTTGCCCCAACTCCGATTGCAGAAGTCACAATAAAGAAACGAAGTAGTTGATGGGATACATAGCCGACCATCATGATAATCTGCTATCCACCTTAAACGATCAACAGAAGGAACTTCTTGAAAAGTTTGATGATTGTTATAATGAACTGACAGACATAAACGAGCGTGAAATCTTCTCATATGCGTTCAAGTTGGGAATGAGGGTAGCAATAGAAGTTCTGACATCAAACGTTTATGATTCATAGAAGGATTGAACATGGCAAAAATGAATTTAGTAAAGTCCAAAGAGAACAATATGATAAGCTTCCCGAAAAAGCTAAGAAAGATGTAGATGATGGCTATGGTGTAGTCATTTGTGACTTGGAAAGCGAGACAACTATATGTAAGTTTAATATGGAGAATTATCTTCCAACGGATGAGCAAATTGAAGCATTAGCAGAAGTTTTCTTGCCGGAAATCATTGAGTTTTACAAGGATGAGAAAAACAAGAAGATGTTTGAGGAATGGAAAAAGCAACGAGATAAAAATAAAAAGTGATTACATAGGAACAGATCGCTCCACAAGGGGCGGTCTGTTCATTCCTTTATTTGTTGTGTTCGGGAATAATTATTTGGTTGTAATCCGAAAATATATTGACATTATTCCTCAAATGTGATATAATGTACCTTGTAATATTGTATTTTGCTGAGGAGGAAACTCTAATGGAATATATCAAGGTATCACAAGCTGCTGAAAAGTGGGGGATCACTCCCCGCAGAGTACGAGTTTTGTGCGCTGAGGGAAAGATAGAAGGCGTTATCCGTAAAGGAAAACTCTATATGATTCCCGAAACTGCGGTTAAGCCGATGGACGGCAGGTTATCAAAAACGAATATTATTGCGGAAATAGAGCACAAAAAGGAACGCCTTAACGCGATGCGTCCTTTGACATACGGAGAATTGAACCGCCTTCGTCAAGAGTTTATGGTTGAGTTCACCTATAACTCAAATGCGATTGAGGGTAACACGCTGACCTTGCAAGAAACGGCAATGGTTCTTGAAGGAATGACGGTTGACCAAAAGCCGCTCAAAGATCACCTTGAAGCTGTCGGACACCGTGATGCATTTCTCTACGTGAGAGATATTGCAACAAAGGATGTTCCCTTAAATGAGTTTACAATTAAGGCTATTCATTCTCTCGTATTGATGAATCAGCCCGATGATAAAGGTGTGTATCGCCGTATCCCTGTACGCATTATGGGAGCTTTTACAGAGCCGGTACAGCCCTATCTGATAGAGCCTAAGATGACAGACCTTCTCACCAAGAACGAGGAACGTAAGGAAACTATGAGCGTTATCGAGCGTATTGCATTGTTCCACCTTGAGTTTGAGGGCATCCACCCATTTGTAGATGGTAACGGAAGAACGGGACGTTTGATAATGAACCTTGAACTGATCAGACACGGCTATCCCGCTATTAACGTGAAGTTTGCTGATCGCAAGCGTTACTATAACGCATTTGATTCATTCTATCGTGATAACGATCCCGAACCGATGATAAATCTCGTTGCTGAGTATGTCAGCGAGAGGTATGATGACTATTTTAGAGTTTTAGGCGACCCAAATAATTAACCAACGCTAACGTATAAGGAGACAAATATGAGTTGTTCATTTATATCGGCATTTAGAGAATTGAGTAATCTTTCATGTGGTGCCGTTGCAAATATAGATAAATTTAGCGAATTGAATAAGTATTTGCACGTTTTGAGACCCCCGGAAGAAGTTCTTAGGGATTTGTTGTTGCGCATTGAAAAGGTTTCTCAAAAAAGGCTTGTGCTTGTATGCGGAAGCGCAGGTGATGGAAAATCTCATTTGTTGTCTTATTTGCGAAACGAAGCACATCTTTTAGATGACTATATGGTATATAGCGACGCAACCGAGAGCGATGCCCCCAACAAAACCGCGATATCCACATTGGCGAAAAGAATTGAAGCTTTTAATGATGAAAATATAGATAATGGCGGTACAGAAAAAGTAATCATTGCAATCAAGCAATAATCAGGACGTATATATTTGCAACTACCATACGGGGGAGGCGCCCAAGCGCGCCAAGATCGTGGCGCTCTTCCAGATCGACGGTCTCGTGCGCGTGCCCGTGGAGACCGCAAAGGTGGGTGACATCGTGTGCTTCTCCGGCGCCGAGTCGATCACCATCGGTGACACCGTCACAAGCCTTAACGCCCCCGAGCCTCTTGAGTTCGTCAAGGTCAGCGAGCCGACTCTTGAGATGACCTTTTCGGTCAACACCAGCCCCTTCGCGGGCAAGGAGGGTAAGTTTGTTACCTCCCGTCAGCTTCGCGACCGACTCTACCGCGAGCTTCTTAAGGACGTGTCTCTCCGCGTGTCGGACGGAGACACCACCGAGGAATTCAAGGTGGCAGGACGTGGCGAGATGCATCTTTCTATCCTCAGTGAGAATATGCGCCGCGAGGGCTTTGAACTTTGCTATTCCAACCCCCGTGTGCTTTACAAGGAAATTGACGGCGTTAAGTGCGAGCCTATGGAGCGCGTGACCCTGGACGTTCCCATGGAATACGTGGGCGCGGTTGTGGAGAAACTGGGACGCCGCAAGGGCGATCTTGTGGAGATGCCCCCCATCGGAAACCGCACCCGTATCGAGTATATAATTCCCGCTCGCGGTCTCTTCGGTTACCGCTCGGAGTTTTTGACGGCGACCCACGGCGAGGGCATTATGAACTCGGTCTTCGAGGACTATCAGCCCTATCGCGGCGAGATCGTTATGCGCTTTACCGGCTCCCTCGTGGCGTCGGAGAACGGCGTAACCACCCGTTACGGTCTCTATAACTCGCAGGATCGCGGCAATCTGTTTGTCGGTCCTCAGACCCCTGTTTACGAGGGTATGATCGTGGGTGAGAACCCCAAGAACGACGACATCGCCATCAACCCCTGCAAGGAAAAGCACCTGACCGCCATCCGTTCGGCGGGCGCGGACGAGAAGTTGCTGTTGACGCCGCCCATCATCTTTACACTGGAGGAGGCTATTGAATTCATCAACGACGACGAACTTATCGAGGTGACCCCTAAGAGCATTCGCCTTCGTAAGAAGATCCTCAATACCGAGCTCCGCATGAAAGCGCAGATGCGCGCACGTCGCGGACTTTGATAGCAAAATAAAAAATGAATCCCCCGCACTGCGGGGGATTTTTGGTTTTCGGAAAGATAAATTGGGGTTTATAGGTGTGTTACGGCTGCGAAAAAACAAACGCTTACCTTGGTAGGGGAGGGCCTTGATCCTCCCGCCATGAACGATCAGATATTGTTAGCGGGAGACCTTGTGAATCAAGGATTCTGCCCCTATCCAAACAAAATCTTCTCTTTCGTTTTCGGGAGGAGCAAGCCCCTCCCCTACCGAGATATCATAATCGGTTTTATGCGTGCGTAGCCATCTCAAACTCCCCGATAAATCAAAATTTGAACGATAAATTGGGGTTTATCGGTGAGTTTGCGGCGTGCATATAGCCTCCCTCCGGGAGGGAGGCTTTCAAGGTCTCGCAAATAATTTCAAACAGTTCGATAAATGAAATTTGAACGATAAATTGATGTTTGTCGGTGCGATGATTTTTGTCGTAGGGGAGGATAGCATCCTCCCGCAACGAACGATAACCGTTTATTTTCGGGAGGCTAATAGCCTCCCCTACGGTGTTTGCGCGTCGCCATTTTGCATCATTAAACTCACTGGCAAATCAAAATTTGAAGCGTTTATTTTGTTTGGTATTTTATGCGGTATTCGGTGGGGGTCATGCCGGTTTTGCGGTAAAAGGCGGTACAGAACTGGGAGCGGCTTCCGAAGCCGCTTTTTTGTTGCACCAATTCCACGGGAAGTGTTGTCTGCTTCAGCAGTTCCTCGGCGTTCTTCAGGCGGATATCCGCGAGGGCACGGTGGAGGGTTATGCCCGTGTGCCGTTTAAAGAGGCGATTGAGGTAAATGGGGTGATAGCCAAAGATGGTGGACAGCTCGGTATTGAGAAGGGGACGATCAAAATTAGTCTGCATATACAGCATGATCTGTCCGATGATTTCCGGGGTGTCTCGGGCGGTCTTGTGGGTTTCCGCAAGCAAGATACAGAGGATCTGCTTGATGGCGGCGGAGGCGGTGGCGTCGGAATAGGGGGAAGGAAAGTCGTATGCCAACACACATTTCTGAAACAGCGGTTCGGTTTCAAAACCGTTTTTTGTCATGATGAACTCGCAAAGTTCCGCGGGCGGGTCGTTTTCGACAATGCCTTGGGGGTCAAAGAGGGCTTGTTCTGCGGGCGCTAAAGGCTGTTTGCGGTGGGATTGCCCACGGGTCAAGTCGAAATTGAGGACGATGATCTTGACGTCTCCCACGAACTCATAAAAGGTACCCGGACGGAAAAAGAGGACATCGCCGCGGGAGACGAGGATCCGCTTTTCGCCCATGACGAACACTGAGGTGCCGTCTGCGATATAAAACAGGCGGTAGTCGTAGGCGGCGCGGGTGATCTCGCCGAGGACGATGGCGGGCTGAAGTTGGGCGAAGCGCAGGTAGGGATTGATATCCGAAAGGTTCATGTTTTCCTCCAAAGTTTGTTTTCCGAACACAATGGTTTGTTTTCTGTATTGATTATAACACAAAAACGTGCTATAATCAATACATGATTGAAAATAATTTGCAAAGTGGGGCCCGGCACCATGCGGTTGATACGGACGTGTTTGCTTACCAAACAAAAAAGGAGGGCGAAACGGTGAAATACATCGTAGGCTATCAAGCGACCGATGACGGGCGGTTTCTTCGGGAGATCATTGCCGCGAAGGACGCCGTCCGCGAAGTCTATTTCTCATTCGGCGACTTTCCGAACGGGCGCAGTTCCCTTGCCAAAGAGGATGGCGTCCCCCTCTACGAGAAGCAGAAGCGGCAGATGGAGGATCTCGAAACGCTTGCCCGTGCGGGGCTTTCCTTCAATCTTCTGTTCAACGGCAACTGTTACGGGCGCGACAGCCAGTCCCGCGCTTTTTTTCACAAGGTCGGCGAGACGGTGGATTATCTCGGGGAGAAGATCGGCATCGCGTCGGTTACCACGTCTTCGCCTCTTATCGCGCGGTTTATCCGCGAAAATTTTGACGGTATCGACGTCCGCGCTTCGGTCAATATGGAGATCGGCAGCGTGGAGGGGCTTGAATACGTGGCGGACGTGTTCGACAGTTTTTACATAAAAAGAGAATGCAACCGCGATGCGGCGCGTCTGGCGGTGCTGAGGGAATGGTGCAACAAAAACGGACGCGAGATGTATCTGCTTGCCAACAGCGGATGCCTCAACAACTGCTCGGCGCACACCTTCCACGACAATCTGGTGTCCCACGAGGCGGAGATTGCTGCCATGGACAACGGCTACGCCTTTGAGGGGGTCTGTTGGGCGTTCTTGGGACGGGAAGACAACCGCGACAAGTGGCTTTCCCGCACCAACTTTATTCGTCCCGAGGATATTTCGCTTTATGCGCCCTACACCGCGGCGGTGAAACTGGCGACCCGCGTCAACCGCGACCCTTGCCGCGTGCTCCGCGCCTACCTTGCGGGGGGCTTTAGCGGCGGTATCAATACGATTTTGGAGCCCGACCACTCGGGCGCCCTCTATCCCACGGTGGTGGAAAACAAAAAACTGCCCGCAGATTTTGGGCAGACGGTCATGAACTGTGACCGTAAGTGCGACACTTGCGGATATTGCAAGCAAGCGATGGAAAATGCTTCAGTCAATTTGGGAGGTATGTACGATGTTGACAAGTCAAATGATTAAAGAAGCGGCAAAGGCCGCGGGTGCCGATGCCTGCGGTATCGCGCCCATGTCCCGTCTTCGGGGCGCCCCCGACGACATGAATCCAAAGTTCCTCTTTCCCGAGGCAAAGAGTGTCATCGGATTTGTATTTCGCATTCCTCGCGGCGTTCAGCGCGGCATTGAGGAGGGAACCCAGTTCTATCAGTATCCGTCTATGGCGTACGGCGGTATCAACGAGATCTTCGCCCCCGCGGTGCTCTATCAAGTGGGAAAACTGATCGAGGACGAGGGCTACGAGGCGTTCGTGTACCGTAACACGGGTGCCCGCGGATCGGTGTCCGACATGGACGGAAGCCCAGGAAACACCCTGTCCCCCGAAGAACAGATCGAGATCAACGAGAACGCCAAGACCTCGACGGCGCACCACAGAAGCGTGCAGTTCACCCGACCGACCCGTGAGGATAACGTGGCGCCCGACCTGCAGTTCCAGTTCCGTCTTGCCGCTGTTGCCTGCGGTCTTGGCGAAATCGGCTGGAGCAAGATGTTGCTGACCCCCGAGTTCGGTCCTCTTCAGCGCGTGGCGTTTATCTTCACCGATGCGGAACTGGAGTACGACGAGATGTATCATGGCGAGCCCCTTTGCCGCAAGTGCGGTGCCTGTGTGCGCGAGTGTCCCGGCGGCTGTATTCCCCCTATTAACTCGGGCAAAAAGGTGGTCGTCAACCTCGACGGCAAACTCTGCGAGTGGGGCGACATTGATATGTGGCGTTGCTACGCCTTCTACACCCATGCGGGCAGATATTACAACCCCTTTGTGCCTAAGGAAGTGTTCGACAAGAACGAGGGCGGTGCCCTCGACCTTCTTGAGGGCGTGACCGACGTTGCCAATGAGCAGGAGATCATGAAGGTCTACACCGCCATTCAGAAGTATTTCCCCAGCTGGGTGGGCTACAACATGGCAAAATGCGGCGGCTGTATCCGCGCTTGCGTTTCCATGCTGGAAAAGAAGGGCGGCTGTATGGCAGACCGTTTCAAAGAACCCCTTCGCACAGGGAAGGCTTGGAGACTGGACCGATGATCGACGTTTATTCTTACGAGGATCAAGGCTTTCGCGCCCTTCTTTCGTCCGACGGCTGGCGTGTGGGTATGCTTCGCCATTCGGTGCGCTTTTCGGCGTTCACCGAGATGGAGCGACATCTGACAAGCGATGAGGCGTTCATTCTGCTTGCGGGCACGGCAACCCTCTATGCCGAGGAGGAGCGAGTGGTGATGGAGCCTTGC
>JBGVFO010000210.1:0-24258 GCA_045121195.1 Eubacteriales bacterium
CCTCTCACCTGCGGAAGGGTCATATGCGACTCGTCAACAAAGAGAACGAAATCCTCGGGGAAATAGTCCAAAAGCGTATACGGCGTTGAACCCGCGGGGCGTCCCGAAAGAATACGGGAATAGTTTTCCACGCCGGAGCAAAAGCCTACCTCGCGCAGCATTTCAAGATCGTATTTCACTCTTTCTTCCAATCGCTGCGCCTCGAGAAGCTTATTTTCCGCGCGGAAGAATTCTACGCGTTCCTTCATTTCCCGTTCAATTTCCGCCAGTGCCGCTTCCCGCTTTTCATCGGAAACCGCATAGTGCGACGCGGGATAGATCGCCGCATAGGATAAAACGCGGGTCAACTCACCTGTAACCACGTGTACCTCGCTGACGCGCTCGATCTCATCGCCCCAAAATTCCACACGGATCGCTTTATCCGAATTGGATGCCGGGAAAACGTCGACCGTATCGCCGTGGACGCGGAATTTGTCGCGGACAAAATTCAAGTCATTGCGGTCGTAGTTAATGGCAACCAGGTGCCTCACAAAGTCGTCGCGGCTCATCATCATTCCGGGACGAACGGCAAGAACCAGATTCTTATATTCCTCGGGATCACCCAAGGAATAGATGCAGGAAACGCTTGCTACGATGATAACGTCGCGACGCTCCAGAAGAGCCGACGTAGCGCTGTGGCGCAGCATATCGATCTCATCGTTGATCTGCGCGTCCTTTTCGATATACATATCCCGACCGGGAATGTATGCCTCGGGCTGATAATAATCGTAGTAGGATACAAAATACTCTACCGCGTTTTCCGGGAAAAACTCGCGGAACTCGGAGCAAAGCTGGGCGGCAAGGGTCTTATTGTGCGCCAAAACGAGGGTAGGACGGTTCACGTTGGCAATTACGTTTGCCATCGTAAAGGTCTTACCCGAACCCGTTACGCCAAGAAGCGTTTGCAGACGCTCGCCGGAGAGGATCCCCTCCGTCAAGGATGCAATCGCCTCCGGCTGATCTCCGGTTGGCTTATATTCACTATGCAACTTAAAACGAGCCGCTTCCGCCATATTTTATCTCCGTTACTGCTTCTTTTTTCCTATGCTTGCGAGAGGATTTTGGCTCATTGCCTTCTCCATACTCTCGTTGCTGACGTGTGTATAGATCTGTGTTGTATTCAACTGCTCGTGTCCCAAAATATCCTTCAAAACTCGCACGTCCACGTTTCCTGTCTGATACATCAGGGTGGCGGCGGTATGACGAAGCTTATGCACCGAATAGCGCTTGGACTCAAGCCCCGCCAGATCCAGATACTTATAAACCATCCATTGCACCGTTTTCACGCTGATGCGCTTTTCCAAGCGACTCAAAAACAATGCGTTGGTATTGATCTTCGACGCTTGTGCGATCTCATTACGTTCCACGAGATACGAAAGCAAAGCTTCCTTACACGCGTCGTTGAGGTATATGATCCTTTCCTTGTTTCCCTTTCCGATCACGCGAAGAGAACGCAGATCGCGATCAATATCGCGAAGATTGATGCCGACAAGCTCGGACAAACGCATTCCACAGTTCAGAAAAAGGGTTACGATCGCGTAATCACGAACGGCGAACTTGGATTCCTTATCATTTTTGATCGCATCAAGGAGCGCCATACATTCGTCTACGTTCAGATATTTCGGCAACGATTTTCTCTGTTTTGGCGACTCAATATTGATGGCGGGATTTTCGTCGAAATAGTGGCGCTTTGCCACAAGATATTTATAGAACGCCTTAATGGCGGAAAGCTTCCGCGCCTTCGATGCGTTCTGGTTGTTTCTTGTATTCGTCGCGTACATCAGGAACGCGTAAATATCGCTCGTCGTAACGCTTTTTGCCATATCGAGATCCACTGCGTCAATGGTGATCTCATCAAATTCCTCTCCCTCCGTGGGAACGCCGCAACGGGTGGCGATCAAAAATTTGAAAAATATCTTCAGATCCAACGTATATTCCTCGACCGTTTTTTCGGAGCATCCTTGAATAACGGATTTATAAGATATAAATTCCTGAAAGATTGGCGGATAGCTATTATACTCCACAGAATTTTTCAATTTTCGTCACCTCCGTAATAGTTATTATACAACAACTATTTATATTTTAGTGGATAAAATGTAAACTTTTGTGTTTTTTGTTGAAATTCACGGGAATATGAGTTATAATCTATGATAACAAATACGCATTTTGGAGTTTACTGTATGTTACTGTTTCTGAAAAAGCACTCTTACGATATGGTAAAGATGCTTATCAACCAGTTTGCTATATCTATCTTTGGAAATGCATTGGCACTCGCAACCGGAGAAACACAACAAGGGTTACGCATCGTAACCAGCGTTTTCTCGGTTTTGTTCTATTTGTTCCTGATCTACGTTATGATGTGGGACCTTGGCGCCAAGGATACGCATCATCTGGAAAAAAAGGAAGACGGTTACACACGCCTTGCGGGACTGTTCATTGCCATCTGCGCCAGCGCGCTGAATTTCATTTTCGCGCTTTTGATCATGCTCGGCACGTTGATCCCCGCTATGGGAAATGTGGGCGGCGTGGCAAAGCTTCTTGCGTTACTTTTTGAAGGAATGTACACTGGTCTTCTTGCCATCACGGTTGGCGGCACACCCCTCAACAATTTCTGGTGGATCTACTTTCTGCTTCCCCTTCCCCTTCTTCTCACCGCGACGGTTGCCTACCTTGCGGGCGTTAAGAACTTTAAGATCTTCGGCGGAAGGCACGCATAAGTTTGATAAAGAACAGCAGAGCATTTTTGCTCTGCTGTTTTTCTTTTTAATCGCAGTTATCGCAGTTGTGATAAACTTCCATGACGTCGTCGTCTTCTTCCAGCTTTTCAATCAGAAGATTCATAAATTTGAGATCCTCTTCATTCTCAAGCGTAACGTAGTTGGAGGGCACCTTGGCCTTCTCTGCGGACGCAAGCGTGTAGCCTGCCGCCTCGAGCGCTTCCTTGACGGCATAAAGATCGTCGGAAACGGTGTAGATCTCAAAAGCGCCTTCCTGCGCCACGAAATCCTCGGCACCCGCTTCAAGAGCCTGCTCCATCAGCTTATCCTCGTCAATGTCACCGTCCTCGTTTACGATAACGATAACGCCCTTTTCCTCAAACAGATAGCTTACGCAGCCCGTCTGTCCCATATTGCCATGATACTTGGCAAAATAGGAACGAACATTTCCGGCGGTACGGTTTCTGTTGTCGGTGGTGGTTTCTACGATCACGGCAATTCCGCCGGGTCCGTAGCCCTCGTATACGATCTCCTCGTAAGCCTCGTCGGACGCACCTGCGGACTTCTTGATGATTCTGTCGATATTATCGTTGGGTACGTTGTTTGCCTTCGCCTTCTGAATCAGATCACGAAGCTTGGAATTGGAAGCAGGGTCGCTTCCTCCCGCCTTTACCGCGATGGAGATCTCTTTACCGATCTTGGTAAAGATCTTGGCGCGCTGCGCGTCAGTCTTTTCTTTTTTGTGCTTAATGTTAGCCCATTTGCTATGTCCGGACATAATAATATATACCTCTCAAATTTATTATTTTCAATGGAATCGAAACGGCGATCAGATTTTCTCGGTCTTTCTCAAACAGATCAATCCAAAGGCACTACCAAGTACGTGCTTCACAGCGGCGGTCAAAGCCAATCTGCTCTCTTTAACCGTATCGTCCTCGGCAGAGAAAATGGCACAATCATGATAGAAGCGATTGAAGGCAGCAGCCACATCTAAAATATAGCGAGCAATAACAGCTGGCTCGTAATCACGGATAGCCATGCATACCCGTTCCTCATATTGAGAGAGTATCACACAGAGAGCCTTTTCCAGGGGATCGGTCAGTTTAATGTTTTCGATTGCAATAGGAGCCCTGTTGGCGCCACTTGCAGAGGCTTTCTCCAAGATAGAGCAAGCACGAGCATACGTATACTGAACATAGGGGCCCGTGTTACCATCGAAAGACAGGGCGTCTTCCATGTTGAAGTTGATATCCTTGATGCGGTTATTGGAGAGATAATAGAATACTATTGCACCTACACCCACAGCCTCGGCGATGTCTTCTCGGCCCTTGAGCGCGGGGTTTTTCTCCTCCATAATCTCGGTCACTTTCTCGATAGCGGCGGCGAAAAGATCCTTCAAAAGCACTACGTTACCGGTTCTGGTGGCCAACTTGGCGCCGTTGACCGACACCGTACCGTAGGGAATGTGTACCAACTCCTTATACCAGTCATAGCCCATAAGCTCCACCACCTTGAACCACTGTTGGAAGTGGAGGATCTGCTGATTGGAGGTAACGTAGATGCATTTGTCGAAATCGTACATTTCCTTTCGATCCACAGCAGCAGCAATATCGCGGGTAGGATAGAGAGACGAACCGTCTCGCTTCAAAATGAGGCATGGGGGCATACCATATTCTTCGAGATCCACGATAGACGCGCCATCGTCGATCTTCAGGAGTCCACAATCGCGAAGTTTCTGAACCTGGGCGGGCATAAGTTTCGTGTAGGCAGACTCGCCCTTATAACTGTCAAAGGTGACGCCCAACTGTTTGAGGGTTACGTCGTTAGCCTTGAGAGACATATCTACCAGCCAACGCCACAGGGCAAGATTTTCCTCATCGCCTTGCTCCATTTTGCAAAACTCGGCTCTTGCTTCATCTGCAAGGGAGGGGTCGTCGACGATTGCGTTATTGATGCGGACATACAGATCTACCAGGGCGTCTACACCGCCCTCTTCAACTGTCTTTCGGTCGCCCCACTTCTTGTACGCGACCATCATCTTGCCAAACTGAGTACCCCAGTCACCCACGTAGTTAATACCGACACACTTATAACCCGCAAACTCATGGAGCATTTTCAAGGAGTGACCGATAACGGTAGTCCCCAAATGTCCGATGTGGAAGGGCTTGGCTAAGTTCGGGGAGCAATAATCCAAAACCACAGTCTTCCCCTTGCCAAAGTCGGGGGCGCCGTAAGCCTCCTTCTTGTCTAAAATCTCGGAAATAACATTGTTTGTCAGATACTCACTCGACAGGTAAATATTCAGATATCCGTTGACCGCCTCAGCCTTCTCAATAGCGTCCCCCCTCACCAACGGTGCCAACTCTGTTGCGATCTGTACGGGAGAACGACGCATGGATTTGCTGAGCTTGAAGCACGGAAGCGCCAAATCGCCCATAGATGAGTCAGGCGGATACTCCAGCATTCCGGCAATATCCTCTTTGGTAAGCCCAATCTGCGGATTTGCGGCAACAAGCTGCTCGACGATCTTCACCGCCAGCTTTTCTTTGATTTTCAGCATATAAAATCGTTCCTTTCTGTAACGTAACTGTCAAAACATCTTGTATTATACAACAAGATGCTTATTTTTTCAAGAGGTAAATCAAACGATTTGACACAATTTTGCGTCAACAAAGGAAACCAGGTGGTCTACGCGCAACAAAAGCTGTGCGCCCCGTATTCCCGCGCTGACCGTTATTCTGTCAAAATTCTGCGCGCTTTCGTCGATATACGTGGGAAATTTCTTTTTCATCCCGATGGGAGAGCATCCGCCGCGAATATAGCCCGTGGTAGCCAAAAGATCCTTAACGTGAAGCATTTCGATCTTTTTATTTCCCGTAACCACGGCCGCGTGCTTCAGATCGATCTCCTTATCAACGGGAATGCAGAACACAACGACTCCGCTTTTATCTCCCTTTGCCACAAGCGTTTTGAACACCTGTGAAAACGGCAGATTGATCTGGGTCGCGATGTGCAGACCCGAAAGATCGTTTTCGTCTACGGTATATTCCTTGACCTCGTATGGGATCTTTGCCGCATCAAGTCGGCGCATCGCGTTGGTTTTAGTCATAGGCTTTTCCGTCCTCTATCAATTCTTTTGCAGCGAGAAGCTGTGATTCGGTAACGTGAATTCCACCAAGAATTCGCGCGATTTCCCGAACGCTTCCCTCCTCGTCCAACGTCGTCACCTCGGTCTGCGTCCGTCCTTCCTCCTCGCGCTTGGCGATCAGGAAGTGGGTATCGGCAAGGGACGCGATCTGCGCTGAATGCGTCACGCAGATGACCTGCGTCGACTTCGCGATCTGCTTGAGCTTTATGCCTACCTTGCGAGAGGTCTTACCCGAAATTCCCGCATCAACCTCGTCAAACACCACGGTGCCAACGCCGTCTTTGTCGGAGAGCACGCTTTTCAGCGCCAGCATAATACGGGACAGCTCACCGCCCGACGCGATCTTCTCGAGAGGCATCGGCGGCTCACCTGCGTTGGCGGAGATCAAAAATTCAACGTCATCGTATCCGTTCGCCTTCAAGCTCGACGCCTTATGAAGCCCGATTTCAAACCGAACCTTCGGCATATCCAGAAAAGCGAGGGTCTGTGTTACCTCGTGGATCATCCGCGAAGCGGCATCTACTCTATTTTTGTGGATCTCCGAAGCGATCGCCTCGGCGCGTGACTGGATCTCGTTGCATTCCGCGAGCAGATCCTCGCGAATCTGATCCGCATTATCGATTGCATCCAACCGTGCCGCCACGTTATCGCGAAAGGCAAGAATGTCCTCTACCGTGGCGCCGTATTTTCTTTTCAGCTTCGTAATGGTGTCCAAACGACCTTCGATCCTGTTCAGCCGTTCGGTTGGATCCTCGTCCACCTCGGCAAGCTCACGAATCCGCTCGGCAATGTCTTCGATCTCATATCGGTATCCTGACAGCTTGTCGGAGAACTCCCCCGCCTCGGGGAGAACGTCCGAAATCTTGGAAAGCGCCGCCGTGACCCGATCGATCAGCGGAACCACGCCTTTTTCGCTTCCATAGAGCATCCGATACGAAAGTCCCGCGGTTTCGGAGATCCGCTCGATGCTGCCAAGTCGGTTTCGTTCCGCCTCAAGAAGCTGCTCTTCTTCGCTATTTTTCAGCTTTGCCCGATTGATTTCGTCAAGCTGAAATTTCAGAATATCTCGCAGACGGATCTTTTCCGACTCGTCGCGATCAAGCTCGGCAAGCTTGGCACGTACGGCCGTCAGCTTCTCATATTGCTCGCCGTAGGACAAAAGCAACTCTTGGTTGGAGGCGTAAGAATCCAGGATCTCGATCTGCGCGGATTTTTGCATCAGCCGCTGGTTATCATTCTGTCCGTGTATGTTGATAAGCAAGCGGCAAAGCTCGCGCTGAAGCGTTTGCGTCACGGTTCTTCCGTTCAGCTTCACAACGCTCTTGCCGTCCCGACTCAGCGTTCGGGAAAGCATAACCGAGCCGTCGCAATCCATGCCGTAATCGTCAAGAAGACGAATGACCGCCGCGCCGCAATCGGTAAACACCGCGCTGACGGTGGCCTTTTCCTCGCCGGTGCGGATCAATTCTCTTGAAATGCGACCGCCCGAAAGCATATTGATGCTATCTATGATGATCGACTTTCCGGCACCCGTTTCACCGCTGAGGACCGAGAAGCCCTCGCCAAGGTCGATATCCAGCGACTTAATAACCGCCGCATTTTCTATATGCAAGGATTGAAGCATCTCAACCCCTCCTTTCGGCTCAAATTATGGCTTATCGGCTTTCATTATAAGAAGAAAGCCGCGCGGCGATCTGATGCGCCGTATCGTCATCGTGCGCCACAGCGAAAATGGTATCGTCACCCGCCACGCATCCGAGAAGCTCGGGGATATGCATACCGTCAATGCCGGCGGCGACCGCCTGAGCAAGACCGGGATGGGTCTTGACGACTACAATATTTCTGCCGCAAGAAACCGAGATCACGGAAGCCATATAAGTATTTCTGAGATCCTTCTTTACCGCCTCGGTGGTTGACTCGGGGGAAACGTAATGATACTTTCCGCTCTCTCCGAGAATTTTGGAGATCTTCAGCTCACGAATATCTCGCGAGATCGTCGCCTGCGTAACGGAGTATCCCTCCGCCATAAGCTTTGCAATCAGCTCGTCCTGCGTTTCGATCACGTGCTCCGAGATCAAGCTGAGAATTCTGTCCTGTCTTTTGGTTTTCATATGCTATGTCCTTTCCCGATTAAAAAGGCTTTTGACGGAGCTTATCGTAAAAGCTCTGTTGCTTTACGCGAACGATCGATGCCGAAAGCTCCGATTTTGTAATACGAACGATATCGTTTCGCATGAGCTCGTAATTGATCTTGCCGTCGAGCGTAAGGTACAAGACCTTCTCTCTCCGACAAATATGCTTGACCTCAAGCGTCGCCTCGTCCGGAAACAGAATGGGTCTTGCGGACAGCATCTGCGGACACACCGGGGTCACGCAGAAGCAAGCAAGTCTGGGGTCAGCGACAGGTCCTCCCGCCGACATAGAATAGGCGGTCGAGCCCGTAGGAGTGGAAATGATAAGTCCGTCCGCCCGATAGGTATTGATAAACGTACCGCCCTCGCTCAGCTGAAGGTCGATGATCCTCGCTACGAAACCGTTGGAGATCACCGCGTCGTTGAGAGCATAGCCGCTTTGCTTTTCTTTTTGATTGGGGCCGATGATGGTGGCATTGAGCATGGTCCGTCTGTCGATCCGATATTCCCCCGCCATCACCTTATCAAGAAGATCCAGCTCGTTCATCTCCAGCTCGGCAAGATAACCGAGCCGACCGAGATTAATACCAAGAACAGGCGTTTCCCGAAGGGCGGCTTGCCGCGCCGACTCCATAATGGTGCCGTCGCCACCCAAAACCACGATCATATCGCAATTTTTGTATACGTTCTGAAGCGACTCAAACTGTATAAACGGACGCTGTCTGTGCATACGGTTGATGCGCTCGCGATAATTGGACGGAACAAGAATGGTTGCACCGTGACCGATCAGCCGCTCGGCAACCGTCATTGCGGCATTGGCTTTTTCATTGATATTGTAATTCGTGATCAGAGCAATCTTCAAAATCAACCCTCCGCAATTCTTTTGATCATTGTTTCATTCACCTCGACGGCTCCGCCTTTGCGAAACGCCGCCAAGAACTCCACGTTTCCGTCGCCTCCTGTAATGGGAGAACGGATCAGCGCAAAGCAACCGAGATCACACGCCGCTCCGGCAGTAATCACACGGTCAATCGCCATAGCGCGGTCTGCCGGGCGCTTGACGATTCCCTTCTTTCCCACAGCCTGTTTCCCAACCTCAAACTGGGGCTTGATCAGGCTTACGAACACGGCGCCCTCATAAAGGACATTGGCAAGAGACGGAAGAATCAGTGTTTGTGAAATAAACGACACGTCCATCACCGCAATGTCGGGAGAAAAGGCAAGATCATCCGCCTTCATAAATCGGGCGTTATACTTTTCTATACAGTTCACGCGAGGATCCTCGCGCAAGCGAGTTACCATCTGGTTTTCACCGGAATCCACGGCGATCACGCGATTGGCTCCGCGTTGCAAGAGGCAGTCCGTAAAGCCGCCCGTGGATGCGCCTACGTCAAGGGCATTCAGCCCTTTTACGGAAATGCCAAAGGCATCCAGCGCGTATTCAAGCTTCAAGCCTCCTCGGCTGACATAGGGCATAGCAGCGACGATCTCGATGCGGGGGGCGTTCTCCCCGTCGATTGGCTCGGACGGCTTCTTTACGCATTTGCCGTCCACCTGAACGTTTCCCGCTTCTATCAACGCCTTGGCTTGGGAGCGACTGTCCGCAAAGCCGTTTTGAAAAAGATAAAGGTCCAGTCTCATCGCTTATTTCATGATCAGCATCATAATGAAAGGAACCGCCGTGCCGAGCAAGGCACCGACAAGTACTTGAAGCGGTGTGTGTCCCACCAGCTCCTTAAGGTTCTTGTTCACGTCCGTGGCTTGCCCCGAAAAGATCTCCTTCACCAACTGATTGATAACCTTTGCCTGCTTGCCCGTTTCATAACGGACCCCCATGGCATCGTTCATAACGATGATTGCCAGCAACACCGAAACGGCAAAGTTAAAGCTAGCAAATCCGTATTCGATCACGCTGGAGACCAACAGCGCCATCACGGTTGCGGAATGGGAGCTTGGCATCCCGCCCGTCCCGCAAAGGAACTTCACAACGCTGAATTTCTCATCGCTGGCAAAGTATCCCGTAAAGATTTTAATGATCTGCGCGAGGATCCATGCCACACCAACGTTGATCAGGCAAAAATTCTTCGCGATCTCGGAAATATTATACATATACGAGCCCTTTCTTAATGCTTTCTGCTCAAAAGATATTCGGCAAGCGCCTCCAGCTCGCCTTCCTTGTCAAAGGGAGAGATCGCCTTAACGGCTTCCTTCGTAAGCGTTTTTGCATACGCCTCGGCTTGCTCTACCGAATAAAACCTCATAAACGTCAGCTTGTTCTGCGCGCCGTCTACGCCCACGTTCTTTCCAAGCGTCGCAACGTCACTTGTAACATCAAGAACGTCATCCACCACCTGAAACGCAAGCCCGATCTTTTCGGCGTAGCCACTCGCCGCGGTCACCACCGCATCCTCTTTGCTTTTTCCCGCAGAAAGACAACCGAGCATTGCCGCGGCTTTTATCAGCGCACCGGTCTTTCTGCCGTGCATTCTTGTCAAATAAGAGAGATCAAGAGTCGCGTCGCACGCCTCTGCTGCCATATCCATCACCTGCCCGCCGATCATTCCGCGGTCGCCTGCGGCGGTAGAAAGAATTTTGATTGCCTCAACCTTTTCCTCCGAGGAAAGGTCGTTCGATGCGGAGACCACCTCAAATGCCTTGGTCAGCAACGCATCTCCCGCAAGAACCGCCACAGCCTCGCCAAACACCTTATGGTTCGTAAGCCTGCCGCGTCTGTATTCATCGTCATCCATACAAGGAAGATCGTCGTGGATCAGCGAATAGGTATGGATCATTTCAAGAGCGCACGCGAGAGGGAGCGCTTTTTCTTTTGCGCCGCCAAGCGTCTTGCAAAACGCCATCACGAGATAGGGACGGATGCGTTTTCCTCCGCCCAGCAGGCTATAGCCCTGCGCGTCAAAGATCTCTTTCAGGTCCTGATCCTCGTTGTTCATATAAGCAGCAAGAGCCGCTTCCACCTCTTCGGCACAAGCGACAAGCTGCCCGTTTACATCGATCTTCTTCATTACGCAAAGTCGCTTTCGCCGGACACGCCGTCTGCCGAAACGTTCAACAGCTTGATCTTTTTCTCAGCCTCGTCAAGCTTGGTGCCGCAGGCTCTGACAAGAGCGATTCCTTCCTCGTATAGCTTCAGCGAATCGTCCAAGGTCGCGGATCCGCTCTCAAGTGTCCTTACGATCTCCTCAAGGCGGGTCATCGCCTGTTCAAAGCTAACCGTTTTATTTTCCATTTTCACAACTCTCCTTTTGAATCGATTGTACCGTTGCCCGAACCGTTCCGTCGCTTACGCGGACGTTTATTCCGTCCCCTACGTTCACATTGGAAACGGAGCGGATCGCGTTACCGTTCGTATCGGCAACTACACTGTAGCCTCTGGCAAGAACCGAAAGCGGACTCAACGCCTCAAGCCGTGCCGCCATAGCGGAAACGTCGGCGTTTGCCCGATTTTTTGTATTGCTTATCTCTCCGTCCAGCCGACGGGCGGCATAAAGCAAGCCCATGCGTTTTTCGTTCAGGAGAGGTGCCGCACTCGACAGTACGCCCGATTCTCTCAAATATTTCAGATTGTTTTTGTTGGCCTGGATCTTCTGTAAAACGAAAGAGGCAAGCTTCCCGGAAACACCGTTCAAACCGCGCAAAAGATCGCTTCGATCGGGAACGGCAAGCTCTGCGGCGGCAGAGGGTGTGGGCGCGCGCTTGTCCGCAACAAAATCGCAAATGGTAAAATCACTTTCGTGACCGACCGCGGATATTACGGGAATATGGGAAGCGGCAACGCACAAAGCGAGTCCCTCATCGTTAAACGCCCATAGATCCTCAATAGAGCCTCCGCCGCGACCGATAATGATCACGTCGACCGAGCGACTCTCGTTAAAATACTGAATGCCCCTTATCAACTGAGGCGGGGCGTCTGCCCCCTGCACCTGTGCGGGATACAGCTTGATCTCCGCGCACGGAAACCGACGCCCGAGAATGTTCAGCATATCACGAATCGCGGCACCCGTAGGCGACGTTACGATCCCGATCCGCATAGGATATTGGGGCAACGGCTTTTTTCGCGCTTCGTCAAACAAGCCTTGCGCAGCCAGCTTCTGCTTCAGCTGCTCGAAAGCGAGATGCAAGGCACCGACGCCGTCCGGAAGCATTTCGTCCACGTAGATCTGGTACTGACCGTCCCGAACGAAAGCCGAGACCCTTCCGTGCACCAAAACCTTCATACCGTCGCGCGGTACGAACGGCACCTTCTGTGCATAGGAGCGGAACATCACGGCGCGAAGGATTCCGCCGTCGTCCTTCAGAGAAAAATACAGATGTCCCGTACTGTAATGATTTTTGAAGTTGGAGATCTCTCCCTTGATCCAAACATTCTTGAGAACGGGATTGGAATCCATCAGCATTTTTACGTATTCGTTCAGCTGTGTTACCGTAAGAAATCGGTTTTGCGCTTCCACAAGATCTCCCCCTTTCATTTATAATTTCATATGCTTGCGTCTCGTTAAAAGCGCGATTCCCGCCGCATTATCGGAAGAAAACGGCGGCGTGGAAAAATACACCTTTTCACCCGCAAGACGCTTTTGCAGTATGGAGCAGCTCATAACACCGCCACCGTAAAGAACGGGAAGCGAAGGATAGCGCGCTCGTATCTGCTCTGTAAGTTTTGCCAAGGTTTCGGCTATAAAGTCAAGGACGAATTTTGCGGTCCTTGCTTTGTCGCCCGTATCCGCGAAGAGCTTGATAGCTTGATTCTCGAGACCCGACAGATTGCACTTTCCGTCCTTCACGTTTATGCGGATCCCTTTGGATCTTGTATCATCCAACGAGAGCGCAAGACGTTCCATCTCGGGTCCGCAGGGAAAGCGCAAGCCCATAGCAACGCCAACGCGGTCGATTGCTTGTCCCGCGTTCATATCCAGCGTTCCGCCTACGATCTCGCAACGAAAATCATGGGCGTTCGGGGAAACGTAAAGCACCTCGGTCGTTCCGCCGGAAACATGAAAGGCAATAAACGGCTCCCGAAGAAGCTCCGCAGGCGCGCCGCTTCCGTAATGTGCCGCCATAATATGCCCGTTCTGGTGAGAAAACTCATACGTCGGGACGTTCAAAGCCACCCCCAGTGCGCTCGCCGTCGCCTTTCCCGCAAGGAAGCAAGGCATATACGATCCCTCTTGCGTTCTGGGGAAAGCAGATACGCCTATGGCGATGGGTTGATACTCTTCAAAATACGGCGTTGCGCTCTTGAACAGCTCCGGCATATTTTTGGTATGCAAGAACACGGCATCGCTTTGCCGAAGTCCTCGTTCCCCTTCCTTGACGGAAAGCGGAATTTTCAGATTTGCGACGACCGTTCCGTCCTCTGTGCAAATCGCGAGGGATGAGGTATAGTTGCTGGTGTCGATACCAACGAAGCACGGCGATTTCATTGATCGCTTCCTTCATCGGCCGCCAGCTTATTCTTAACGCCGTTCAGAACGCCGTTCAGGAACGGACGCGCCTTGGGCTCGTCATAGATCTTGCAAAGCTCTACCGCCTCGTTTAAGGAAACGCTGGCGGGGATATCTTCGCGATACAGCATTTCATAAACGCAAAGGCGCATAATGCTCAACGACAGCCGCGTCATTCTGGTGGTTTTCCAGCCTGTGGAGCATGCGTTGATCAACGCATCGATGGGTTCTTTTTTATCCTGAATATCAAAATAGATCTTGCGGATCTCATTCTGATCCTCCGGGGTATATTCCCTATTCTCCGCCGAAATTACGAAGATCTCCTCAGGAGTCTCATCCGTTCGGAATTCGGTTTCGAACAACATTTGCAAAACAGCTTCACGCAATTCTCGTCTTTTCATATCGTTTCGCCTTTCTTTCAGAGCAAATTAAAAATTGGCATACTTTCCATAATAATATATTATAGTCTATTTTTACACAAAAGTCAACACTCTTTGCATAATTATTCATCATAATTTCTCAGCCTTTAAGAAGGCTGTTCCCTCTTTGAAAAGTGGGAAAAATGATTGACAAATCCAAAAAAATGGAGTATCATAAACAAAATACCGGTGCCACATAGGAGGAGTTTATGTATCCGCAGATTTTGTATTGGAAATGGAATGACGAGCTTCTGGACGAAAAGGTGCTCGTGGAAAAAGCAAACGATATTATGAAGCGCAGCAGCTTCCGTGATATTGCTATTGCGCCACACAGTATGACCAAGCCCGAGGCAAGCTTTTACTCACCCGTTATGAAGGCGCTTGTCCGCAAGGTCAACGAGCTATTCACCGAAAATGGAAGACGGGTCATCATAGATGCCGATATGCGCCATCCTCTTGAATACAGGTCCTTTTTTGCCAAAGCGCCCGACAAATACGTATATCAGGCACGGTTGTATCAACTTGATCTGGACGAAAACGGCAAAGCGGAAATTCAGGTCGCGCAGGCGGATCACACCAAACACGTAGGCTTCAACCATCTGTTCGGTCTTGCCAAGGTTGACTCGTTGGATGCCAAAATAGCGGGCGCATGGTGCTTCCAAGCCCTTGAAAATCTTTATTTCAAGCCGGACACTGTGGTTGACTTAAAAAGCTTCTCTGTCTTGGAGGAGCGAGGAGACGCCCTTTTCTGGGTAGTCAATGCAGGGGCAGAAAACGCAGGAAAACGCGCCATCGTCTACATTCAACATAAAACGCCGGGGCCTGACAGACTCACCGACGAGTATCTGCAATGTCAAATGGAGCTGATCGAGACACTCGGTGATATTCCGCTCTACGGAATCACCACCGATGAATGGGGCATTCCCCAGATCATTGAAGCCGGTGCGACCCCCTCGCTTTACATGACCGATATGACCAAGCAGCTTTACGCGGAGCATTGCGGCCGCGATCTTTATGCAGACCTCTTGTATTTCCATTATTCCCCCGAACATGACAGGGGCCGCAGCATCCTCGTTGTTAATAAGTATATTGAAACCATCCGAAACCGTGTCACTCAAGGCGACCATATGATCTATGACAAGATCAAGGAGGTCTTTGGAAAGGACGCCTTCGTTGGATTCCATCCCACCTGGTACTGCGCGCCTTACGGCTTTGCGGTCGAAACCATGCACAATGGTATGGACTGGTGGCAAGTCAAGCGCGATTTCTCCCAAACCGACGAGCGTGTTATGATCCCCATTCGTCTTGCTATGGCAAGAGGCGCCTCCGAGCCCGTGTGGTATAATATGTGGTACTCTCAGCGCACCCTGGATATTCGCACCTATTACGCGGAAACCTGGGTCAACGCCCGTTTCGGCGGTCGTACCGACTATCTTGGCTATGAGTGCTATGAGCCCGGCGTGGTATACACCTTCCGCGAGCCCGGTCGTCTTGAAATGCTCTCTCTCATGGATGAAAGCGTCATCAAGCTCAACGACTTCCAGAAGACGCTTCCCGACTCCCGCGTGCTTATGCTGTTCGGTATGGAGGCCTTTACCAACTGGCAGGTCTATGATCACGGCGTAACCGCACTTTCTCCCAATATGAAGGGCCACCGAGAGACCCTGCTGCTTGCCGGAGGAATCTTTTCCGAAAACGTACTGCTGGATCTTGTTCCCTCCAGCGAGATCGACCGTGGAACCCTCCGCATCGAGGACGGAAGGATCAAGTATTTCAACCACGATTATGATGCTATTGTCGTAGCATATCCCAACGGTATGACCGAAAAGGCATTGACCTTTATTAAAGACTGTACAAAGCTCACCAAGAACGTTATCGGTGTTGGCTGCTGTGAATACTTGAACGACGGAACCAAGTACGATTACGCATTTGAAGGCGTAGAAAAGACCTACGGCTACAAGCCCGATCCCAAGCTTGTGGCAAAGGATCTGTTGGATATGGGCATCAAGGCCAATATGACCGCCAACAGCTGCACCTTTGAGGACGGCAGTGTTATCGTCACGACAGAAGGCACCTTGAATCTGTTCAATCCTCTTGAAACCGAGTTTGAGCTTGACGGACACAAGGTCGTGTTTAAGGGAAAGGACTTCCTCGCCATCCGTCTGAAGGACGGAAAGCCTGATTTCCGCTTCGGGGAAGCAGACCTTTTGACCCTTGACAGCGAATCTCTGATTTAACCGATTTTTCAGGGGAGCCGCGAACGCGGCTCCCCTGTTTTTTGCGGAATCTTGCGAAAAGTTTGCCGATTTCTATTGAAAAAAAGCAAGGAATGGTATATAATAATTATAAATCAAAAAGAAAAAGGAGACAGAATCATGATAGGAGAAAGAACAAAGCCCTTTCCGATTGCAAAAGACACGGGCGCGGAAACCAAACAGATCCTTCGTGAGATCTACTTGGCGCTGAGTGAAAAGGGATACGATCCCATCAATCAGATCGTCGGATATCTGCTTTCCGAAGACCCCACCTATATCACCAACTACAAAAACGCCCGCGCGCTGGTTCGCCGCATTGATCGCGACGAGCTTCTCAACGCGCTGGTCAAAAACTATCTCGGAGTCAAATAATCCTTATGACGGTTATTGATCTCCGAACCATGAGGGAGTCGTCACCGCCTCCCTTTTCGGTTATTTGCTTGGGAAATTTTGACGGTGTTCACGTCGGACATCAGGCATTGGTTCGTGCGACCAAGGAAAAGAAAGCCGAGCTTTCCGCTACCTTGCCCGATGTTGCGAGCGGCGTCTGCTTCTTCAAGACCCCGCCCTCGGACTACTTTCCCGGGGCAAAGATCCCCCGTCTTATGACGCTTGATCAAAAGCTGAAGTTTTTCTCGCGGCTTGGTCTTGACTTCGCCTTTGTTGTGGATTTTGAGGCGCTCCGTGATGCCTCTCCCGAATCGTATGTGTCGGACACGCTCAAGAGCCAGCTTCACTGTGTTTTCGCTGTTTGCGGCTTCAATTTTCGGTATGGAAAAAACGCCGCAGGAACCTCGGACGAGCTGGTACGGTTGATGAACGGCGCTGCTTCCGTGATCGACCCCGTTTGTATTGATGGCAATCCGGTCAGCTCAAGCGCAATTCGTCAAGCCATTGATACGGGAAATGCCGAGAGCGCGGCGATTCTTTTGGGGCGACCTTACCGAATAGAGGCAATGGTGCTCCACGGAAAAGCGTTGGGGCGCACCTTGGGGCTTCCTACCGTCAATCAGGTGTTTCCCGAGCGGCTCGCCGTCCCCAAGCACGGCATCTATATTACAAGAACCTACGTTGACGGCGTTGCTTATCGCTCGGTATCCAACGTTGGGATTCGTCCCTCGGTCGACGACGGAACGGCGGTCAACTGCGAAACCCATATTCTCGACTTTGACCGTGACGTCTACGGGAAGACCGTAGCGGTAGAATTTCTCAAGCGCATTCGCGACGAGATCCATTTTGACGATCTTGACGCCCTGCAAGCCCAGATCCAATCGGATATTGAACGTACAAAAGCATATTACAAGGAGGCATGATCTTATGATACGGAAACCATACATAAGAATTGTGTCTCTTTTGCTTTTAATGATTACACTGTTCGCCTGTTCCCTTCCTGTCGCCGCCGAAGCAACGCCAACCGTCAGTAACGTAGACGCCTTTTGCGTGATAAACGCGGAGCACAAGGAAGTCGTTCTTCAAAAAGATATCACCAAGGTGATCTATCCCGCCTCCACGGTAAAGCTTATGACGGCGCTTGTGGCAGCGGAGCATTTTTCGGGCGACCTTGAAACGCGAATTGTCGTAACGGACAGTATGCTCTCACAGGTTGTCGGGCGCAATCTTGCCCTTGAGGACGGGGAAACCGTCCGCGTAACCGACCTGCTCCACGCAATGCTTGTCGGTGGCTACAACGATGCCGCAATTATTCTGGCACACGCCGTTTCCGGAGATATTCCCTCCTTCTGCGAAAAAATGAACGAGAAGGCGAAGGCGATCGGCGCGACCAAGACCCATTACACCAATCCTACCGGTCTTCACGACGACGCTATGTACACCACCGCCTACGATACGGCGCTGATCGGGCTTGCCGTGATGGAGAATACCGCGTTATTTGACGCCTCCAAGCGTGTAAAATATACCTTTCCCGCCACGAATAAGAGTGAGGAACGGACCATCTACAACCGAAACGCGCTGATCACCACCTCGATGACCGAGGAATATTATTATTCTTATGCCGAAGGAATGAATTCCGGCGCCACCGACGAGGGTGGCGATTGCGTAGTCACCGCGGGAAAGCTGGATGGGCTTTCGTGGGTCTGTGTTGTTATGGGCGGACGTCAGACCTCGGCGGATGACGATACCAACCACGCCTGTGTTGCCGCAAAGACACTTCTCCGCTATGCTCTTATCAGTTACGAGGTAAAAACCTTGCGCTCAACCAAGGAAACGATCGGAACCATTCCCGTTCGCTTTTCCGCGACCGAGGAATCGGTCGACGTAAAAATGGCAAGGGATCTCTCCTCCCTCCTCCATACCGAGGTAGATCCTAAGACGGATATCACCTATGAGATCACTATGAACACCGATCTACTGGAGGCGCCTATCAAGGAAGGCATGACCGTAGGGACCATCAAGGCGGTTTATCAAGGAGAAGTTATTGACAGCACCGATCTGATAACGGCAGATACGATCGACTCTCACGGATTTCTCATTTTTATGTACCGATTCAAGCAGGTTACGCAACACCCGATTTTCATTCTGTTACTTCTGTGCGCGATTGGTGCCGTAATCTACGTTTTATGGAAAAAACTCCCTTCCGCCAATCGTAAAACGGATCGGCGGAAACGAAATCGATATTTCTGAAACAGAAAGGACGAGCGTTATGACCAAGTATCCCGAGCTTTTAGAAAAGAAAGCCTTTATCTGCGATATGGACGGTGTGATCTATCACGGAAATCAGTTGCTTCCCACCGTCCCCAAATTTGTAAAATGGCTCGTTGAAAACGAGAAGCAATTTCTCTTTTTAACCAATAGCTCTGAGCGATCCCCGCGAGAGCTAGCGCAAAAGCTGGCTCGTATGGGGCTTGACATCAGCGAAGATCATTTTTACACCAGTGCGCTTGCCACAGCCTCATTTCTTGCCAGCCAGAAGCCCGGTGGCTCGGTTTACGTGATCGGCGAGCCCGGACTGATGAACGCCCTCTATGAAGCGGGCTTCTCCATGAATGACTATGATCCGGATTACGTGGTTTTCGGCGAAACACGCGCGTTAAGCTATGAAAAGATCCGTCACGCCGTTCGTCTGATCCAAAAGGGCGCAAAGCTGATCGGAACCAATTCCGATCTGACAGGACCCGATGAAAGCGGTATCGTTCCCGCCTGTCGGGCGCTGATCTCTCCCATTGAGATGACCACGGGAAAGAAAGCCTATTTCATAGGCAAGCCGAATCCGCTTATGATGCGTCACGCCCTCAAAAAGCTGGACTGTCACAAGAGCGAGACCGCGCTGATCGGTGACAGAATGGACACGGATATCATTGCCGGCATCGAAAGCGAGATCGACACGGTACTGGTTCTTTCCGGCGTCAGCAGTCGGGAAACCATCGATCAATTCCCTTACCGTCCCAAGTACGTTCTGGAGAACGTAGGCGAGATCATTTCCTCCGCCGAATAAAAAACAGGCAGACACATCGTGTCTGCCTATATTTATATTTGCTTCCGCATTCGCTCGAGAGCCCCCTTTTCCAATCGGGAAACCTGAGCTTGAGATATTCCGATCTCCTCGGCGATCTCTACCTGCGTTTTGTTTTTATAAAACCGAAGATTGATAATGGTTCTCTCTCGCTCAGAAAGTGTCTTCATTGCCTCCCGAAGCGCAATGCTCTCCAGCCACATCTCATCGCTGCTACTGGTGTCGCAAAGCTGATCCACCACGTATAGAGAGTCCCCGTTTTCGCTATAGACCGGCTCATAGAGGGAAATAGGCTCTATGATCGCCTCCATGGCGCGGAAGACGTTTTCTCGCGTTTCCCCTATCTTTGCGGCAATTTCATCCGTTGTCGGCTCTCGCTCGTTAGTTTTTATCAGTTCCTCTCTCGCTTGTAGTGAACGGTATGCCAGATCCCGGATGGAACGGCTGATACGAATGGAGTTATTATCGCGAAGATAGCGACGGATTTCACCAATGATCATGGGGACGGCATAGGTTGAAAATTTCACGTCAAGCTCCAGATTGAAATTATCTACCGCCTTTACAAGCCCAATACAACCGACTTGAAACAGATCGTCCATATTCTCGTTCCGATTGGTAAAGCGCTGAATAATGCTTAACACCAGACGAAGATTTCCGTAGATCAGTTTTTGACGGGCGTTCTCATCCCCTGCCTTACTCTTGATCAGAAGCTCTCGTTTTTCCTCGTCGGAAAGTGTCTGTAGTTTCGAGGTATTCACCCCGCATATTTCAACTTTGTTATAATACATCCGTTTTCTCCTGCTTTTTGCTTACAGAAAAAGTATTGACGGATGCCATCGTGAAATATTCAAAAAGCCAAGGATGTAAAAAGTTTACAAAAGAAAAGCCGCTGACTGTTTATCAGCGACTTTTCGTATTTTTAAGCTTCCGTCATCCACTGCTTCAGCAGATCTCTTGCCATAGCAATATCCTTCTGCTGCTGCTCACCGGAGATCTCTCTCTCAATGGTAAAGGTGCCGGTATAACCAAGCTCACCCAGCTTCTTGATAACCGCGGGAAGATTTGCCTTTCCCTGTCCTGCGGGCGTTTCCTTGCCGAGGGACATTCCGTCGGTGGGATACATACCGTCCTTGATGTGGGTTTCCATAACGTACTGTCCGAAGACGTCAAGGGCGTCAAGGGTATTTGCCTTTCCGTAAAGGATCAGGTTCGCGGTATCAAAGTTGATTCCCACGTTATCCATGCCAATCGCCTGAATGGTACGAAGCATGGTGATGGGGGTCTCCTGACCGGTCTCAAAAAGGAAATACTGGTTCCTCGGCTTCATCACCTTGCAAAGATTGCGAAGGGCGCCTACCGTTCCTGAAAAGTTGGGATCGTCGGGATTCTCGGGAATAAAGCCAACGTGAGTTACCACCTTATTGACGCCAATCTTGGCGGCAAAGGCAGAAGCCTTCTTCAGCGCGTTCAAGCGAGAGTCGCGGTACGCGGGAGGAACAAGACCGATGGTAGAGGGACCGTATGTAAAGTTCCACTCGCAAGGACCGCCCCAGCCTGCCCAAACCGTCGTGATCTCAAAGCCGGTCTCCGCAACCGCGTCGTTGACGATCTTGGCATATTCATCGGTAAACATCGATTCGTCCCAAATGCAAAGCTGGCAGGAGGAAATATCCATCGCCAAAGCCGTCTTAAACTTCTCAAGAAGTTTCACGCTCTTGTTATATACAACCTGAACGCCGATTTTATTATTCATCATGATATTCACCTCACAGTTTTACGATCTCGCCGTTTCGGGCGGCGCTTTCACGAAGCTTTTCCACAACGTAAACCGTCTGCCTTGCGCTTTCGGGAGGATTGCTTGTATTGACAACGCTCTCGTCCAAAATGGAGTGAGCAAACATACGGATCTCCTCTGCCATACGGTCGGTTTTAGGAAGCTCGGGAGAATATACCTCACCCTTTTCGGGATACACGGTAACCTTTCCGTTTTCAAAAACCACCGACGCCTCCTCAAAGCGAACGCGATAGTTCATACTGAATTTTGCCGTTGCCGCCTCGCCCCAGGAGCCGTTCAGAACTACCATTGCATCCTTGTAATACAGTCTGGTGTTGTTCACCTGCCAGCGGGTATCACCGTCAAGGGCAAGAAGGCTGACTGCCTCGGGCTCACCAAGGAGGAAACGCGCCATATCCACGTCGTGAATATGCATATCCATAACACATCCGCCGCTCTTGGTATCATCCTCGAACCAACGCTCAAAGCCCCAGCGAGGCTGTGCGCTCAGGCGGTTCATGAATACGTGTCGTACCTTACCGAAGGTTCCCTTGTCAATGCATTCCTTCAAGAACAGATAAGAAGCGTCGAAGCGCAGACACTGACCGATCATCAGCTTGCGTCCCGTGCGGCGGGAAGCCGCGATCATCTCATCGCAATCTGCAGACGTAAGAGCCATGGGCTTTTCGGAAAGCACGTCCTTTCCTGCCTCCATCAACTTGATAGCATATTCCTTGTGAAGGTAGGAAGGAAGGCAAATATCCGCCATATCAAACTCTTCCTTGGCAATCAGCTCATCCACGTCGGTATACGTGTGAATATCCGCAGGGAGTCCGCCCTTTCCCGTATCGATATTGATGCTGAGCTGAGATTCGAATTGCTTGGGATTCACGTCACATACCGCAACTAATTTGATGGGCTCTTTTTCCTCTGCCAGAATCGTATACCCTTTGTTGTGGGAACGCGCGATTCCGCCAAAGCCTATCAGCGCAACCTTTACCTCTTTCATGAGTGTTCTCCTTTTTTATAATAAAAATTTGTTTTTTATTGTTTCTCTATTGCCTTTTAGTTGGTTTTATTATATAATGGGATCAAGGTTTTTTCAATCAAGCATTTTGTGTAGATATAACACAATTTTGTCATTTCAAGGAGTTTTACGATGAGTCGCTTTGAAAAGCATAATATGAAAGACCCGCGGATCCCCGTTATTTTTGATGAATACACCTTCCAAAACCGAAACACCATTGGCGGAGGAAACTGGCATGAGAACGTAGAGCTTCTTTGCTTTACGGAGGGTACGGGAACGGTGCTGACCGACGGAGAGAGCTTCCCCGTTTCCGCGGGAGATGTCGTTATTATAAACACCAACTGTATCCACGATATTATCGCCACGCCTCATCTCCGATTCTATTGCTTAATTATCGATCGCTCCTTTTGTCTTGCTAACTATACGGATACCAACTGCATTCACTTTTCCTCAAAAATATGCGATGAGAAGCTATTCGACCTTGTAGAACGGTTTGCACAAGTCTTCCGTGACGACGACTCGGCTTACCGAATTCTGCAGCTTCGAAGCCTTCTTCTCTCTATCCTTACTACGCTTTGTCAAAAATACAGCGCCTCCTCCGAATCGCCGTACAAGGACTCCAGAACGCTTGCCTCGATCAAATCGGTGATCGGTTACATCAACGCAGAAAGTCACCGTCCGTTGACCTTGGACGCTCTCGCGCAGATCGCAGGAATGAGTCCTTCATATTTGTCCCGCACCTTCCACCGTATTACGGGATATACCGTGATCGCGTATATCAATCACACCCGTTTCGAAAAAGCAAAGAGCCTGCTTGCCAACGGTGAAATGACGGTGGAAAGTATTGCCCTTGCCTGTGGCTTTGCTAACGTTTCTTACTTTATCCGCACCTTCGCCGCGATGACAGGGATGCGCCCCGGAGAATACCGTGCCAAGTTTACAAACGTAACGGAAAAATAAAAAAGCACCGCGTTGCGGTGCTTTCCTTTTATGCTTGATCGTTCTTCTCTTCCTTAAGCTCGTTAAGCTCCGCAAAGAAGGTTTCAATATCCTGAAACTCTCTGTAGACCGAGGCAAAACGAACGTACGCGACCTTATCCGCGTCCTTGAGCTTTCTCATGACCATCTCGCCAAGCTCGCTGGAGGAAACCTCCTGATTCAGCGAATTCTGAAGCTCAGCTTCGATTTCCGAAACGATTTCCTGCGCGTCCACAGGGCGCTTCTGACACGCCTTAAGAACGCCTGACAACAGCTTGTTTCGGTCAAAGACCTCCTTGCTGCCGTCCTTCTTCACAACGATCGTCTGAAGAGCCTCTATGATCTCAAAGGTGGTAAATCTCTTCTGACAGGAAAGGCACTCCCGTCTGCGTCTGATACTTGCTCCATCCTGCGTCGGTCGCGAATCCACGACCTTGCTATCAAAATAGCCACATCCCGGACACTTCATATATCACCCTCGCCCAAAGGCGACTCCTTCCTAAAATTTACTAAACAACGTAAACATTATAGCAGAAAGGATCCCGTTTGTAAAGGCTTTTACAGACTTTTCTCCCGATAAATTTTTTCTCCGTTCCGATAGTCCTCGGCAATCTCCTCCAAGGAGTACGGCAGCACCTCACCCCGAACGATTTCGGCAAATAAAACGGCTACACCAAGGAAATCCTCGCCCAAGTAACACGTCGCGCTTTCCTCTCCTCGGCAGATGCTGATACGGTAACCAACCAGTTCACCCCGAGGATCCAAGAAAAGCTTATAGCATATTTTTTCACCTAAAACAAACCGTTCACAATTTCCGATCTCCACGGCCCGATCCCTGCGT
>JBGVFO010000211.1:0-10602 GCA_045121195.1 Eubacteriales bacterium
TCCAACCAGACCATTGCCATTACATCTCGTCCGTTTTGTCCTTTTCTCAGCATACTCTCACCGCCTGTCTTTTTCTGCTTCTATTATACCATATCTCACGCAAAAAAGCCACCATAAATGGTGACTTTTTCGACAGACTGAGGACAGAGAATTTTCAAATTCTCTGTCCTTTTCTTTATTTGAGGATCTCGGGAAAATCCTTTTTCACCTGCTCCCAAAGCGCCTTTGCGCCTGTGGGGGCGGGGTGTACGCCATCGGTGGAAAGCATATCTGCGGTCCAGGGACTTCCCTTCTTATTGGCGTCGACCGCCGAGGCAAAGTCGATATATCGGTGTCCCGACGCCTTAACGATCTCGTTTTTGAAAAGATTGGTCACGCTGGGTGTATTGGGAATGGTGGTCAAGATCGGCGTGATCCCCTTCTCCTCACAGATTGCGAGGAACGCCTCGGTCGCCTCCCTCCACGAAGCATTTGCGGCGCTTGCACCATCGCCGTCGTTCATTCCCATACACCATACGGCGTACTTGGGCGTCCCGAATTCCAGCAGCGTCTGAAAATCGTCCAGCGCGGCGGCGCTCTTCCGGCCGGGATAGCCGCTCATCAGATAGTCGGTGTATCCTTCCTTCATCATATACGAGGGCCATCGGCTGCGATCAGTCATATTGAGATAAGAGTCACCAAAAAGCCATATATCCTTATCAAAATCGGAGCAGCTCCACGAAAGCGAAAGATCCTTCAGCACCGCGCCGTCGCTCCTTACGTAGATCGAGCCGTTTCTTCCGCCCCACTTGAAGGCTCCCGTGACAAACCGATCCTCTCCGATCTCAATGCTGACCGTTGCCGTTCCGTAGCCCGCCTTGACGGTGATCTTCACCGTACCCGAAATATCCAGCCCGTGAGTCGTGTTTACGTGCTCCTCGGGATTGGAGTTTCGATAATACGCTCTGATATGCGTATCGGTCAGCTCTACTACCGAGCCGCCTGCATTACTCTCGCCGTGACCGAAGGATATGATCTCTCCTTCTCCCAGTCTGTCAATATTGAAAGTAAAGGTAAGCAGCTTGTTATTCATCACGTGATTTTCACCAAGCAAGATTACGTCGTCCTTCAGCAAAGCTTGCGTCATCTGAAAGATTGGCGTGGGAGCGATATACTCTCCCATCAGCTCGGCAAGTGTATCCCCATCTACCCACGCGCCAAGGGAGGGGGCTACCTTGCTTTCGCCCGAGATACGGGCGACGACCTCTCCCCCCGTCGCCTTGAAGGTTGCCACAAGCTCGGTCACGCCCTTGGGAACCTCGTAGGACGTGGTTTTGCAGCCGGAGTCCGTGACAGAATCCTTTTCCGAAGCCGCGCCATTCTTATAGGCGGTAATAAAACGCATAGGAACCTTCTTCCCGTCACAGATCAATTCAAAGACCTGTCCCTCGGCGACCCTGATTCTTTGTGTATACCGGTAGGTCTGGGTGGACGAATTTTTTCTCGTTTCCCCTTTTTCGCTGACGAAGCCCTCATTCACAATAACCGCCGTTTCGTAGCCCTTCATGCTTTCCGTCGTCAGAAAATATTCGGGATAGCGCTCCAGCATCTTGGCAAGTACCGTACCAAAGGTCACAGCACCCATATTGCCTCCTACGTAGAACGCGTTTTTCACGTCCATCACCGAAAACGCCAAAAACTGGATAAGGGTTCCCGTGTAACCCTTCGTCTGTGCTTCCTCGTATGCCTTATTCGCCGCGGACGAATCAAAGGTAACCCGCGTTCCGTTGTAGAATTCTATGGCGTATATTCCCGCCTCATCCGTGGGCTTGACGCCGGTAAGCGCCGAGTATTCGTCGGGTAACTCCGTGGATTCTGTTTCGGGACTATCCGTTTCCGTGACGTATGGCTCTTGCGAATCCTCGGTGGACTCGGCAACGTCGGTTCCGCAGGCCGTAATCGGCAACACAAGCGCGATCAATAAAGCAAAAATCACTATTTTCTTCATAAACGAATCCTTCCTCTGTGTACTGATATTATACTATCACAGTGGGCGATTTTTGTCAATCCAAATATGTGGGTTCTTGCGAAACGAGGCGTCTTCCAAGCGAAAACCGGTCCTGTCAGATGTACAAAAAACGACCTGCTCCGAAAAAAACAAGCACGATTTTCTTTCAACCAAAAGAAGCAACCCTCTCGGGTTGCTTCTTTTTATGTAAGGTTTTTATCAGTTTTCGTCGAAATACCGCACCAGACCCATCAGGTTGTCGCTGACAAAGGAGATCGAGTCAGAAAGCGCGATATACTTGCCTTCATATACGGTCAAAAGGGTGGTCGTCGTCGTTCCGTTGCTGTTTCTTACCGTTCCCAGCTTAAAGCTTCTGCTGCCGTCGACTGCCTTCAGCACCGTTCCATCACCGGGGTACGGCGTATCAGGCTTCTCGACATCATAGCCCATAAAGTCCACAAGCTTTCCTGTGGCATCGTAGGTATAGACTGTAACCGTGGAGTTGAAATTGCTGTTGAAGATGCCCTTATTGACATTCTGGTTGGACATCATAGGCTCGCCCTTGTATACCGTTTCATACTCGCCGATCTGGGCGGCGGTATAAATGTTACCCTCCGCATCCATAAAGGAATTCGCCTTGGCATCGGCACCGTAGGAAACGTGGAGCATGATAAGCTCCTTATCGGGATTCTTTTTGGAAACGTAAACCCCTTGGTCATTGTCGCGGTAGCGGTACCAGGTCCAGCCTACGCATCCACGACACTCCAACATGGCAAGCGCATAATGCTCATAATAGTCGGCACGATCCTGCTGGGTCTTCACGAGAATACCGGAGCCCGTAGAGTTTGCCAAGCGGTATCCGTTGGCGTCAATAGAATCCATCGCCTTCGCGAAGAACTCGGTGACGATAAAGGGCTTGCCCGAGTAGCGATAGAAATTGGTCAGGGTCTCGGCATCGGGGTTCAGACCGCCGTAGAGGTTGTTGGTAATAATATCCAGATAATAGCCCGCTACGCGGAGGTAGTCCTCATTGGTGCGGCAATTGCCGTTAACACGGGATCCGATATACATATGATTCGGATCTGCCGCGGCAATAGCCTCACCGGAAATGCGGTAGTTTCTTCCGTACACGAAGCCCAGGAACTCGCTGTTCATCTGATCGTGCTCGGGAGAATCCAAAAAGTCATCCAGCGTAGGCGCGGGGTTGTTCATTCTTCGGGCAAGCCAGGACCAAGCCACCGCGTAGGAGAAGCCGTTGGTAGGCTCCGTGGTGGGATCCAGCAACAGATAGCGATCCAAAATATCGGTGCCGGAGGGAAGCTCATTGTCGGTGGTATATCCGAACAGATTGGGCATTTCCGCATAGCCGTTCGCCGTGATCTTGGCGGCGGCGCTGGCATAGGCACTCGTAACGAAATCGGGGTCGAATACGTTAATGGTATTGTTGAAGGGGAAAACGCCCTCGGAGATCTGCGAGCGTCCAAGGCTTCCCATATAAGCACCTACCGTGCTGACGCCTACCACGCAAGCAAGACCGTCTTCTACCGCCAAAAGCTCTGTGGAATCCCCACCGTAGGCTGTGTTGATGCCCATTGCCCTCAGCTCGGCGGAGATCTGCTTATAATACTCCTCAGCCGTGCCATACTTCGCCAGAGAATACTCCTTGTGGTTTGCCGAGTCACCAAGGCAAACGGTGTTGACGCCAACGGCGAAATAGGGATTTCCGAGGGGGTCGATGATGTAATATCTTCCGTCTATCATCTCGGTGTGGAAGAAGCCCGTAGCCTCACCCGTAAAGCCGGCGTTGGTAATGCCGCCGTAGCTGTCGTATCTGGAGATCGTTTTGGCGTAGGGCGAGTTGATAAAGCTCTGTCCCGTGGATTTTCCCAGCGTGATCATGGTGCGGGCAAAGCGTTCCTTCTTGAAGCTACTGGCATCACTCTTGCCGGAGGTGGTCCATATGCTGCCACCCTTCCAATCCATAGACACGGTAAAGTCACCCGTGGAGGCAGTAGCGTTATAGCCCTCGGGAGCAAAATCCTCGATCTCATGATAGATCAGATTGCCGTTCTCATCCTTGAGGTAGATCTTATCCACCAATTCGTCAAACCACTCGTTGACGATGGATTCGGCGTATCCCCAAGGCTCGTAGCCCTCGTTGCCCATCTTACCAAGATTCAGTACCGTGTTATAGTAGGAGCTTGCAATCTCGATGATCGGCTTGTTCCCGCTCTCCTTGGAGGCAAAGTAGGACAGCAGAGCATCCGATTCACCCACGTTGGCGAAGTAGAAGGAAACGGTAATGCTGCCGTCCGCATTTCTCGGCTGCTCACGCAGATAAGAAAGAATATCCACCACGTAATAGCCAGATTTGTGAGGCAATACCGCTAACTGCTCCTTGGTAGGCGCCAGCCGCTCGTAGTTGTTGTAATTCAGCGACGACTCGGTCCAGTTGGTGCCCGTCGCGTATACCATCATATCGTACGGTTTTCTTGCCGCGTTGGTCTCGGTCCCCGCGCAATACACGCGAAGCTTAGCGGAGGTGGCTGTATCAAGGGCTTTTACGCTTTCAGCATCCAAGGTAAACTTGTAATACGCCGCGCGGTACAGATAGTCACTGCCCACGTTTCTGACCATCAGCTGCGTTTTTGAGCCATAGTCGGCAGTTGCCGCCGCGGAGCCGCCGTTATAAATATAGGTGTCGTCCGACGCGACAACAGAGATCACGCCGCCGGTCACGGGCGCGAAAATGGGATAACCGTCGTCATCCTTCTCGCCCAGATAAACGATCTTAGTGGCGAGACCGTAACGGCGAATGCCGTCGTGTCCCTCCACGTAAGGACGGACTATAAGCTCAACGCCTCCCTCGCCCGGCTTCTCCGGAAGATCGGAAACGGTAAGGGCGGCGGCATAGTTGTAAGAAAACTCACTCTTCACGTCATAGGTCTTTCCACCGCCGTTGACGGTAGTGTAAAGCTCCTCAACCGACGCGGAGAGCTGCTTGGGAACCATCTTTCCGTCGGCATTCCTCTCCATGCGGTAGATCTCATAGCCTACGGCTTGATGATTCGTGTCGTTCACGCCGAAGATCATACGGGCGGAGAAGGTACCGTTCGAGGGCTTGGCGGTCTGATAGCCCAGATAATCCGCCGCTTCCTCGCGGACAAGCTCCATGGTATAATTGCTATCGGTTTTCACAAACAGATTTTTCATTTTTGCACTCCAATTATAGTAGCCGTCAAAATAACGAACCGAACCGGAAACCAGCTTGTCCGGATTAAAGCGGGCATAATTGAAATCAAACGCCTTTTCGCCGTTAATAAAGACCTCACAAACGCCGTTTGCGGGGATAAAGGCGCAACGAATATTGTACCAGGTGTTGAGGGAAAGCTGCGTTTCGGTAATATCCTTGCTTTCCGCACCCGTGTAGAGATATCCTTCGCTATCGATTCTCAAAGCGTTAAAGGACTTTGCCTCGCCCGTCTCGGCATCGTTATAGACCCAACACAGGAAGGACAGCGGTCGCTCCTCGGGGGTGTACGTTCCATCGCGCAGACCTGTGGGGAAGGACTCAAAGTAGAAGTGTCCCTCCAGCGTAAAGCCGCGATAGGTGCCGAGAATGTTGTTATCGTCGTAGATATACAGTGCGCCGCTCTTTTGGTTGACGTTCTGCATATAGACGGTACCGTCCGCCTCGGTCTTCTGCTCGTAGGAGTGATGTCTGTCCTCAATGCGGAATCCTTCCTCGGTGTCGGTCAAAAGATTCCATTCGATGTCCGCGGCGTTCGCCGTCCCGGCACCCCTTACCGTAACAATGGCAAGAAGGAGGACCAGCACTGCCCACAATACGAATCGTCTTGTTCTGTTCTTGATTCCCATAAGCATTCCTTTCTGAAATACCGAAATTTTCTTTCCTCTATACTATACCATTTTTACAAACGATCATCAAGATGTTTTGCGAAATTTCGGCAATTTGACAATAAATTTTTTTGTGCGAAACAAAAAAAGAAGCGATTACGGTAATCGCTTCTTTCTATTTTTTTCAATTACTTGATAAGAGGCAGGCTTGCGGCGGCGATGGACTGACCGACGCGGCGGCTGCTCTCATCGGGCAGGTGAATGGTAATCTTTTCCGCAAGCTCGGGGAATTCTCCCGCAAGAACCTTCTCTGCGTTCTTATGAAGGATGCTTCCTCCCTCACCCGAGGACACGCGACCCATAAGAAGCACGTGCTTGATATCGTAGAACAGCGCGTAGTACGCAACGGCGTAGCCGAAGTATACGCCAATGGTCTCGTAGATCTTGGCGGCGCGCTCGTCGCCCTCTGCCATCAGCTTCTGCACGACCTTCAGCTTTTCGGCAGGAGAGGCGCTCTCGTCAAGCTCGATGCCGGCGACAGGGGCAAGCTTGATCACCGAATCCTGAGAGAAATACTTGACGCCACAGCCGTAGTCGCCCGACCACTCGTCTACCATCGCCTCCTTATTGAAGTCAGCGGGAACGAAGGCAAGCTCGTTGAGCCAGCCGGTAATGTTACCGTTTCCGTCAACATATCCGCCTGCCTCGCTGGTACCCATAGCAACGCCGAGAACGTTGTTGTCGCCAAGGTCCATTGCGCCCGCAAGGGCGGTCACGTCACCGTCATTCGCCACCTCGATCGGCACGTCGCCAAGCTCCTTGGCAATGTCGGTGTAGATATTCTTTACCACCTTTTCAAAGGCCTCGGGATTCTCGTTCTTTACCTTGAGGAACAGGGACGAGGTCATAATGCGGTTGCCGATCACGACGCCCGCGGTGGACACGCCGATGCCGTCCACGCGAGGCATCTTGGATGCCGCCGTCTTCATAGCGTCCATAATGCCCTCGTAGTGATACTGGGGATCGTTCTGCAGCTTGGGGAACCAGACCACCTCCTCGGAATAGGTCGCCTCGCCCTCGACAACAGAGCTTACCTTACGGTCGCTTCCTCCCGCATCGAAGCCGATGCGGCAGCCGTCCAGATGACGTCCTACGGGTGCGGCAGACTCACGGGTCACGGGCGCCTCTTCAAAGGGAACGTGAACCACCTCAAAGGGTGCCTCGTATACGCCCGACATAAAGTCGCGGTCAAAATCACGGTAGCCGCCGACGGAATAGTCAGCCTTGATTTTGTCAGCGATGACCTTGGAGCCTGCGATAATGATCTTATAGCCGCCGCGGGTCCAGAGCAGGGTCTTGATGATCCTCTCCACGAACTCGTGATTCTCCTCGTCGTGTCCCGTGCCGTCCTTGAACACCTCGATGGTGTAGACAGAGGTCAGACCGCCGTTTCTCTCAAGACCGATGGTCAGCTTTTCGCCGCCCTCCGCCTTTACTCTCGCTTCAAAATCGCGGTATACCACCGCCATGGGCATAAAGCCGGGATCCAGGGGGGCGTTAAACTTAAGCAACATAGATGGTTCTTCCTTTCTTGATGGTTCTTACGACGTTGATATCTTCGTCGGCAATGATAATGTCAGCATCCTTCCCTGCCTCAAGAGAGCCGATACGGTCCTCGAGGTGGATCGCCGTAGCGGGATTGAGGGATGCCATCTTAAAGACCTCGTTCACGGGAAGTGAGGTATGATCGAGAACGTTCTTGACCGCATTATTGAGCTTCAAGACGCTTCCCGCAATGGTTCCGTCGGCAAGACGGCACTCGATGCCCTTGAGGAAGATGGGTTGTCCGCCAAGGGTATATTCGCCGTCGGGCATACCGCCCGCGCGGGTACAGTCGGTGATCAGCACCATCTTGTCGCCCTTGACCTTGGCAACGATGGAATACAGACCGGGATTGATATGGAAGGTATCGGCGATCACCTCAACCGACACGTTCTCGGACGCAAGTGCCGCACCTACCACACCGGGATTGCGGTGTGCCAGCGCCGACATGGCGTTGAAAAGGTGAGTGGCGTGGTTCGCGCCGTCACGCGCCGCGCTCATCGCCTCGTCAAAGGTAGCGTCGGTGTGTCCCATAGACACGAGAACCTTGGATACCGCCGCCAGCTTCTTGATACAAGCGTGATCCTTGTCCATTTCGGGCGCCAGGGTCACAGACGTAATGATGTCGGCGTTCTCAAGAATGAAGTCCGCGTCGGGGACGAGAATGTTCTCCTCCGCCTGCGCCCCCTTCTTCGAGGGGTTGATGAAGGGACCCTCCGCGTGAACGCCGAGGATCTCCGCGCCGTCCCACTTCTTGCTTTCTTCCTTTACACTACGCACCGCGTTGAGGGCGGTGATGATCTCGTCCTTTGCCACCGTCATGGTGGTGGGAAGGAAGGACGTCACGCCGTTCTGCGCCACGCCGTACGCCATTTTTTTGATGCCCTCGGGCTTGGCGTCACAGGTATCCTCACCGAGGTATCCGTGAATATGAATGTCCACAAGACCGGGTGCTACGTACTTTCCTGCCGCGTCGATCACGTCGGCGTCCGCGGGCACGGCATCCACAATGCCCACGATCTTTCCGCTTTCGGTGTCAAACGCCAAGGCGCCGTCGCAGACGACCGCGTCGGGAAGAACGATCTTTCCGTTGATAATATAGGTCATAGCCATTGCAAAAATCTCCTTGCAAAAATTTCTCCGTTTACATTATACCAAAAAAGCAAGAGCAAAGCAATATTTTTTTACAATATTTTCCCGAACAAATATTGATTTTTCGGAATACCGCCCATCTTGACACGGCGATCGGTTTTGCTGTATAATAGAGGTGTCCAGTCTTATCAAAAAAGGAGAACAACATGGCAGAGCGTATTCAATTACAGCCGTCGGCTCTCAAGGAGCTTCGCACGGTAAACCCCGCCCTGATTTCCTATAACGTAGAAATGACCGAGGTGACGGGCGGCACCTTCTGGAAGGCATATACCGACGCCCAGATCGACGGAACCGAGCAGGTTCCTCCCCCCGACTTTTCCAAGGGGCTTGCCGCTATGCATCAGTGGTACGATCCCATCGACACCGCAAATCCCCGTCTTATCAAGCTGGCGAAGGCGCTCGGCAAATGCTGGATCCGCGTTTCGGGTACCTGGGCAACCAAGACCTACTACGATTTTGAGGACGCCTATCCCAAGGGGACCACGCCCGAGGGCTACCAGAACGTCTTAAAAAAGGAGCAGTGGATCAGCCTTCTCAATTTTGTCAAGGCGGTAAACGGGCGTCTGAAGATCTCGGTTGCCAACTGCGACGGTCTTCACGCCGCAGACGAGCCTTGGAATCCCTCCCAGGCAGAAAAAATCTTCTCCCTCAGCCGTGAGCACGGCGTTCCGATCGAGGCGGTCGAGTTCGTCAATGAGCCTAATATGCTCACGATGACGGGCTTCCCCAAGGGCTATACCCCCGCAGACTTCCGCCGCGACCAGGATATTTTCCACAAGTGGGTACGGGCAAATTACCCCGAGTGTATGATCGTAGGACCCAGTGATACCGACCCCAATGCTATGGCGGTCGATGCTTGGGGCAATCCTCAGCCCCACACAGGCGCGCTCGACACGGCGGGAATTGCCGCCGCAATGGCGTACTGCACCACAGGCGAGCTTTTGGACGGCTGCACCGAAAAGCTTGACGTATTCAGCTATCACTACTATAACGGCGTTTCCGAGCGTATGGCAGCCATGATGCCCAGCGCCTTTACGCCTGCAGAGGGTGCTATGAGCGAGGCGTATCTCGGCGCCGCTTCTCATTCCGCGAAATGCTTCACCTCCTACCGTGACAAATACTGTCCCGGCGGCGAGATGTGGGTCACCGAGTCGGGTGACGCGGGCGCCGGAGGTCACACCTGGGCATCCACCTATCTTGAGGTTCCCAGAACCCTCAACGAGATCGGCGGCTTCGCTACCGTTACGAACGGCATGATCTTCCACAATACCCTTGCCTCCTCCGATTACGGCTGGCTGAAGCACGGCACCTTCGTGCCCCGTCCCAGCTACTTCTCGGTGCTTCTCTGGAAAAAGCTGATGGGCAACACCGTTTACGATTCCGGCGAGGCGATCCGTGAGGGCGCTCACGTATACGCTCACTCCCGCGCCGACGGCAAGGAGGGCGTGGTGTATCTCGTGATCAACAACTCCTGGACCGAAGCCACCACCGTTTCCCTGCCCTCCACCGCTACCGTTTACGCACTGACGGGCAACGGCTCTCTCCGTTCCCGTACCATGCTTCTCAACGGCAAGGAGCTGGCGCTCGGTGAGAACGACGAGCTTCCCGCCCTTGAAGGCGTGACCGCCAACGGCACCGTCGAGGTCGCCCCCGGCGGATGTACCTTTATCGTTCTGTAATGCAATAAAAAAAGACACCACAAGGGGTGCTTCTCATAAGGATATTTACCTGACACACGGTAGGGGCGAACTGTGTTCGCCCGCGGGAGACCGCAGGTCTCCCCTACGGATAAGAAAAACTTGATATGCAGAAAGCAAAGAGATAACCCCGACAGATCACTGTCGGGGTTAAGTATTAATTCAATGAAATGCCCTCTGCATTGATTCGAATTGAGTAAAACAAATTAAAAACTTCCTCTTTAGGATTTAACGTGCGATACATATTTATCAATCTTCTTTTTCCAACTCTTCGATCAAGTATGGCGAAAATACGAATAATCATGT
>JBGVFO010000212.1:0-6391 GCA_045121195.1 Eubacteriales bacterium
TCCAACCAGACCATTGCCATTACATCTCGTCCGTTTTGTCCTTTTCTCAGCATACTCTCACCGCCTGTCTTTTTCTGCTTCTATTATACCATATCTCACGCAAAAAAGCCACCATAAATGGTGACTTTTTCGACAGACTGAAGCGGCAAGCACAAGTGCTTGCCGCTTTTTTTATTCGATTTCATCATCCTCGTCGGGATCGTCCTCCCAATACTCCGCAACGGCGCGGAGATAGGTTTCCTCCTCGTAGTCAAGGATGTACTTTTTATGCTCCTCGGGCATCAGCACGAAGCAGTTGACGGTGCGGAAGCCAAGCTTTCTCGCCTTATGAAGCTGCTCATCGCCTGCCAACAGCCGATACTTCCGCTTCGCCAGCATCGCCACAATAGGAAAGCGGGTCATATCGCTTGCGGAAACGTCATAATCCACGTGTGTGCATTGCTCCAGAAGATCGGACACAGACATCGTGCGCACCGTTTCGGGAAGCGCACGGCTCCCATAATCGCGCTCGATCCGCTCCACATCCCAAAGAACGGTAGCGCTTTTTGTTTTCAGAAACGCGACCTTCATCACATTCCCTCAAGGAAACGGTCTACCACAAGACTGCGGAAGCGAGGCGACAGGGACGCAAAATACGCCGTAAAGCCGGTGACACGAACGACGAGATCGGGATGAAGCTCGGGATTCTCGTTTGCCTCCATCAGCCTTTTGCCATCAAGGATATTGATATTGATCAGCGTTCCTCCATTCTCGAAGTGCGCCTTGACAAAAGCGAGAACCACGTCGACGCCGCCCTCTGCCTCGGTGATCTTGGGATCAAACTCGATCTGAAGGGGGGCGGTATTTCCGTAGCCACACTGCACCGATGCGATACCGTTGGATTGCGCCGTTACGGCACCGTCTACGCGGAAGTGAGGATTGGGATTGGCGCCGTGAGAAATAGGCTCTCCCGCCCGTCTTCCGTTGGGGGTCGCACCCACGGCGTTTCCGTACTCAATGGTGCGTGCCCAGGAGAACCAGCCGGGCACCAGTTGGCGCCCCTTCGGCATCTTCTGTGCTTTAACGAGGCGCGTCCAGCTTTCGGTCAGGCGCTTTGCCCACGCGTCGGACACGGTTCCGCCGTGACAGTATTTAGGCGAGGAATTCAGCATCAGCCGCACGCGCTCGTCGGCAAAATTGCTGTCAAGCGCCGCGTAAAGCTCCTCCCACGTCAGCACCCTTTCGGTTTCGATTCTCGTGGTGATCGCGCCGAGGGAGTCGGCAACCACCGCAAGTCCCGCGCCGTCTACGCCGACGGTAAACAGCTCGGCACACTGGGAGGCGTCAAGTCCCTGCTCCAAAGAGCCGCAGAACATCAGATTCATGATCAGCTCGGGGGTGACCTCGTGAATATGGTCAAGGTGAAGATTCACGCCTGCCGCTGTCACCTCGATCGCCTTTTCCAAGTGCTCCTCAAAGAGGGCGTACAGGCGCTCAATCGACTTCCCGTTTTCGGACTTCATCTCCTCAAGCGCTACCTCAAGGACCTTTGCGATGTTGATCTTGACGGTATCGTTCATGGGAAATTCCTTGCCGGGAACTGCCATCCAGTTACAGCCGACGGCGATGCGCTCGCGTGCCGTTTTCTTATCGACGCCGTTCTTCATATAGCCCTCGCAAAGGGTCTTGTCGCCGCAGAAGCGAGGCCAGCCGTTCTTGTTTTTGAAGAGATATTCCACCGCCTTGCGAAGAAATGCCTGATCGCAGTTCTCGTGAACGCGAACGGTAAGGTTGCAGGAAATATTGATGGAATCCGCCGCCTCCAGAATGAGGTAGGACAGATGGTTGGTAAGGTCCCGATCCTCGGCGTCCACGCCCGAAAGCTGATAGTAATGGGGGTCGATCAAAAGCAGGTTGGCGATGAGGAACTTTGCCGTTTCGTCGTCAAGAATTCCCGCTTTTACGTCATTTTCATAGTAAGGAAGCAAAACGGTATCCAGCTGGAATCCCGCGCCGTCACGGGTATACACGCGGGAAGCGCAGTTAAAGAAGCTGACCCACTGGCAGACCTCGTGAAAGGTCTTGGGGGCGCCAAGACGGATATTCTCGCAAACCGAGAGCATCTTTTCAAGGCTTGCCCTGATCTCGGGGCGCTCCTCCGCGGGAATCATCTCGCGGATCTTTTCGATGTGCCTGTCCACGAAAGCCACGATGGCGCGGACGCAACGCTCCTCGGCGTCGTAAAAGTCCTTCTTGTCGGGATTTACCTTACGATACTTTTCGATCTTCTCGAGAAGGCCGCCGAAGCCGAGGGCAAGGCCGATGCGATAATCGCAGGCAAAGTGGGCGTCTCCGTCGATACCCGTCTGAATGTTGTATTTCTTCTGCAGAGGCTTGAGATCGTCATAGGGGAAACGCTTTTCGTCCCAGCGCTTGCTCCACTGCGCGGTGACGCCACCTCCCGTAATGAAATTGCGAAGCTTCTCATTCTTCTTGATCCAATCGGGCATATAATGCACGTCGCCGCGGTAGTTGACAAGCATATCCCGCCATCTGCCGCAAAGCATTTCCATCGGATCCACGTACGCGGGATGCGCCGCCATAACGCGACAGAAATTCTCGCTCATGCCGTCAAGACCGTAAAAGCTTCCGTTTTCGCTATTGTACCAAGGCTCGGCATAATACCCTTCCGGCAGCGGAACGGTTCCGAAATCGTCAAGGTCAGTATAGCCGTTCTGCTCCTTTTTGGCAAGGGTATGCTCAATTTTGGTACGCCGCATGGCGTCAAGTCTATCTTGATAGGTCAGCATATCGTTTTAGTTCCTCCATATGTTGAGTCGAAGGAGTGGTAAACTCCTGCATTTCCATGCCCAGTGCCGCCGCCTTGGAGATCCCCAAGGGATGATAAGGCAAAAGCTCGTAGGCGATCACGTTTTCCAGCTCACGCAGAAACGCCGCCGTTTCGGACACGTTCTCTACCGTGTCGTTGATGCCGGGAATAATGGGCGTTCGGATGATCATAGGGATCCCCAGTCCGTTTGCGCGGCGCAAATTTTCCTTGATCTCCTCGTTGCCGATGCCAACGTATTTGCGGTGCGCCTCCGCGTCAAAGAGCTTCATGTCCGCCATGATCAGATCCAGCGCGCCAAGAAGCTCTCCGTCAAAGCGGTACATAGAGGTTTCCACGCCCACGTGGATGCCCTCCTTGTGGCAGGCGGCGATCAGCGCCATAGTGAATTCTCTGTGTGCCAACGGCTCACCGCCCGAAATAGTCACGCCGCCTCGGTCACCGTAATACATTTTATCGGCGAGGATCTCGGTCATAACCTCATCCACCGTCATTTCCTTGCCGCAGATCACGCGGGCGCCGGAATAGCACCCCTCCGCGCACTTGCCGCATCCGATACATTTTTCGGGATACAGCAGAGTCTGCTGATCGAAGGAGATACACTCGGGATTATGACACCACGCGCACCGAAGGGGACAGCCCTTGAGAAAGACTGCCGTCCGTATGCCCGGTCCGTCGTGTACCGAAAATCGTTCGATCTCTGTAATAAGAGCACTTACTTTGTTTTCTTTCATTGTACCTTTTCCGCCTTACGGCTTGCGTTTGAGCGCTCTGCCGCCTCGATCATGGCTACCACGTCCGCGTTAAACTCCGCCGTTAGAGTCTCGTGCATGGGAAGTCCCTTCTCCACGTGTGCCGCGTACTGCCAGGGCATATTTTTGAAATCGTCATCATCCGCCTGCACGTCTACCGCAACGTCGTTTCCGTAGATATCCGCCGCCGCGGCGAAGGACTCGCCGTCGGGCACACCGTCACACCAGACAACACCCTCACTGCAGACCGCCTCGGGTCCCGTGGGCATCCTTCTTCTGGGGGTGGTCCAGGTTCCCTCCGCTACGGCAAAGCCGTTCTCGAATCGGAGAAGCGCTGCAATATTGTCCTCGGTGTCACCGAAGGGGGTATTCAGATTGTCGCCCACGGACATCACGTCCACGGGAACCGAGCCGAACATCCAGCGGCTGAAGTAACAGCCGTAGCAAAGAATATCCAAATATGCACCGCCGCCGCACTTTTTCTTGTGCCACCAGGTGCGCCCTCTTTCCTCGTCGGTCATCTCCTCGGCGTGCGCGCTGACACCGCGGTGCTTGGCGCCCTTACCGAGAGGTCCCGTATGTCCGTTGAGATAGCGGAGCTTCTGAAGCTTACCCAGCTTCCCGCTGTCCACCATAGCCTTCATCTCTCTGACGTACTTACGCCAGGTCACGGGCCAGTTGACAAAGATCTCTACGCCGTATTTCTCCTTCAGCGCCACGATGCGGCGGGCATCCTCCGCCGTCGTCGCCATAGGCTTTTCGATGATCAAGTTAATGCCGCGCTTTGCGATCTCCTCGGCGATCTCTGCCTTGCGATAGTTTTCGCAAAGAAGATACGCCACGTCGGGCTTAACCTCCTCCAGCATCACAATATAGTCGTCATAAGGCTTGGCGCCACAGTTTTCCACCACGTTGCGGAAATTCCACGCGCGGGTATATCTCTTATCGGTGTTCTCCGCCTCCTCGGCAGGAACGTCTGCCACACCGCAAAGCTCGGACGAGGGCTGTCCCTTGATATAGAGCGCCACCTCATTAACGTGCATATGGGCGCATCCAACGATAACAGAACGAATCATATGGTTTCTCCTTCTATAAAAATCAACAATGATAACGGTTTACTCGAAGATCTTTGTAAGCTTCCAACCTCATTATACCTCGTTCCAAGAAAAAGCGCAAGGAAGATAGTAAATATTTTTATAACAAAATACACCTACCTACCAAGCGCTTCATTCTATTGTATCATATTTTCAAAGAATCTACAAGAAATTTCTCTTTTTACAGGTCGGAAACACAGATTTCCCTTCCCGCCTCTGCCGAACGGTAGAAACACTCGATCGCCTTGGCAACCTCGAGATTCTGATGCTCCTTGATCAGATACTCCTCGTTGCCCGCAAGGGTTTCGATGATATTGTTGTACATATAGCGGTGCTGTTCAAAGGGAACGCCCTTGAATTCGCCGTTATCAAACCATTTCAGCTTGGTTTCCGCCTGATACTTACCAACGTTCTTATAGAGCATCTCGTTGTTGACCGAAAGACCGCCTCGGTCGCCGCAGATCACCATATTCAGATTGGTGGTGGGAAGATTGATCGCCCAAGAGAACTTGAAGTTGACCGACATTCCGTTATCCAGCCTCATAAAGCCCGTGGCAAACTCCTCCACGTTAAATTCGCGGTAATCGTAGGGACGGGGCGTAAAGGTGCCCGCGTAGGCACCGCTCTCGGCAATGCTGATCTCGACCTCATCGCCGCGACAGCCGATCTTGTTGTATGCCGAGCCGCTGACGGCCACTACCTTGGGATCTCCGCAGATCCAAAGAAGCGAGTCGATCAGGTGAACGCCCAGGTCACAGAAGGGTCCGCCGTAGTTATGCTCCTTCATATGGAACATCCCCCAGGTGGGAATGCCGTAGCGGCGAATAAATTCAATGTCGGAGAAATAGGGCACGCCAAGCTCACCGCCTGCGACGAGATCTTTGGCATGCTGCATATAGTTGCGCCATCTCATACACTGACAGGGGAACAGCATCCTACCGCATTCCTTTGCCGTATCCCACATCTCCTTGGCGTCGGCGTAGGTCACGGCGATGGGCTTCTCACAAGCAACGTACGCACCCGCGCGAAGAGCCGCAACCGTCCACTGTTTATGGGAAACGTTGGGTGTACAGACCGATACGAAGTCGGGCTTGACCTCGTCCAGCATCTTCTGGGGGTCGGTATACCACTTCTCCACGCCGTGGCGCTTTGCCGTTTCCTCGGCGACCTCACCGCGGATATCGGCTACCGCAACCACGTCAACGACACCCTTTTGTCGTAATACGTTCAGCGCGGGAAAATGTGCCTGGTTGGCGATCATTCCCGTTCCGATAACGGCAACTCTGATTTTTTTCATATCGTTCTCCTTTCACTGCTCTACAGCTACAAACTGTCCGCTCTCGGCGGAGCGGATACCCGCGTCAAGCGCGGCAACAACGTCCATATTGATGTCAAGCGTCAGCATATCGTTCAAGGGGGCTTCGCCGCGTAGGAAATCAATGATATTTCTTCCGAGAAGCTCCACCTGACGGTCAGGCTCGGTTTCATACATCTCTACGGGATCAACCGGCTTATGCTCCGCGCCACGGTAGACCTTGACCGTTGAGCTATATCGGTCGCAAACAATAGTTCCCTCGATTCCGTATATCACGGGTCCCGTCGGGATCTGCCCACAGTTAAAGGTAGACCACGAGCCCTCGCACAGTCCCACCCCATCGCCAAAGTCCAATATCATAGCGCTATAGTCCTCTACGTCGGAGTACGCGGCGGTCGTAAAC
>JBGVFO010000213.1:0-9374 GCA_045121195.1 Eubacteriales bacterium
CGCCCCTACAAACCATCAATTTCGTTTTACAAACTCCCCGACAAACATCAATTTATCATTCGTTGCAAAAAAGAGGCGCCCCGATGGGGCGTCTCTATAATATTTCATTTTATGCTTCCTGGGACTTCTTGTATTCCTCAACGATCTTGGCGGCGATGTTACCGGGAACGACCTCGTAGCCGGTCACCTCAAAGTCGAAGGATCCGCGACCCTGGGACATTGCGCGAAGGCTGATGGGATACTCAACAAGCTCTGCCTTGGGAGCAATAGCGTTAATGGTGGTGTAGCCCTGCTTTTCAGCGGTATCCATACCCATAACGCTTCCGCGGCGCTTATTGAGATCACCGATGATGTCACCGACGAGGTCGTCGGGTACCGTAACGGTAAGGTCACCAACCGGCTCAAGAAGAACGGGAGCCGCCTGCTTCAAGCACTCCTTATAAGCAAGGTTTGCGGCAAGCTTGAAGGAGATCTCGTTAGAGTCAACGTCGTGGTAAGATCCGTCGTACAGATCAGCGGCAAGATGGATCACGGGGAAGCCCGCAACGCCCTTCGCCATAGCCTCCTGAAGTCCCTTCTCTACTGCGGGGAAATAGTTCTTGGGAACCGATCCGCCCACAACAGACTCGGTGAAGGTAAGACCCTCGTCCTCACCGGGCGCGAAGGTGATCTTAACGTGTCCGTACTGACCGGAGCCACCGGACTGCTTCTTGTGCTTTCCTTCTACCTGAACCTTCTTGGTGATCTTCTCACGGTAAGCAAGCTTGGGCTCACCGAGAGCGATACCTACGCCAAAGCGTGCCTTCAGCTTTGCGGAAAGGCAAGCAAGGTGCATATCACCAAGTCCGGAAACCAGCATCTGCTTGGTCTCGGCATTGTTCTCGTAACCGATGGTAAGGTCTTCCTCAAGCAGCTTTGCGATGCCCTGGGAGATCTTGCCCTCGTCGCCCTTGGTCACAGGGGTCATTGCCTGGGTGTAGTAGGGCTTGGGATAACGGATGGGAAGATAAGAGCAGGAACCGTCAAGGGAGAGTGTGTCATTGGTATTGGTATTGGAAAGCTTTGCAACCATACCGATATCACCGCAGGCAAGCTCGTCAACCTCGGTCTGATTCTTGCCCTTTACCGTATAAATGTGCGCCAGCTTCTCGGCTACGCCGGTGTGATCGTTCTTCAGCACCATATCGCGTTTGACCGTGCCGCTCATAACCTTGAAGAAAGACATCTTTCCTACGAACTGGTCCGCAACCGTCTTGAATACGAAGATAGCGGGATCGCCTGCCACGTCGATGGGAAGAAGGGTGCCGTCGGCAAGCTTCTCATTCTTCTTGGCGGTGAAGCGGGGGAAGGAATCGGAAATGGCATCAAGCATCGCGATAACGCCCCATACGTTGGTTGCAGAGCCACAGTAAACGGGGGTAATGGTACCGTCGATAATACCTTGGTGAAGTGCTTCAACAGCCTCTTCCTTGGTGATCTCTTCGCCGTTGAAATACTTCTCCATCAGCTCATCAGAGGTACCTGCAAGTGCCTCGTTGAGTGCTTCCTTATATTGAGAAGCGACCTCCTCAAAGCGAGCCTCCATGGGGATCTCCCAGCGCTTACCGCGAGAGTCGTACTTGTACGCCTTCATAGCGACAAGGTCCAGCATAGTAACATCCTTGCCGTACTCAACGGGAACGAAAACGGGACATACCGTTCTACCAAACTTATAGTCAAGCTCCTTGAATACGCGGTCGAAGTTTGCCTCGCCCTCGTCGCACTTGTTCACAAAGAATACCTTGGGCACGCCGTATGCGGTAGCCGCGTCCCAAGCAAGCTCGGTGCCAACCTCAACGCCTGCCTTGGCGTCAACCGTGATTACTGCACTTCCCGCAACGCGGAGCGCCTGATACGCCTCACCGACAAAGTCAAGGTAACCGGGGGTATCGATAATATTGATCTTGATATTCTTCCACTCTACGGGAACGACAGAAGCAGACAGCGTAAAGCCGCGCTTTACCTCCTCGGCATCGTAGTCACAAACGGTATTTCCGTCGGATACGCGTCCAAGTCTGTCAGAGCCGCCCGTAATATATATCATCGCCTCGGCGAGAGAAGTCTTTCCGCTTCCACCGTGTCCGAGCAGGGCGATATTTCTCAAAGATTTGGTATCAAATTTTGCCATGTGTGTTTTCCTCTTTTGCCCACAACCGTTCGATCGCGAGCCTTTCTCGATAGATTTTATTCACAAAGAACACCAATTAAACGATCAAAATTTATGCACCTTGCCAATAACAATATCATTATATAACAAAATCGCGTTTTTTTCAAGTACCATTTTTCACTTTTTCAATAGCAAAACAGAGAAAATGCTCCCTGCTTTTTGTGCAAGTTGTAAAAATTTTTATCAAAAAAGGACTTCACGAAAGCCGTGTAGCCCTTTTTATTATTGGATTTGGAACAGCCGCTTGGCGTTTTCCGCCGTCCGTTCGGTAATCTCCTCCGCGGACACGCCGAAAACGTCGGCGATCCCCTCGGCGGTATAATGCAGATATCCCGAATGGTTCATCTTGCCGCGCATAGGATGGGGGGCAAGGTAGGGACAGTCGGTTTCGATAAGCAAACGGTCAAGGGGGACTGTCTTCACCACTTCCCTCACCCGTGTGGCATTCTTAAAGGTAACCACACCGGAAAAGGAAATGTACCAGCCACGACGGATCAGCTCCTTTGCCATCTCTGCGCTTCCGCTGTAGCTATGGAACACGCCCGTCACCTTCGGAAATTCCAGCGCCACGTCAAAGCAATCGCCGTGGGCTTCTCTATCGTGAATAATGACGGGAAGCCCTACCTTCTCCGCAAGCTTCATCTGTTCGCGGAAGAAGAAATGCTGCTGCTCCTTATCATACGGTTCCCAATAATAATCCAAACCGATCTCGCCGATGGCAACGATCTTGTGCTTTTGAAAATCACGGTGCGCCATAAGAAATTCACGAAACGTCGTCATCGCTTCCCTGCTATAGGGCGCGCAATCCGAGGGATGGATGCCGACTGCGGCGTACATCCCGTCATAGCGTGCCGCCTGCGCAAGGCATTTTTCATTATTTTCAAGACAGGTTCCCACGTTGATAACGTGGCTCACACCACTTGAGAAAACCTCCTTGAGGATTCCGTCAGCGCCCTCCTCGGCTTCCCTCTCGAAGCGCTCGTCAAAGTAATGCGCGTGTGAATCAAAAAGCAACGCACTCATTATCGAACTCGCTCGCCAAGAGGCGTGTCGTCTGCCAGGAAGACAACGCGGATCTGCTCCTCACCCGAAGCAAGGATCATACCCTGGGACTCGATGCCGCAAAGGGTCGCGGGCTTGAGGTTAGCCACCACGATGACCTTCTTGCCGATCATCTGCTCGGGCGTATAGAACTTGGCAATACCGGAAACCACTTGACGGGTCTCATATCCAAGATCCAGCTGAAGCTTAAGCAGCTTCTTCGCCTTGGGAACATTCTCGCAAGCAACCACCTTGGCGGTGCGAAGCTCCACGTTCATAAAGTCCTCGATTCCGATGATCGCACAGCCCTCGGGCTTCTCCTTCTGCTTTGCCTCGGCTTCCGCCGCCTTCTTTGCCGCTTCGATCTCGGCGGCAAACTCCGCAAGCTTCTTCTCTTCGTCGATTCTCGCGAAAAGAACCTTGGAGTCGGCAAGGGTGCTTCCTACGGAAACGCCGTTAAACTCGCGGCTCTCCAGCACCTTGTAGCCCTCGTAAGCACAGCCAAGCTCAGAGAGGATCTCCTCGGCACAATCGGGTACGAAGGGCATCAGAAGGATGGCACCACGGCGAATCGTTTCAAGCAGATTGTAAAGCACGGTGCCAAGACGGGCGCGCTTGCTCTCGTCCTTGGCAAGCGCCCAGGGTGTAGTTTCGTCGATATACTTATTGGCGCGGCGAAGCATATTGAAAATGCTTTCAAGGGCGTCGGCGATGCGGTAATCGTCCATTAGGCGAACCACCTCGTCGTAGGTCTCGAAGCAGGTCTGCTTCAGCTCCTCGTCAAGCGCCTCGGGGGCGTTCGGCGCCTGTACGACCTTGTCAAAATACTTCTTCTGCATATCAAGGGTACGCTTGACAAGGTTTCCGAGATTGTTGACAAGATCGGCGTTGAAGCGACCGATCACGGCCTCATAGGTGATGGAGCCGTCATTGGCATAGGGCATCTCGGAAAGGGCGTAGTAACGCACGCCGTCCACGCCGAAATGATCCGCCAGCGCATCCGCGTAGATCACGTTTCCGCGGGACTTGGACATCTTATCCACGCCCGAGTTGAACCAAGGATGTCCAAAGACCTTCTTGGGCAGAGGAAGATCCAGCGCCATCAGGAAGATAGGCCAGTAGATGGTATGGAAGCGAAGGATATCCTTACCGATAATATGAACGTCGCAGGGCCAGTATTTCTTGAACTGCTCGCTCTGCTCCTCAAAGCTCTTGTCGGGATCGTAGCCGATAGCGGTAATATAGTTGGTCAAGGCGTCCAGCCACACGTAGGTCACGTGCTTGGGATCAAAATCCACGGGGATTCCCCACTGGAAGGAGGTACGGGATACGCAAAGATCCTGAAGACCTGCCTTGAGGAAGGTGTTGACCATCTCGTTCTTACGGGACTCGGGCTGAATGAAGTCGGGATTTTCCTCAATGTGCTTGATCAGACGGTCAACGTACTTGCTCATCTTGAAGAAGTACGCCTCCTCCTTTGCCTGATGCACCTCTCTGCCGCAATCGGGACATTTGCCGTCGGTCACCTGAGATTCGGTAAAGAAGGACTCGCAGGGGGTGCAGTACCAGCCCTCGTAGTAATCCTTATAGATATCGCCCTGCTCGTAGAAGCGCTTAAAGATCTTCTGTACAGCGCGCTCGTGGTAATCATCGGTGGTACGGATAAAGTAATCGTAGGTGGTGTTCATCTTATCCCACACACCCTTGATCTCGCCCGCCACGCGATCCACGTACTGCTTGGGGGAGATTCCCTCGGCATTGGCGAGCTCCTCGATCTTCTGACCGTGCTCGTCGGTGCCTGTACAAAGATACACGTCATATCCCATAGCGCGCTTGTATCTTGCGTAAGCATCCGCCATAATGATCTCGTAGGTGTTTCCGAAGTGAGGCTTTTTGGATGCGTACGCAATGGCTGTGGTCATATAAAATTTATTATTCTGTGACATAACAATCAGTCCTTTCCATAATCAATTATCCTCCGCCTGCTGACGGGCAAGGGCGAAGGCATATTCGTGCGTTGCCAGAATCGAAAGCGGCAACGTGTGGAGCAGCGTGACTACGCCGATCGACAAAAGTGAAAGCAAAAATCTCCATAAAAGTCGCATTCGGAAAACAAAGATCGAAAGCGTCTTTTTTTTCGTCATCGCTTTGGCATTCATCATGGTGTACCGAAGGGGAACCTGCGGGTTGCAAAGGGCAAAGGTCAGGAACGGGAGACTTCTTCCCGTCGTATACAAGCCCCAAAGGATCAGCGGAACGGCTGTTGCGCCAACGATACCGTAAACGATCTCGCTTTCCGTCAGAAAAGAAAGCAGGGAAAGTCCATATAAAATCCAATACGGATACGCCCGTCCAACAACGCGGGTGATCATCCCCCATCCGCGGAAATAAGCCGACGGCGAGTCAAAGAACGCAAACAGATCGGCAAGCGTGACCGACGCGCCACGGCGCATCTTGATTGCCGCCGCAAGCAAGCCGAGGTACAGAGGTGCGGCAAGCAACAGGATCAAGGCAAGCTGCACAAGCACCAGCGCGATCTCCGTAAGTGCGCCCAAAAAAGAGGACGTAGCGTACAGCGCCTCAAAATCCACAAGCAAGCTGAGCGCGGACACGATCAACACGACCGATACCGTCGCAAGAACGCAGATCAGCAGACCTACGGTCATCCTTACGCGAGTTCCTGCCGTTTCCAACACCTCCTTGGCGCGGGACAGGACCGCCTTTTGCATATCTTTACGGTTTTCTGTCAAAGCCATTTCCTCCTTTCCTCGCAAATACGGGATCATACACAGTTATTTTACCATAAACCCATAAAATTTACAAGGCTTTATCGGGAAATTTATGGGCTTTTGTTTATCTTTTTGCCTTTCGGGAAATACTTTCTTTTGCCCGATAATCATTCCTCGAAAGGAAGGTATCTCTATGAAGCCCTCTTCCCCTCACAAGCCAAAGCTCGGCTTTCCGACCTACGCCGTTCTTTTTTCCGTTGGCGCCATCGGCTATTATTCCCTCGAGATCGCCTACCGCGGCTACTCCCACTGGTCTATGGCGATCTGCGGCGGACTCTGTGTCTGCCTCATCTTTCTTGCCAACCGAAAGCTCTCGCGCCTCCCACTTCCCGTGCGAGCTCTTGTCGGCGCCCTGATCATCACGGCGGTGGAGTTCGTCGCGGGTTGCATTCTGAACCTATGGCTGGGCTGGGAGGTTTGGAATTATTCCAAGCTCCCCCTGAATCTCCTTGGGCAGATCACCCCCGTGTTTTCTGCCGTTTGGTTTCTGCTTTGTTTTCCCGTATGCTTCTTCTGCAAGCTGGCAGACGATCGGCTCTGCCAACCGCGACGAAAAAAAGCGGAGTGATCTCCGCTTTTTTCTTATCGCATTTGCTTTTCGATCTGTCCGACTACGAGATCGGCAACGTGCTCGATGCTGTCGGCAATTACGGTACAGCCTGCCGCGCGAACGTGTCCGCCGCCGCCAAAATACGAGCAAACCACCGAAACGTCTACGTTGCTCGACGATCTGGTAGACACGCGGAACACCTTATCGGGTCCCGTCTGGCGGATCGCAACCGCCACATCCACACCCTCTACCGAGCGTGCTACGTCGATAAGCGTTTCCAAATGCTCGTCCAGAACGCCAAGCTTCTGCTTCATATCGTATGTAAAGAACACAACGGCGATCCTTCTGTTGTGGAACATTTTAAGGGTGTCAAAGCCCGCCTTTTCCACCGCCAGCACCTCCATGGATTTGGAGTCGAACAGTAGCTGGTTGATGCGCGCGGTATCAATGCCGGAGTTCAAAAGCTCCGCCGAACGAATATGGGTCTGGGGCGTTACGTTGGAATACTTAAAGCATCCCGTATCCGAGCTGATCGCGGCGTACAGGCAGAAATCCAGCTTTTCGGGAAGCTGCCCGATGATTCCCCGCTCCAGAAACGCACGGGAAAGGTCAAATACGATCTCTCCCGCAGCCGCTACACCCGAAGCCACAAAATAATCGGCATAAGGCTCGCCCTTGGCGTGATGGTCGATCATCATATCGATCTTATCACCGAAGCGCTCCAGAAGGTCGCCCAACTGCGAAGGAGAGGCGGTATCCACCGTCACGATCCGCTCCGGAGAAAAGTCCTCGGGAATCGACGCGACAAGAGCGCTCTCCTGGATCCCCTCGCTGAGGAAATTCAACCGCTGAGGCACCTCGTTGGTGCAGACGCACCAGGCTCGACTCCCTGCTGCTTCCAGCAAAAGCTTGAGGGCGAACGCCGAGCCGACGGCGTCCCCGTCGGGTCGTGTATGAAAGAGGATCAACGTGTTTTTAGGACGAGCCAGCTCATCGCACACATCGTTGAACCGAAGCTTCTTAAAGGGTCTCATACATTCTCGTCCCCACTCTCCTCGGACGTCTCTTCCTCGTCGGAAAACTCAATGGTATTCAGAATGCTCGCGATATGCGCGCCGTATTCAATGGACTCGTCAAGATGGAAGGTGAACTCGGGCGTGATACGAAGATTGAGTCGCTGGGCGATCTGACGGCGAATATATCCGCTTGCCGCCTTGAGTCCCTGTGCCACTTCCTTTTTATCGCCGCCCATAACCGAGTAATAGATCTTGCCGAACTTGAGGTCGGGGGTTATCTCGGCAGCGGTGATGCAGATCAGCTTTCCGCTCACGCGAGGATCTTTTATTTCACGGACGATCAACGCCATTTCCTTCTGGACCTCGTCGTTGATCCTTCCCTGTCTGTATTTTGCCATGCTTTTCTCCATTCAATAAACAATTTTACAGTATAGTATACCATAAAACCGTACCGATTTCAAGCCTTATCACAAAAAAGAAATGGGAAAAGCTTGTGCTCTTCCCATTTTTCTTTACTGTGCCGCGTCAACGATCGCCCGGAACTTGGCAGCCACGAGAGACGCGCCGCCAATGAGACCGCCGTCTACGTTGGGCTTCGCCAGAAGCTCTGCCGCGTTCTTCTCGTTCATCGAGCCGCCGTACTGAACGGTAACGGTCTCAGCAACCTCAGCCCCGTAAACCTCGGCAATTGCCGCACGAACAAAGCCGTTGCCCTCGTCTGCTTGCTCCGCCGTTGCGGTAACACCCGTGCCGATCGCCCATACAGGCTCGTAGGCGACGATCACGTTCTTCAACTGCTCTGCGCTTACGTTGGTAAGAGCCATCTTGGTCTGGAACTTAAGAAGGGTCTCGGTGTAGCCAAGCTCTCTCTGCTCAAGGGTCTCGCCCACGCAAACGATCGCCTTCAGACCTGCGTTAAGAGCCGCAAGAGTGCGAAGGTTGACTGTCTGATCGGTTTCTGCGAAGTACTGTCTTCTCTCGGAGTGACCGATGACAACGTACTCCACGCCTGCCTCAACAAGCATTTCCGCGGAAATTTCACCCGTATACGCGCCGGACGCCTTAAAGTGCACGTTCTCAGCGCCAATTTTGATGTTGGAGCCCTTTGCAGCTTCAACAGCCGCGGGGATATCGATTGCGGGCACGCAAAGCACTACGTCGCAAGCATCCTTGCCCGCAACGAGAGGCTTCATCTCCTCAATAAGAGCAACTGCGCTCTTGGGAGTCATATTCATCTTCCAGTTACCCGCGATAACGGTTCTTCTCTTCAAAGGATTCATTTGGAATCTTCCTTTCTTATACGTAAGTGAGGGCTGTCGCCAAGGCGGCAGCCCTATATCATTTTGAATTACTTGTCAAGAAGGCAAGCGATACCGGGAAGCTCAAGGCCCTCAAGGAACTCAAGGGATGCGCCGCCACCGGTGGAGATGTGAGTGATCTCGGATGCGAAGCCAAGCTGCTCGCAAGCTGCTGCGGAGTCACCGCCACCAACGATGGTGATTGCCTCAGACTCAGCAAGAGCCTTTGCTACAGCAATCGTACCCTTTGCGAGGGTAGGATTCTCGAATACGCCCATAGGACCGTTCCAAACAACGGTCTTGGCGGACTTTGCAGCCTCTGCATAAAGCTCCATGGTCTTATCACCGATATCAAGACCTTCCATATCGGCAGGAATTGCGTCAGCGGCAACGACCTTAACGTCAACGGGAGCATCGATAGGATCGGGGAAGCCTGCGGCAACGGTGGTATCAACGGGAAGAAGAAGCTTTACG
>JBGVFO010000214.1:0-11102 GCA_045121195.1 Eubacteriales bacterium
TGTTGCAAAATGGCACGGTGCCGTACATTGGTACAAATTCCGCAACCTCATCCGTCGCCTTCGGCGCCACCTTCTCCCATTCTTGGAGAAGGCTCTCAATGCTCGCCATTTCGTAGTTGCTAACCCACCGACAAATCAAAATTTATCTTTTACCCGATCCTTTTTCCGTCCGAAAAAGCCTGTCCGACTTTATTGCCAAGGCGTCGATAGGCATGGGTAACGCTATCGTAAACGATGGGATCCAGCTTTTCGGCGTCTACCCTGCCGTTTTCGTCAAGAATGCTCTCGTCCGCGCTGACGTTAACGATCTCGCCAACGCAGATGCCGTCCTCATTGAACTTGATCAGTCGGCATTCCAACGTCATAGGAAGCTCCTCGATGACGGGGGCATTGACAACTTCGCTCCTTGTGGCGTGGAAGCCTGCCTTGGCAAACTTATCGGGGCAATCGTTGGCGGACACGATTCCCACGTAATCGCAGGGGACGACCGTTCCTGCCGTGGCAAAGCTGACGGTAAAAGCGCCCGTCCTCTTGATATTGTCGGTGGTCTTGTGATCCTCCGCAAGGCAGACCATAACCTGATTGGTGTCGTAAATGCCGCCCCACGCCGCGTTCATCGCGTTGGGAGCACCCTCCTGGTCATAGGTGCCCACGATCAGCACGGGCATGGGATACAGCCATGTTTTTGCTCCAAAATTCTTACGCATAGTCAGTTCCTTTCCTATTTTGCACTACATATAAAGCATACCACAACTTCCGCCGCAAATCAATATTCGCTTCAAAAAATATTTCTTTCCCGAAAAACAGAGGAAGGGCGATCTACGCTCGCCCTTCCTTCACGTTTTGACTCGTTGCCGATTTTTAATAAAATATTGAAAAAACGCAACTTTTGGTGTATAATTGAGATTGTAAGTTTATCTTTTTTACCGTTCGGCGCTCAACGCGCTCGGATGATGTCCGACAGATATTGCTTTGCCGTGGCGATATCGCGGGCGGAGTCCGCCCCCACCTCTCGCTCGATGGTGAGAAATCCCTTGTAGCCAATATCGTCAAGGGCGTGAAGATAGGCGGCGAAATCCACGCTGCCCTGTCCGAGAGGAACCTCCTTGAAATACTCGATTGCAAGGAATTCCGCCGCGTGAGGCGTCACGCGATAGATGACCTCGGGGTCGCCGCGCGTTAGCATCACGCCGTCCTTGGCGTGGGTATGCACGATATAGTCCTTCAGATTATATACCGCCTCCACGGGATCGTCACCCGTGACCATCACCAGATTGGCAGGGTCAAGATTGACGGCGACGCCCCTTGAGCCAAGACTGTCCAGAAACCGCTTGAGGACCGCCGATGGCTCGGGACCCGTTTCGATGGCGAAATGAGAGCCCATGCTGTCCGCGTAGCGCGCCAGCGCAAAGCAAGCCTCCTGCATGATCTTATAGCGGTCGGCATTCTCGTCCTCCGGCACCACGCCGATATGGGTGGTAACGATGTCCGTTTCCAGCTCCTTGGCAAGATCCAGGATCCTCTTGGACCGTTCGATCAGCTCCGGATTCTTCTCCGGTCTGAAAAAGCCCATTCCCAGATCGCCGCAGAGGGCGGAAAACCTCAGCCCGTTGGATTTCACGAAATCAAGAAGCTCCCTTCTCTTTTTCGGAGTGAGGTTTTCGGGAGAATTTTCTCCGTCCGTGCTGTACATTTGTATGCCGTCGGCACCAAGAGCCGCCGCCTTAAGAATGGCGCCTCTCGTGTCGGTTCTAAAAGAATCCACGATGACGCCTATCGGAAAATGATACATAGTATACGCCTCCCTTGTCGTTACGCCTTCACGGTTCTTGACGGCGTCTCTGCGGCGCGGATCGCCATTTCACAAAGCCGTATGACCTCCTTGGTCTCCTCGGTGTCAAAGCTGATCTCGCCCGTTTCAAAGAAATTCAAAATATCCTTGAGCAGTGCGGGGAAAAAGGCGGACTTGACCTCTGTCCACGCCTCCTTTTCCTCCGACGCCATATAGGCGGTGTACCGCATTTTCTTGCCGTAGATCATGGTGGCAAGTCTTCCGTCGCCGTAATCGGCGGTGATCATCCACTGGGATCCGTGCGGGGTCGCCGTAACGTCCTTGATACCCGTGCCAAGCTTTTTTACCGCCATTTCCGCCATATGGATGAAATATTCGGGAAGATTGGAGCCGCCCCCCGTCACGATCATCTGCCGCGGCGTATCTACCGCATCCAGCTCCTCGGCGTATCGCAGAGCCGACGAGCTGAAGAAGGGCGTGTCGTACCGCTCTGCAATTTCAAATATCTCCAGTGCCGTCTTGTAGTCGGGCGCGAAGGTCTTGTCGATATAGGTGCGCTTACCGTGCTTCAGCACCGCCTCCGCGTAGGCAAGATGCTTTTCGGGGTTGGAGGGGGCTAAGACCAGGATCACGTCGCTCTTTTGGCAAAGCTCGTCAACGGTATCGCACTTCTGTGCGCCGTTCTTTTCGCACCACTGCGCCGTGGTCACGCCGTCGATGGGTGACACCTCAAGCTCCGCCCAGGCGTAAGCCACGGTGTAATCCACACCCAGCGCCGCGCAGGCGTCCGCGATCCAGGCGGGATAGTTGTTGGCGTGCCATTCGCTCAGATAGTAATCCACAAAGCCTATCTTTTTCACAGCGTTACCTCCCTGTTTTGCGCCGCGGATTCGTAAAGCGCGTCCAGAAGCTTGGCGCTCTCCAGAATGTTGTCAATATAGTTCTTGCCCTTGACTCCGCTTACGCACGACTCCACAAACGCCCGATCCTCCTCGAGGTACATATTGGGAATCTCGTACTCGGGGGCTTCGGTCAGGAGGGTGTCGCCGCTGAAGATCTGGAATTTGCCGCCGTAAGCCAGTCTTACGCCCTTCTTGTCACCGAGAAAGTCGATGTACATCTCGTTCTTGTCCAGATTCTGCGCCCACGCGCCGTTGAAGGAGATGCTCGCCTTGTCGGTTCGGATATAGCCCGTCACGAAATCGTCCACGTCGTTGACGCCGTTTTCCACATCTGCGGTATCCTCCGCCCACATACTCTTATATTTGTAGGACTTCATATCCTTCGCCATCTCGCAGTAGGTGTCGCAGGTGACGTTCTTCAGCTTGGCGCCGCCAAGAATATACAGGATCAGATCAAGGAAGTGGATGCCCCAGTCAATGAGAACGCCGCCACCCGATTGGGTCTTATCCGTGAAGGCGCCGCCAAGCCCGGGGATCGATCGGCAGCTACGGAAGGAGCAGACCACGTGATAGACCGAGCCAAGCTCTCCGCGGGCATTCATCTCTGCAAGCATCTCCACCGATTTGTGATGACGGTTGCAAACGCCGATATTGAGGATCTTGCCCGTTTCTCTCGCCAACGCCGCCATTTCACAGGAGAGGGCGTAGTTGACCGTGATGGGCTTTTCACACATGACGTGCTTTCCCGCCCGCAGGGCGTCCATGGTGACGGTATAGTGTGCGTAATTGGGAACGAGAACGAACACCGCGTCCACCTCGCTGTCCCGAAGCACGGTCTGATAGTCCTCTACGGTCTGCTCGATGATGGGAAATTTCTCCTTGAGCGCCGCCGCCTTTTCGGGGATAACGTCACAGGCGTATTTGATCCTTACGTTTTCCATTTGGGAGAGTGCGGGAAGATGCGCGTTGTTGGCGATCCGTCCGCAACCGATGATAGCAAGTACTGTTTTCATGACAAAAACCTCCGCGTGTTTGTTTGTGATTTAATTGTAGCAAATAAGGCGCGGGTGGAAAATGGCATTTTTAAAGAGATTGTTTAATATTTTTACAGATTGGAGAGGCTATGAGCAAAAATCCACAAAGCGTCCATTCGGAGGAATTTGATTACAGGATCAGCAAGGACCGTATCCTCCACCCCCTGCGATACGGCGCCCATTCTCTGTATCAGGTCGGCAGGATGCACTGCAACAGGCACACGAAAATTCCCATGCACACCCAACTGAATTATATTGAGCTGACCGTGGCGAAGGACGGCAGGGCAAGCGTGATCACCAACGGCAGCGCCGTCGATATTAAGGCGGGGGATATTTATATCTCCTTCCCCGGCGACTTCCACGAGATCGTGATCGACGAGCGCGCCCCGCTGAAATACGACTACATAACCGTCATGACGGAGGACAGCACCCTGCTGAAGGAGCTTGACGGCGTCATCGCCGACTGTCACGGGGCACACGCGAGGGTCGCGAGGGACGACCGACTGCAGAGGCTTGTGGCGGACGCCATCGGCGAGATCAACGCCCCCGACCCCTTTACCGACGGTGTAATGGAATCGCTGATCCATCAGCTTCTCGTCACCGTCGTACGGGTGTATCAGTCGCGCGCGCAGAAGACGCCGCCCGCGCCCTTGACCGACGCGGAGCATCTGTGTCTGCGGCTGATGAACTACGTTGACAACCATATTTATACCATCAACAGCCTCGCCGAGCTTACGGAGATATCCAATTACAGCTACAACTATACGTCTAATCTTTTTAAGAGGGTAACGGGCGGCACCCTGACCGACTACTATCAGAACAGGCGGCTGGAAACGGCGATGCTCCTTCTGCAGGCGGGACAGCTCTCGGTGACGCAGATCGCGGACATGCTGAACTACTCCTCCATCTATTCCTTCAGCCTCGCCTTCAAGCGGCGCTACGGCTATCCCCCCTCCGCCGTGAAATAAAGAAAAAGAGCGACCGCAAGGTCGCTCTTCTTTGTTATTCTCCTTTGTTCCCTCACCATAGTCGGTAGGGATTGACTCGGTTCCCTTCCTTGGGGTCTTGCTTTTTTGTCCCACCCTATGTTATAATGAAAAAAACAGTCCTGATTTTACCGAAAGGAAGAAGCTGATGAAAACAAAACGGAAACTTTCCTTGCTATCGTTGCTATTGGCGGTGCTGATGCTTGGCGGAAGCGTTTTTTCTGTCCCCGCGACGGCCATCTCTCTCGACGAGGACGCTGAGAACGTGGACGATATTCTGTGGGAGCTCGAATTTGACGAGATGGCGGACGCCTTGGATAATCTCGGAAGCACGGAATACACGTTGATCAAAGGAAGCGGCACAGAGCTTTACGAGATCGACGGGCAGAAATGTCTGGGCATCCGATCGGCGAACGGTACGTATTTCATTGAAGATACCAATAACGTGCTGAAGGACTACGAGGCGTACTATATTGAAGCGGATATGTTTTTCGAGAGCTATCCGTCGGGCGAGGCGGGCGGAAGGACGCCCCGCACCTATCCGATGTCCTTTATGACGTGGATCACGCAAGGCAGATCGTCAGAGCCTCAATACGGCTCCATCCGCATTGATGATGAAGGCTACCTTTGCACAAAGCCGTCGGAGGGCGCGCGTCTGAGTGAGTCCGCAAAGCTCCCCTTAAACGAATGGTTCAACATTCGTTTCGTGGTCAGCCCCGGCAACAGGCGCTGTGAGGTCTTTGTGAACCACGAGTCGGTAGGCCATTATGCCCTGCAGATGGCACAGCGCAACGAGATCACAAGGTCCCGCGTGCGTTTCTTCGATACCCGTTACGGGTATTCGGTATATTTCAAGAATATTTCGGTGACCAACGATTCCGATTACCGCATCGGTCTTACCAGAGAGACGGGCGCCGACTATCTTGGCTACCAGACAAGCAAGATCGAAAACGGCAAATTTGACGTCAGGTTCCTCTCTACCCTGTCCGCAAAGAATTACGGCGAGGTTGGATATACCGTCTACCGTCTGGCAGAGGACGGCAAACGCGTACTTGCGACCGAGGACGTGGTGGCTTCCGATCACGTATACGAGAGCGTCAAGCAGACGGCGGCGGACGGAAGCGTGACGGCGGTAAACGCGGCGGACTTTGACGCGAAGTACCTTGCGGCGATTCCGATCACGGGCGTTTCCGCCGATCAAGACGTTTATGTCGTAGTTCGCCCGTATGTATTGCGGAGCGGCATCAAGATATACGGCAAGCCGCAAAAATTGCTGTATTCGGGCGTGGTAAAGAACGGCTATCCCGTTCTGACGGTTGCGGATTTTGCAAACCAATACGAGCTGTCGGCGTCGGACGACACTTACGTCGGCGGTAGGTTCCAGAAGGCATCCGACACGTCGATCCACGGCGCGGAAACGATTATGGACGTCAAGAATTCCGGAAACGATTACAGCTCCAACTATACAAGGCAGGCATACGTCAAATTTACGATCCCCGAGAAGGCGATAGATATTATCGACGGCGCCTATCGGATCGTGCTTGAGCTGCACGCCAAGCAGGCAACGCCTACGACAGACGAGAACGGGCTTGGCGGCATTGAGGCAAAGGTCAGCGCCGTGGATACCGACTGGACCGAAAAGGATCTGACCAAGAATAACGCCGCCGGAAAGGCGGCGGTGCTCTACGAGATCGGGGAGATGAGATATAACGGCAAAGCATGGTGCCGTATCGACGTGACCGAGTACGTTCAGGACTATTTCCTTGACGGCGAGGTGGCATTCCGTATCGAGAATATCCTGGATGACGGCTCAAGAGAATGTACCTTCTATTCCAAGGAAGCCGAGGACGGTCAGTATGCCCCCCGCCTCGTGATCTATCCCTCCAATCTGAACCTAAATTACGAGATAGACATCAACAAGGTGGGAAATCAAGGATATGAGCCATGGGGCTACGCAGAGAAGCTGGTGGACGAATGGTTCAAAACCGATTATCAAAAGCTGTATGTCAACACCTACGAGCCCCTTGGCTTGGCTCAGATCAACAACAATGCGGCAAACGGCGAATACTCGGTGCATAACCCTCTTGTAGGTAGCGCCAACAACTCTTACGTCAGAACGCTGGATACCCTAAAGAACTATCAGATGACCGAAACGACGCAGTACGATGAGTACGGCGGCATTACCAATATGGGCATCCGGGGCAAAGCGACCGGCTACTTCCATACCGAGATCATTGACGGTAAGACCTATATCATAAACCCCAACGGCAATCCTTACTACGCCCTCGGCGTCAATACCCTGACACACGGCGCCACCAAGAACCAGCAGGAAGCCTCTATCCTCAAGTATGGCTCGGAGGAGGGCTTCTATGAGGGTGTGGCAACCGAGATGCGTCGCGACTTCGGCTTGAATTGCGCGTTCGGCGTGGACGAAACGGGTTCGCGGGTGCTTGGTCAAAACGGGATTTCCTACGTCGTGGGCCTGAGCGGCATCGGCAGCTATATGGGCTCCCTCGGCCTCGGCATTTCCACGGGCGGCTCGTCGGAGTTCCTTTATCATAACACCATGAACGTGTTTGATCCCGATTTTCCCATCTACGTGGATGAAAGGATCGGCGCCAAGGCATCGCTGTATAAAAACGATCCCGGCCTGCTGGGCTATACCTGCGACAACGAGATCCCCGCCACCGCCGATTATCTGGAGCGTTATCTGTCCCTTCCGTACGGTGAGCCCGTCAACGCGTTCTCGTACGCCACCGCGTGGACCTGGCTTTGCCGCAAGACAGGAGAGATCAATCCCTCCCCCGCCGACGTGACGCCCGAGATGAATCAGGAGTTTTTGGCCTTCGTTTATAACACGTATTTTAAGGTGATCTCCTCCGCCATTGACAGGTACGATCCCAATCATATGTATCTGGGCAATCGATCCAACACCCCCAAGCAGGAGGGCTATCTCCGTGCCGCGGGTCAGTATCTGGATCTCTTTACGGTGAACCTCTATGGCAAGCAGAACTATGCGTCCATCAACAATACCATTGAGTATATGTTCAAATACACGGGACTGCCCTTTATCGTGACCGAGTTCGGTATGCGCGCCCTGGAATCGGTGGATATGAACGGATACCCCCTGGGCAATTACCATAATACCGCTTGCTGGCTGTTCGCGACGCAACAGCAAAGAGCAAATTCCTATGAAAGCTACGTGTTGAATCTTTTGGAATCCAATAACTGCCTCGGCTGGGTGCTGTACCGCTTCCGAGACAATGACCAGACCCTCTACGGCGACGAAGCGGGCAACGTTTACCTGCTTTCGTCAAGCAGAGAGGCCGAGGTGCCGATCTATACCAACGTAGACACGGGTGAGGCAGTCAGCGGAGATACGGTGACGGTAACGAAGATCTACAACGGCGAGACCGACACCACCAACCTTTGCCATAACAAGGGCATTTATGACAATCATATGGATCCGTACGTGGAAATGATGACGTCCATGAAGCGGATCAGCGACAATCTGGTCAGCCTGATGGACCATTTTGCAAAATAAAAAAGGAAGAGCGACCTTGCGGTCGCTCTTTTTGATGGTTATGTTTTATATGAGTGGAGGGCGGTGGAATGGCACCACCGGCCTATTGGTCTTACCCAAAATGGCTCCGCAGACCCTCCGTATAAAACACGGTAGGACTTACTGTACCATCACTTTTTGCTTCCTTACTACGAGCTGAGCGAAGAGGAAAGCCACGACGGTGAGTACGAAGGCGATGATGGCAAGCACCTGCTGCGCGTAAAGGTCGAAGCCGAACAGCGTGAACATTCCGATCTCGCTTTCCTGTATCGCCTTCAGGATCGCACTCGCGCCAAGCGATACGACGAAGCCAAGAACACCCGAAAGGCAGTTCTTGATGGACACCGCCTGAACGAAATGGTCCTTTTCCACGTAGCTGTACGTGGCGTTCAGAAGATTCTGGTTGGTCGCCGCAAGGCTTATGTTATAAAGCACCTGATAAATCACTACCATCCACCACAGATGCGGTGTGGAAAAGACGATAAATATGTAACCCGCCGCCATTATGGCAAGTCCGAGCGTGATGCCCGTGGCAAACGAGGTCTTGTCGGAAAACCTTCCGATCGGCTTTGAAACCGCGAGCCGCGCGCCGTTTGCGATCACGCTGACGATGGTGACAAGTCCTATGGACATAGCAAGCTCCTTGAGCTTAAAGGTTCCCATAAAGCCCGTGATGGTGTACATTGCCGCCTTGTGCAGGCAGTCAAGAATCACGAGATAAACGTAGCCTTTGTTCTTGAAGAGGTCGCCTATGACCTTGCTAATAGGCTCTATCTTCGCGTGCTCGTGGCGGTCGTCCTCGGGCTTCATGATCAAAAGGCATATGGTGTCAAGGATGAGGGCAATCGAAATGGTTATGGCGATGAGAACGAAGCCCGCCTCGGTCACCTGTCCGTCAACGGTGTATTTGGTATCGATAAGCTGCCCCATGGTAAAGGTGAATATCATTCCGCAGACCAGCGACAGCATCTCCTTTGTCGCCGCGAAGGTAGCACGCTTTGTGGGATGAACAAAGGAGTTGCCCCATTTGTATATCATCGACGTAACCACGTAGTAGCCGAAATACCCCAAAACGATGCATAAGACCGCGATGATCGCTTTATACTCTTTGGGAATGAAATCGAAGAACGGGATGAGGTAGAGCACCACGTAAAAGAGTCTTCCGATAAAGTGGATAACGGTTGAGAACCGTTTGACATTGTCGACCCGTTGAACAAATATAGCGGTAAGAAGCTGAAAACAGAACGCCAGCGAGCCGATAGACGATACGATACCGACCAGAGAGTCGGGCATTCCTATTGCGGAGAGCAGGCTCGAAAGGTAGGCGTCGGCAATGAGCAGAGCCACAAAGTATTCAAACGTGCATTCCATTTTATAGGCAAATCTTGATTTCTTATAGTCTTTAGAATCATAGATGCCGTTTTCGTTGTTCATAATAACCCCTCCCTCAAAAAGAAAGCCGTAACCGTCAAGCATATCGGTTGACGGAAACCGTATCCTTTGACGGGTTATATTATACAGCAGGAACCAAAATATGTCAACAGAACCGATCAAAAAAAAGACTATTTTTCGGAGATTTTGAAAGGCTTTCTCCTCCTTTTTGTTCGCCATACCCGGATCCGCGAAAAATTCTCCTTTTTCGTTTGCAAAAGCTTGGGGTGGCATGGGAATAAGCAAGTTCAAGCGGCGTTGGCGGAGCCAACGCCAGTCACATCAGACCAAAATCGGAGGGTCAACCGAACCTCCGATTTTCTTTTATTTTCTCGCAAAATCTCTTGAAATCTCACGTTTTCGTAACATAACTAATGGGCTTGTTATTCCCTGCTTCGAGGGTTGAACAAGCCCATTTTTCGCACTTGACCACATGTTTGACCACTTGCGGAGATTTTTGGCTTATTTTGACACTGAAATGGTTTGCATTTCAATCATCGTGTAGATTTCGTATAATTATTGTTTGTAAATGTTACAGGATAGCCTTCGATAAATTCGGGATATTCTGCGCTCGAATTATACCGCTGAATAATCACACATCTCTTGGTGCTACCTACTTTACACAACGCATACAGAAAATCTTCGGTTTCTACCAGTTTTTCAAATCCATAAAAGATGTTGAGTTCTTCTTCGTGAATAGTAAATGCACTGGAACTCCAACCAGATGGGCGCGAATCCGATTCCACTAAAATAACAGCGTTGCTGGCACATAATCCACCATAATCAGAAGAAACTAAAGAAATTGGATAAATAATATATAACAATTTAGGGCAGCTTATAAAATTATTCATCCCCACTGATTTAAGGTTATCAGGCAAATCAACATATGTTAAATTAGGCACTGCACAAATCACGCGTGAGGCAAATGTCGTTATTGTATTGGAAAAATATAGTTTGTCTATTGAGTTGCATTCATAAAATGCATCTTTAGGAGCTTTTGCGACTTTTGCATTTACATAAACAGTAAATGTTCTTGTGGTAGAAACTATTTCATCGAATATCCAGTCGCCAAAAGTAGTGCTGTTCTCGGAAATAATTATTTCTTTTAAAGAATTAGGAATGTTAGATTCCCCACCAAAAATGTATACCAAGGTGGTATTTGTTTCACCTAAGAGCTCGATTTCTTCTAAGGACTCGCACCCACTTATTGCTTTGTATTCAAAATTGATTACATTAGAGAAATTTATTCTTTTTAAACCCGTTTTATTTTTGAACGCATTTGAAGCAATTGTTGTTACTGGTTTGCCGCTTAAAGTCGTAGGAATTATTACCTCGACGTTGTTCCCTTTATAGTTCAAAAGCTTAATTCCCGCACCAGTATCGTCCTCAATAAAA
>JBGVFO010000215.1:0-16983 GCA_045121195.1 Eubacteriales bacterium
TAATTGTACCGCCGAGCAATACCAATTAATGGTTTTGCTCGGCGGTGTTTTTTGTTTTTGGAGCATTAGTATATTTGCTTAAAAGGATTGCATATAGTTTACCGAATCAATATCGGAGGAAGTGAACTATGAAAGTAAGAATTTTGTCGATCATTCTCATTTGTGTTATGCTACTGACGGCAGTTGCGATTCCTGCCACAGCAGGAGATGCGACAGAGGATGCCGTGGCGCAGTCACCCGTATCGCTGGATCTCGCCTGTAAGAGTGCCATCCTGATGGATGCCGCCACGGGTACAGTGCTTTACGAGCAGAACGCGGACGAGGCGTTGCCTCCCGCATCGGTGACCAAGATCATGACCCTTCTGCTGGTGATGGAGGCAATTGACGCGGGCGCTATCAAGCTCACCGATATGGTAAGCACAAGTGCCAATGCCGCGTCTATGGGCGGCTCCCAGATCTTCCTTGAGGAAGGGGAGCAGATGAGCGTAGAGGATATGGTCAAGAGCGTGGTGATCTCGTCGGCAAACGATGCCGCTGTTGCTCTTGCCGAGTTTGTGGCGGGAAGCGAAGAAGCCTTCGTAGAGCGTATGAATAAGCGCGCCGAGGAGCTTGGAATGATCAATACGCACTTTGAAAATACCAACGGCCTTGACGATACGGTGGAAAATCACGTGACCTCCGCTCGCGATATCGCGCTGATGTCCCGCGCTCTGATCAAGCATGAAACGATTCTCAAATACAGCTCGATTTGGATGGATACCATCCGTGACGGCGCCTTTGGTCTTACCAATACCAACCGTCTTGTTCGCTTTTATAAGGACGCTACGGGACTCAAGACAGGCTCGACCGCAAAAGCGAAGTTTTGCGTCAGCGCAACGGCAAAGCGTGACGGTATGCATCTGATCTGCGTCGTTATGGGGGCTGATACCCGCGATATTCGAAACGCGATCGCCACCAAACTCCTTGATTATGGCTTCGCGAACTATTCCTTGTATCACGCCGAGGCGAAATCACTTGACGAGATCAAGGTGCTGGGAGGTGTGGAGAACACCTGCGGCATTTCTTACGAAGCCTTTGATTGCGTTATGCCCAAGGGCGGCGAAAAAAAGGTGGAGCTTGCGTTGGAGCTGGAGGAAAATCTGGCGGCGCCCGTTAAGGTCGGTGAGCAGGTCGGCAAGGTGATCTATCGGTCAAATGGGGAGGTCTTGGGCGAGGTTCCGATTCTGACAACCGAAACAATCGACAAGATAAGCTTCTGGGGCTTGGTGGAGCGGATCCTTGCGGGAATATTTATGAAATAAATTTGAAAAAGGTATTGAAAATAAGGCGAGAATGTAGTAAAATAAAGGAAATTCGATTTCTTAAAAAGAGGTAAAAAGGATCCATGACACTGAAACTGAATGAAAATTACGTAAACGGATTTATCCACGACGCGGAGTATGACAATCTTCAGCCTATGGTGACGGCAGCCCACGAGATGCTCAAGAGCAGGACGGGGGCAGGCAACGATTTCCTTGGCTGGACCACACTTCCGTTTGATTATGATAAAGAGGAGTTTGCCCGCATTAAGGAAAGCGCGAAGAAGATCAAGAAGCTCTGCGACGTGTTTATCGTCATCGGCATCGGAGGCTCGTATCTCGGCGCCCGTGCGGCAATTGAGTTCGTTCGCTCTCCCTTGTATAACAATTTGAAGAAGGATACTCCCGACATCTATTTCTCGGGGTGTAATATCAGCGCAGAGGCGCTTTCCGAGTTGCTTTCCATTTGTGAGGGCAGAGACGTTTGTATCAACGTGATCTCCAAGTCGGGAACGACCACAGAGCCTGCCGTTGCCTTCCGTGTATTCCGTGAGCTTCTGGAAAAGAAGTACGGCGCAGAGGGCGCTCGCGAGCGCATCTTCGTCACCACCGACAAGGCACGCGGAACGCTTAAGAAGTTCTCCGACGAGAGAGGCTACGAAACCTTTGTCGTTCCGGATGACGTGGGCGGCCGGTTCTCGGTTCTCACCGCGGTAGGACTTCTTCCTATCGCCGTTGCAGGCATTGATGTTGACGCGCTGATGAAGGGCGCGCAGGATGCGGCAAACGCATACGGTGATCCCGATATTCGCAAGAATGATTGCTATAAGTACGCCGCTATGCGTAATATTCTTTATCGCAAGGGTAAGACCACCGAGATCCTTGTTGGCTACGAGCCCTCCAACCAGATGATGAACGAGTGGTGGAAGCAGCTCTTCGGCGAGAGCGAGGGTAAGGACCAGAGAGGAATTTATCCCTCTTCGGTTATCTTCTCCACCGATCTTCACTCTCTCGGTCAGTATATTCAGGACGGCGTTCGCAATATTTTCGAGACGGTTCTCAATATTGAAAATACCGGCTACACCCTCGAGATCCCCTTTGATAAGGAGAATGTGGACGGATTGAACTTCCTTGCGGGAATGGATCTGAACAAGGTCAACAAGACCGCGATGCAGGGAACGCTTCTCGCGCACGTGGACGGCGGTGTTCCCAATATCGTTCTTGATCTTGAGGATAAGAGTGAGCATTCTCTCGGCTACCTGATTTACTTCTTCGAGCTTGCTTGCGCGATCTCGGGATACGTTCTCGGCGTGAACCCCTTTGATCAGCCCGGCGTAGAGGCGTACAAGAAAAATATGTTCGCTCTTCTGGGCAAGCCCGGCTACGAGGAGGCGCGCGAGGCGCTTCAAAAGAGAATCAAGTAATTCTTGCATAAAATTTTTGGAATATTTTTTGAAAAGCTATTGATTTTTCATATCTGGTGTTGTATAATATAACCAACCAAGAAATTGGGGAAAGAAAACGGAGGTATCCCAAATGTTGAAATTAATTATCGGTGTAAAGGGAACAGGAAAAACAAAGACGCTTATCAGTATGGTAAACGAGGCCGTTGACGCATCTCACGGCGACGTTGTATGTATTGAAAAGGGAACAAAACTCCGCTTTGATATTAAGTATCAGGCAAGATTGATAAATACAGAGGAGTACTGCATTGAGGACGCACACGCGCTGTTTGCGTTCATCGCAGGTATTCTGGCAAGCAATCACGACGTAACGGATCTGTTCGTTGACTCGGCACTCAAGATCTGCAAGAACGATATGGCAGAGTTTGAGAAGATGATCGTTGCTCTTGACAAGCTTCTTGAGGGACTGACCACCAAGGTTACCTTCACCTCCTCGATTCCTGTTGAAGAGGCTTCTGACGTTATCAAGAAGTACCTTTAATTAAAACGTTTCGCAGAACATAAAGAAGGTTGCTATGCAAAATGGCGACCTTTTTTTTGCTGAACGTATAGACAAAATTTGGATTTTGTGATAGAATAAGACTAGTGAAATTGAATGCTGCAAGGAGGCTTTATATGCAGACGGAGTTTGTTATAAAAAAGGACTATGATATTGTTGTCGTAGGTGGAGGAATCGCGGGAATCGCCGCTTCTGTTGCTGCGGCAAGAAGGGGCGCGTCGGTGCTTCTTCTTGAAAAGACCGTGAACCTCGGCGGTCTTGCGACCATCGGTCTTATCAGCTGGTACGAGCCTCTTTGTGACGGCGAGGGAAATCAAATGATCGCGGCGATTGGTGAGGAGCTGATCAAGCTTACCGCCAAATACGGATTCGATTCTATCCCCGAGCAATGGGGCGGAGAAGGACCTAACAAAAATGAGAAAACACGCTATACCAGTCGCTTTTCTCCTACCCTCTTTATGCTGGCGCTTGACCGCTATATGGAAGAGAACGGCGTAGAGGTGCTGTTTGATGCGCTTGCCACCTATCCAGATATGGAGGGCGGACACTGTAACGGCGTTATTGTTGAAACGGTCGGCGGCACCGAGTATTACGGCGCCAAATATGTGATCGATGCTACGGGAACGGCTGTGGTTATGAAGCGTGCTGGCGTTCCCACCGTGGACGGCTTGAACTACCTGTCGTACGTGGCACACGGCTTTACCTATGAAAGTGCAAAGAAATTTGTTGAAACGGGGGATATCAAAGCCTTCCGTCGATGGATCTCCTCGGGAAGCAATTTGCTCGGGCAAGGACATCCTGAGGGGATGCCGATGGTGAGGGGAACCACCTCTGCCGACGTGACTTGGTTTATTAAGGAAGGAAAGCGTCGTATGCTTGAGAAGATTGAAAACGATGATCGTTTCTCTCGCGATTTTATGGATCTTCCTACTATGCCTCAGTATCGAAAGATTTGCCGCATCGAAGGCGACTATGTGTTTATGGGAACCGAGCTTGATGTGAAATTTGAGGATGCCATTGGCTCATGCGGCGATTTCCGAAAGGCGGGCAAGCATTTCCAGATTCCTTACCGTTGTCTGTATAATAGTAATTTTGATAATCTTCTCGCCGCAGGGCGCATTATCAGCGCCGAGGACGAGGGATGGGAGATCACCCGCGTGATTCCCGTTGCCGCAATGACCGGAGAGGCCGCAGGCGTTGCCGCTGCCCTTTGCGTGAAGAATGGATGCGCGGTGAGCGCGCTTGACGTTCCTACGCTTCAGAAGGCTTTGAAGGAAAACGGCGTCATTTTCAGATAAAACGAAAAACTGCGACCGCTGACGCGGTCGCAGTAATTTTTCAAAATAAATTTCAAAAACCTCTTGCAATTTGCAAAGAACTGTGATATAATAGCCAAGTCGAATCGATGGAGGCATAGCTCAGCTGGTTAGAGTACATGCTTGACATGCATGGGGTCACTGGTTCGATTCCAGTTGTCTCCACCAAGAAAGGTCATCCGCATCTTCTGCGGATGGCTTTTTTTATAACGAACCCCCCACCACTATGGCGGGGGTCAAAAGAGGCTTTGCCAAAAATGAGATCCTCCGTTATACGGGGGGATTACAGTATGCGGATTCTGGAAACGAGATTGCAGCCCAAAGCGTTACACAGATCGGCACAAGCCGCTTCCGAGATCGGCTTTGTTACGATCGCAAGCTTTTCTCCAATATGCTCGGTCCGTTCGGCAACATCCGCAACGGTGGCCGAGTCTGCCGCAGAAATCACCAAAAGATTTCGGCAAACGGAATCGCCGAAGCTTGCCATTTTTTCGTCCTTTGTGAAAAGGGGCGCCGCGGGATCATTTTTCGGATTCTTGGCAATATCGATAATATCTCCGACAACGGCACTTGCTGTAGGAAGCTTGCCCGCACCCTTTCCGTAGAATAGGGTGGTTCCTAGCATATCGGTTTCCACAAGAATTCCGTTAAATACGTCGTCAATGGTGTAGAGAGGATTGGAAAGGGGAACCAAACGCGGACTTACCATTGCCAGCACGTTATCGCCCTGCTTTTCACAGTGCCCGATCAGCTTGATGGCGTATCCAAGAAGACGGGCAATCTCCATATCCTCCGTGGTGATCCTTGTGATGCCTTCTGTGTAGATCTTGTTGGGATCAAGAAGTGTTCCGTACGAAAGCGCGGCAAGAATGGTGATCTTGCGAGCGGCGTCGACGCCTTCGATGTCAGCCGAGGGATTTGCTTCGGCATATCCCTTTTCCTGCGCCGATTTCAGCGCCACGGCGAAGTCGGTATTTGCCGTTCTCATTTGGGTGAGAATATAATTGGTCGTTCCGTTCAGAATGCCGTCGATGGAGAGGATGGTATTGGCGGACAGATCGTTTGTGAGGGGGCGAAGGATCGGGATGCCGCCACCAACGCTTGCCTCAAAGAGATAACGAACGCCATGCGCCTTTGCTTCGGCAAGAAGCTCGTCGCCAAAGGTTGCTACTACCTCTTTATTGGAGGTAACGACACTCTTTCCCGCACGAAGGCAGGCAAGAGAAAAATCGTAAGCAGGATGAGACCCGCCCATCATTTCCGCAACGATGGAAACCTCGGGGTCCTCAAGGATCTGATTAAAATCGTGGATTACCAGATGCCCAAAGGGGCTTTCGGGAAAATCCCTGAGATCGAGAATATATTTGATGTTCAGATTTTTGTGGATTCGTTCTTCGATCAGCGAAAGGTTTTTCGTGAGAACCTCTGCCGTTCCGCTTCCCACTACGCCGAAGCCGAGAATTGCAATATTGACCATAGGGACACCTCGTAAAAATAATGATTAGGAACAGTATACCACAATTTTCTCGAAATTGCAATAAAGCTATTGAAAAAAACATAGAATTATGGTAAAATAATTAAACTTCAGTTTGTTATTTTTGAAAGGCGATAAAAGAATGGGCGCAAGAATCATTGCCAAAAGGAACGTTAAGATCTTTGTGTTGTTTTTGATGGAGAATATCAACTATCCTCTCGATTTCGTTTCGATCAACGATATCGTTATGCAGACCGATTACGTGCTGTATTTGGATTTTGCGGAAAGCTTTGATGAGCTCCTCGAATCCGATCTGATCGAGTATACCGAGGTGGACGGCGAAAAATATTATTCGGTTACCAAAAAGGGCAGTCTTGTTGCCAGAGAGCTCCGCAGTGATATTTTGACGACGATCCTTGATAAGAGCCTTGAGGCGGCGTTCCGTTATCTGGATTTTAAGAAGCGGGGCATTGAGGCACGATGCTCGTCAATGCGTCGATCGGACGGCAGATTTGACCTGACCTGCTCGCTGTATGAGAAGAAGGAAAAGATCTTTGAAACTACCATTGTAGTAGACACGGAAAACCGCGTGGAGCGCTTGAAGGAGCATTATATGGAGCGTCCCGACGTGGTCTACCGCGGAACTGTGGCACTTCTGACGGGACAGATGAGCTATCTCTTCTCTTGATGGGGGCGCCGGATGTTTGACTCATACGATGATATTGTAAGAAATCTTATTTTACAGGTTCGCAAGGCGGATCAGGAGGCATTTGAGGAGCTGCTTGAGCTATACGAGCCGTTGATCTCTTCGTTTGCTACCCGTTTTTCCAACAACGGCGTTTCTTCGCAGGACGTGGAGGATTTTCGGCAGGAGCTGACCGTTGCCTTCTATAATTCCACACTTTCATACGATCTCTCGCAGACAGACGTGAGCTTTGGTTTGTACGCTAAGATCTGCATGAACAACTTTTTGATTACACAGCTTCGTGTACTGAAAAAGCGGCGAAATGCAGAAGCGCTGTCCCTCGACCGCGAAGCGTGGCTCCTCGGTGAGATGGAGGCGGGTGAGGATCCGTCAAACGAGATCATCCGTCGGGAGGAAATGCGGGAATTAAACAAGAAGATCAAAGCGGTACTTTCCGAATTTGAAAATAAGGTCTGGAAGTACTACGTTTCCGGCTGCTCCTCACGCGAGATTGCGGAGGCGCTTGGAAAGACCGAGAAGTCCATTGACAATGCCGTCTTTCGGATTCGTCAGAAACTGAAGGGCTTATTTGCCTGATTTTGAAGAAAGGAAGGTCCACATGAACTATCTGAACAAAAAGAGGTTGAAAAAAGGCGAGGTGCTTATATCAGAGATTTGGGCATTTATCGTTTTCTTTACGGCCCTTGCCTTGTTGATGATTTTTTGGCTTTCGATCAATTGGTGGTTTGTGCTGGTGTTTCTTGGCATTTTCTTGGCGTTTTGTTTTCTCACTCTTTTGAGCAGAAGGAACTCCATAAGGGCAAAAGTTATGATGATGCGTCCGTTTATGTACGATGATGTGCGAAAAAAGGTTCTGAAGATGGCGCTCCTTATCGCTTCACCATTTTATCTGTGTGTCTTTCTTTTGTCGGCATTTCCCGTGCAACACTACGCGGTTTGGCTTTTGGTCATTTTTCCTGCCTTGGTTTTCTTTTGCTTTCCGCTTTCCGTTGTTGCTGGATTTTGCAAAGACTTTTGGGTTCCAAAGTTTTTGTTCTGGGGTATTCAACTAGGAATTGAAGGGGTGTGCATCTTCGCAGGGCGGTTGATTTCAGCGGGGTTAACTTCTTATTTTGTGTAATTGTAAAAAGGTCGGCGAGCCTTAACTCGCCGACCTTTTTAGTGTTCAAACTGACTGTAATACAGGGTATGATAGAAACCGCCCTGTTTGAGCAGTTCCTCGTGAGAGCCTTGCTCGATGATGTTTCCGTCCTTCATAACGAGGATCACGTCCGCCTCCTTGATGGTGGAAAGACGGTGAGCCACAATAAAGGAGGTGCGTCCCTTCATCATTTCCGAAAAGGCGCTCTGGATCCGCATTTCGGTACGGGTATCGATGGACGAGGTGGCCTCGTCAAGAATAAGAAGGGGAGGCAGGCAGAGCATCACGCGCGTGATACAGAGCAACTGCTTTTGCCCTTGCGACAGCATGCCGCCGCCCTCGCCGATGACGGTATCATAGCCCTGCGGCAAACGCTTGATAAAGCTATGGGCGTGAGAAAGCTTTGCGGCGGCTATAATTTCTTCGTCGGTGGCGTCGGGCTTGCCAAAGGTGATATTCTCCCGAATGGTGCCAGAGCGAAGCCAGGTGTCCTGAAGCACCATACCACAGGAGGAACGCAGACTGTTTCGCGTAATATCGCGAATATCGGTTCCGTCGATGGCAATGCCTCCGTCGCAAACGTCGTAAAAGCGCATTAACAGATTGATGAGGGTCGTTTTTCCGCACCCCGTAGGGCCTACGATGGCAATACGCTGACCCTTGTGAATGTCAAGATTCAGGTGCTCGATCAGCCGTTGCTCGGAGGTGTAGGAGAAGGAAACGTCTGAAAATTGAATGCCCTCGTTGCAATCCGAAATGACAAGCGCGTCGGGCTTGTCGGGCGTTTGCGCAGGCTCGTCGATCAGCTCGAAGACACGGGAGGCGCAGGCGAGCGCGTTTTGCAGCTCGGTGACAACGCCTGAGATCTCGTTAAAGGGCTTTGTATATTGATTGGCATAGCTAAGGAAGCAGGACAGTCCGCCAACCGTAAGTGCCGCCTCACCCTCGCCAAGACAGGTCAGCGCCCCCACCAAAGCAACGCCCGTATAAACGATGCTGTTGATAAAGCGGGTAGACGGATTGGTCAAGGACGAGAAGAAGGTTGCCTTGAGGGAGCATTTGCGAAGCCGCTCATTGACCTCGGCAAACTCCTCGCTTGCCTCATCTTCGTGGTTGAAAGCCTTTACCGTTTTCTGATTGCTGATGATCTCATCAATAAATGCGGTCTGCTCGGCGCGTGTCTTGGATTGCTCGATGAACATATTGTGGGTGCTCTTGGCAATAAACGCGGCGACGAACAGGGAAAGCGGCGTGACCAGGACCACTACCAACGTGATTTTTACGTTCAGGGACAGCATAAATCCTAATGTGCCGACAATGGTAAGAATTCCCGTGAAAAACTGAGAAAAGCCCATCAAAAGTCCGTCGGCGAACTGTTCTACGTCGGTGATGATCTTGCTGACCGTTTCTCCCGTTCGGTGAGAATCCATATAGCCGATGGGGAGCTTTTGCAGCTTCTCAAAGGCTTCGTTTCGGACGCTTTGGACAACCCGATACGCGATTCTGTTGTTGCATACGTTCATCAGCCACTGCGCGGCGGCGCCGATGGCAATGCAAACGCCGATACGCAAAAGCACCGCGAAAACCTGATCAAACAGAACCGATCCCATATCGGGAATCAAGTCAATGGCGTCACCGATCAGGATGGGGATATAGAGCGACATAGCGACGCCCATTGCCGCAAACAAAAGCGAGAGAACAAACCAGCCCATATGAGGGCGAATGTAGGTTAAAACCTTACGGATGCTACCGTTATTTTTGGCTTTCATTTACTCTCACCTCCATTCTCGGAGAATTGAGATTGATAGATCTCCAGGTAAACGGGACAGCTTTGCATCAGCTCGTCATGGGTTCCAACGCCTGCCAGCTCGCCGTCGTCCAGAACGACGATGACGTCAGCGTGCATAATGGAGGCGGTGCGCTGGGAAACGATTACCGTGGTAGGGTGATAGGGGAGTGCGCGAATCGCCTTGCGAAGCGAGGCGTCGGTGGCGAAATCGAGTGCCGAGGAGCTGTCGTCAAGGATCAGAATGTCGGGACGCTTGACAAGGGCGCGGGCAATACAAAGCCGCTGCCGCTGACCGCCCGAAAAGTTCTTTCCGCCTTGCTCCACCTCGGCGTCAAGTCCGCCAGGCTTGTCCATGACGAAATCATAGGCTTGTGCCGCGGTCAGCGCTTCCGTCAGTACCGCCTCGTCTGCGGTACTGTCGCCCCAACAGAGATTGGAACGAACGGTTCCCTTGAACAGTACGTTTTTCTGCGCTACAACACCGATCTTATCACGAAGCTCCTGCTCGGTGTAGCTGTCAATGGGCTTACCGTCAACGGTAATCTGTCCGTCGGTCGCGGGATAAAAGCGGGGGATAAGATTGACAAGCGTGGATTTTCCAGAGCCGGTAGAGCCGATTATGCCGAGAGTTTGTCCGTGGGCAACGGAAAAGGAAATGTTGGATAAGGACTCCGCGCCCGCATGCTTGTACGTCATAGAAACGTTTTCAAAGTGGATGGCACAGGCGTCGGTCTTATCCTCATCGAAATCCGTTTGCTTGTGTTTTTCGGGTACCTCATTAAGAACTGCTTGAATTCGATTTCCGCTGGCGGTCGCCTTAGTAATGGTGATAATAAGATTTGCCAGCTTAACAAGCTCAACAAGGATCTGGGACATATAGTTGTAAAGGGCGATCAGTTCACCCTGCGAGATGACGCCCGTGTTTACCTGGAACGCACCGTTCCGAATCAGTATGATGATCGCGCCGTTCACCAGAATAAAGGTGAGGGGATTCATCAACGCCGAGATCTTGCCAACGAAAACCTGAATAGCGTTCAGCGACTGATTGGCTTCTCGGAAGGCTTCCACCTCAGCATCTCTGCGATTGAAGGCGCGAATGACGCGAACGCCGTTCAGATTCTCTCGGGTAATGCCGAGAAGCTTGTCCAGCCTTTGCTGTACCTTTTTATACAGGGGAATCGTGATCAGCATAATGCCGAAGACCACCACGGAAAGCGCGGGGATCAGAACGACAAAGGGAATTGCCGACTTGACGTCGATCGTAAACGCCATGATCATAGCGCCAAACACGATAACGGGTGAGCGCAAAAACAGGCGAAGCACCAGATTGACGCCGGTTTGCACCTGATTGACGTCGCTGGTCATGTTGGTGATCAGGGAGGAGGTGCCAAGGGTATCAAGGTCGGTGTATGAGAATTTTTGGATATGATCAAACAGGACCTGCTTGATTTTTGCAGAGAAGCCAACCGCGGCGCGGGCGGCAAAGAATTGCGCGCTGATGGCGCAGATCAGCCCGATGACACCGAGCAGGATCATAATGCCGCAGCAAGCGGCGATGTAAGAGGTGTTATTCTCTTTGATTCCCACGTCAATGATCGCGGCGACCACAAGGGGAACGAATAACTCAAAGATTGCCTCGAGAAGCTTGAAGAGGGGGCTGAGAACAACCTCTTTTTTATAAGCCTTTAAGTATTGCAGGAGTGATTTCATAGACGGTCCTTTCGGTTTCTGTTTAGCCTATAAAAGGGACTGTCCTTGCGGGAACAAGGACAGTCCGAAAGCGCGTCAAAGCGTGTTTTTTTGTGCGGGCTCATCCGATTCGGTCAGAATATCGGCGCCAAGCGCGCGGAATTTTCCGACGACGTTGTAATAGCCACGTTCAATAATTTCCGTTTCCGTGATCTCGGAGGTGCCCTCTGCGGCAAGCGCGGCGATCAGCACGGCGGCTCCGCCGCGAAGGTCGACAGCCTTCAGACGCGCGCCTGTCATTTTAGCGCCACCCGTGATGGTTGCCGTCTTGCCTTGTACCTGAATATTGGCGCCCATCTTGCGAAGCTCCTCGGTATACTTGAAACGGTTTTCCCATATGCCCTCAGAGATCAGGCTGGTTCCCTCGGAGAAGCAGAGCGCGGCAGCAAACTGCGGATGCATATCGGTGGGGAAGCCGGGATAAGGAAGGGTTCGTATGGTAACGCCGTTCGTTTTTTTGTCGGCGGTTACGGTAATGAAATCGTCATGCTCCTCAATGGTCACGCCCATTTCCTCAAGCTTGGTGGAAACCGTTTCCATATGCTTGGGGATCACGTTGCGGATATTGACCCGTCCTCCTGTGGCGGCGACGGCGACCATAAAGGTACCCGCCTCGATCATGTCGGGAATGATGGTATAACTGCAACCGTGAAGCTCCTTGACACCGCGAATCTTGATTACACTGGTACCGGCACCGCTGATGTTGGCGCCGCAGGTATTGAAGAAGTTGGCAAGGTCAACGATGTGAGGCTCGCGTGCGGCGTTTTCGATAATCGTGACGCCCTCCGCGAGAACCGCGGCAAGCATTACGTTGACGGTGGCACCGACCGACGCAATATCAAAATAGACGGTGTTACCGAGAAGATCGTGATCAGCGGAGGCATTTATGTATCCGTTTTCGATCGCAACTGTGGCACCGAGCGCCTCGAAGCCCTTGATGTGAAGATCAATGGGGCGGACGCCGAAATCACAGCCACCCGGCCAACCAACCATTGCTTTTCCGAAGCGACCGAGCTGTGCGCCCAGCAGATAGGTGGATGCGCGCATCTTACCTACGAGATCGTAGGGGGCGGCTTCAAATCGAAGGGGGGCGGTGTCGATCTCCATCGTGGTGGGAGAGATCTTGCGGACCTTGGCTCCCATTTCACGCAAAATCTCCAAGGAAAGCATTACGTCACTTACCGTAGGAAGATTTTCAATAATACATTTGCTTTTCGTAAGAATGGTAGCAAATACGATGGGGAGAGCGGCATTTTTCATTCCGTCAATGTATACGTCGCCGTATAACGGATGACCGCCGTTTATAACAATCCTGTCCTTGCGGGCAGTATCAGATACTTCAAACATTTTGCGACTCCTTTTTCAGAGTTGTAGATATATATATAATTATAACATAATGTTCATAAAAAGGAAATAGGTTTTCGATAAATTTTTTGCTAATTTTACACAGTGGTGAGAAGGGACGAAACAGCACGCATTCTGTCGATGATAAAACGAAAAAGCCTTTTCCATTATCAGTATACGAATTTACGGTGAGGAAGGTTCGCCCGCTATGTGTGCTCGATAGTATGCAACGGCAAGATCTACCACCATACCGTAGCTTTTGGTTCCTTCCTTATTCCCGTTTGCTTGCAGAAATGCATTGTTGATGGCGCTTCCGATCTGTCCTGCCTCGGAGTCCCGATACTGTTCGTAGAAGGCGGAGTAGGCTCGCATTTCCTGCTTGGCATATGTGGGAACGGTAGAATACACCTCGGAATACAAGGTGGGATCGGCGGAATACAGAGCGGAAGCAACGTATTCGTACAGATTCAGATACCCGCTATATTGCAGATAAGGATCCTCCGACGTCGTGCATACAAGAAACGCCATAAAATTCGCCTCGTTTTCACGGGCGATGCCGCGTTGATGGGCGAATTCGTGCGCCGCAGTAAAGGGAAGCGTATAGTCGGGGAAATCCACGTTGAGATTCGCCTCACCCGTGAAAAAGGTGTAGACGCCCGTAAAATGGGTGTGCGACATAGCTACGCTTGCCATCACGGGCTTGATCCGACTGTCAAGATCTTGAATAAACGGATATTCACTGCTGATCGTTTTATAGGAAACCATCAGCTTGTCGCTCATTTCGGAGAGGGAATACGGCATAGCGGTAGAGCCGGTGGAAAACCGTTGAAAGGTATTGTCGAATCGCTCCAATTCCTTTGCCAGCCAAAGGGCAGTTTCCTTTAGCTCCGTGGTTGAAACGGGGCGCGAATCCAGACCAAGCTGCTCATCGAGTGTAGGAACGTAATAGCCGATTCCGTAGGCGAACACGAAAATCGTAAAGATCAAGGATACAATAGAGAGAAGCGTCACGGTATAGATGAGGACGCTTTTCCAGGTCTTTGTTTTCCCGTGGATGGCATACGCGATCAGAAGCAGAAGGATAACGGGGATCAAAAGGATCAGAAGCTCCGCGAGCGAGAACGGGAAAATATTTGTTATAAAGGCAAGCACCGCGCGAACGGCGGCGCTGATCCGACGGTTGAAAAAGACGGCGAAACGCACATTATTTCTTGCGATGATGACCAAGAAAAAGGAAAGAAGGGCGAGCCCGAGCAGAACGAAGCTGAAAACGGGAGGAAGGTCCTTCTTTTCTTCTTTGATCTTATGAGAGGGGCGAGGACTGTTGGTCATAATATAATCCTTTTTGCTGTTTCAGTTTTTCTTGATCCGCAAAGCTGAATACGCTTTGACAAAGTGCTTTCATATCGTCGGGAAGCGGCGCATATATGCACATAGGCTCGCCGCTTGACGGATGCGGAAACTCCAGACGGAACGCGTGAAGCGCTTGTCTGTTGATATATTCACAAGGGTATCCGTAAAGTGTATCTCCGCAGATGCGATTTCCTTTGCTTGAAAAATGAACGCGAAGCTGATGCGTTCGCCCTGTGATCGGCGCGGCATAGACGGCGGAATACATTTCGTTGGCGACGATCGTCTTATATTGCGTTAGGGACGGCGCGCCGTCCTCGCACACGATTCGCAGCATTTTACTGTCTTCCGCCCGTTTGATCGGCGCGTTGATCCTTCCTTCGGGCGGTTGAAGACTGCCGTGCAGAACGGCAAAGTAGCTCTTTCGGATCTTGCCCGCGCGCATATCCTCGGATAACCGTTGCGCGGAGATCTTGTTTCGGGCAATCATAACGAGTCCGCTGGTTTGACTGTCCAGACGGTTGATGGCGCGGAAAACGAAGGGCGTTTTTCGGCTCTTGAAATGGAAGGCGAGGGCGTTTGCCAGGGTATCGCATTGGTGATCGTGAGAGGGATGCGTCGGCATATACGGCGGCTTATTCACTATCATTATGTCCCGATCACTGTAAATTATTTCGAGGGGAAGCTTGACGGGGAGGAGCGATTCATTGAGGCTTTCCTCGGTGTCTTCGTAATGGAGAGAAAGCTTGTCCCCCGTGGCGACCGTTTTTCGCACGGTAACGTGTTCTCCGTTAAGAAGAATTCCGTCTTCGCGGTGCTTCAGGAAGGTGATAGAGGATGAAGAAAAGGCAAGCTCCCCTCGAAGGATTTCAAGGATGCTCTTGCCATTTTGTTTTTCATTGATTAAAAGCTCCACGCGATCACCGCCTCTCATACTTGCTATTTTATCATACTTTTCCTGTCGAATCAAGAAGAATCTGAGGAGAAGTATCATATTTTTTGCCGTTTTTTCGTAAAGTCATATATCAATCGGAATCTGTATATAATGTAACAGATTTCAGTCGAAGAAACAAAGGAGAAGCAAGTATGAAATTTGTAAAATGGTTTCTTGTTTTGACGGTCACGGTGACGTTGCTGTGTTGTTCCCACGTGTGCTTGGCAGAGGATGCGGGTGATCCGCTGGTGTCTCCTGCGCTTGCTGTTCTTGCGGAACAGAGTCCGATGGCAAAGGCGGGACTTGTTGGCGCAGAGGTGGAATTCGAGGCGGAGGACTTTGAGCGTGCCTTGAACGTGTCTGCCATAAGCTCCATTACGGTGACAAGTCTTCCCGAACGGGCGGACGGGATTTTGTATTTCGGAGGGAACGAGGTCACGGTCGGGCAGACAATATCCCGTGCCAATATCCCCTATATGACCTTTTCCTTTATGAATGAGGAGATCACGGATAGCGCGTTCCGATTTTCCACCAATCACGGTGCATACGATATGGAGTGCGCGGTCTACTGTCTGGAATATGAAAACAGACCCCCCGTAGTTTCCTCGGTTGCCGAGGCGGTTGCTTCCGTCAGCACTTATAAGAATATTAGCGTTTTCGGAAGAATGGACGCGTATGATCCTGACGGTGACGAGTTGACCTTTCAGGTGATCAGCTATCCGAAAAGCGGTCTGCTTATTGCCGATTCGGATGAGGGGGCGTATCAGTATATTCCAGTAAACGGCTTTACGGGAGCCGATAGCTTCCGATACGTTGCCGTAGACCAATACGGAAACTATTCCAAGCCGCTACAGGTGACACTTAACGTAACGCAGCCCAAGACCACCTTGGTTTACAGCGACCTTATGGAACGGGAATCTCACGTTGCCGCTATTGCGATGACCGAGCGCGGGATCATGGCATCCTCCGAGCTGAATGGAACGTATTATTTTTATCCGGATGAAGAGGTGACGAGAGCGGAATTTTTAGTGATGGCAATGAAGACTATGGGGATTCGGAGCACTTTGAGCGATGAGGCAACCGTGTTTGCGGACGATAGCGAGATCCCGTCGGAATTTCGCGGCTATGTTGCCGAAGCGCAGAAGCTGGGATACGTATGCGGCCGTTTGAATGAGGAAAATGCGTTGGTCTTTTGTCCCAACGACAAGATCACCCGTTACGAGGCGGCGGTGATGTTGTACAAACTGAAAGAGATGGAGCTTCCCGTTATCAAGCCTCTCTTTGCGGATGCCGACACCGTTCCCGTATGGGCGCGGGATGCGGTCTATTCAATGACTGCGGCAGGGATCCTGACAGACGAGAAGGGTTATATTGACGCGAACGCGACCGTAACCCGAGAGGAGGCGGCGCAGATGCTGTATCGCTTCGGCGTAACGCAGGACTGATTGTAATCTATCCGGCGGTGTCTGCATCCTTTACGACCACGTCAAAGAGGAAGGCGCCGCCAACGAGAATTGCGATCTCCAACAAGATGTAATCAAAACAGGAGCGGTATAGCTGAACGGCATAAAACCGCTCCGCGACAGTGCCCGAAAAAATATCGAAGGCTATGTAACCAAGCTGGAGAAAAATAACGAGAGCGCCAAAAAGTAAAACGGACAACGCTTGCGAAGAGACGGTGAGCGACTGTGGACGGAAGTGTTTCTTTTTCATAAATTCACCTTTCCTATGTATTCTTTTCAACTCTATCTATATGATAACATATGTGAAAAGCAGAGTCTACAAGCAAATACTTCCAAACTGGGTTTTTATGGTAATGCTGGAATTTACAAGGTGAATTTGTCCGTTTTTTTACACAAAAATTTCATGGGAGGTTTTACCGAGGCGTGTGATATAATCGAAGGTGTCACCTCTTCCTCG